>DYKZ01000057.1 GCA_020722345.1 Anaerolinea thermophila | reverse complement strand
GAAGGAAAACTTTAAACCCCCTTTGTATACTTCGTGCCCTTTGTGTTTAAAAATTTTTGCACAAAAAACAAGCATTTCACTTCTAAGTTCCTAACTCGGACAAGCCGAAAGAGATTCAAACACGAAGGACACAAAGATTACGAAGGAAAACTTTAAACCCCCTTTGTATACTTCGTGCCCTTTGTGTTTAAAAATTTTTGCACAAAAAACAAGCATTTCACTTCTAAGTTCCTAATCTTATTGCAACAAAACTGACACGGCCAACCAGGCGATGGCCGTAATCACCGGCAAGTAAAGCAGCCAGGCCAGGAAAAACTTGCGCTTCCACAGAGCCAGCGCGGCGGCAAACAGGAGCAAGGGCAGCAGAAACGCCGCCCCGCGAATGGCAGGATAGCCGCTGAAGAGCCAAGCAGGAGGCAACATCAAGGCCCCCCCGACCAGCAGCCAGCCCCAACGCTTGAGGATCAGCCCCACGCCGGACACAATCAGCGCCGCCAGAATCGCAGTCCAGCCGAAGAAGACTGCCGCCAGGAGTCCGCTCACGCCGCCTCCAGCAGACGCCGGGCGGCCCGGTTGTGCCGCTCGACGAGTTGACGCTCGTCCATCGTGACCAATTGCCCGCCGCGGATGACGAACTTGCCGCCAACGACGGTGTAGTCAGCCCGGACAGGCTGGCAGAAGACCGCCGCGGCCACCGGGTCGTGGAGCGCGCCGGCGTAGTCGAGGCGGTTTAGATTGACAGCGAAGAAATCGGCGCATTTGCCGACCTCGAGGCTGCCGATGTCTTTTCGTCCGAGAACTGCCGCCCCGCCGCGCGTGGCAAGACGCAGGGCGTCGCGGGCGGTCATCAGTTTCCGGGACGGGTCATTTGACAGGGAAAAGCCTGTCATTCCTTCCTTCAGCCGCGCCAGCAGCATGGCCTGACGCGCCTCCGCCAGCAGGTGCGAACTGTCGTTGCTGGCGCTGCCGTCCACGCCCAAGCCGACCTTCACGCCCGCCGCCAGGTATTCCTTGATGGGAGCAATCCCGGAGGCCAGGCGCATGTTCGAGGAGGGGCAGTGCGCCACGCCGCAGCCGTGCCGGGCAAAGGTTTGCACTTCCTCGCCGTTGACGTAGATGGCATGGGCAAACCAGACATCCTCCCCCACCCAGTCCAACGATTCCATGTAGGGGACGGGACGGTAGCCAAACTTTTGCAGGCAAAACTGCTCCTCGTCCTCGGTCTCGGCCAGGTGGGTGTGCAGGTGGACGCCGTACTGCCGCGCCAGCGCGGCGGACTGCTTCATCAGTTCCCCGGTCACGGAGAAGGGCGAGCAGGGGGCAAGGACGATCTGGACAAACGAACCCGGCTTCGGGTCGTGGTAGGTTTCGATGAGCCGCTGGCTGTCGCGCAGGATGTTCTCTTCGCTGTCCACAACCGAATCCGGCGGAAGTCCGCCCTTCGACTCGCCGAGCGACATCGAGCCGCGCGAGGCGTGGAGGCGGACGCCGATCTCCAGCGCGGCGGCAATCTCATCGTCCAGTTTCGAACCGTTAGGATAGAGGTAGAGGTGGTCTGAGGCAGTGGTACAGCCCGAGAGCGCCAGTTCGGTCAGGGCAGTCTGGGTGGAGATGAAAATATCCTCCGGGGTAAGCCGCGCCCAGATGGGGTAGAGCGTCTTCAGCCAGTTGAACAGGTTGGCGTCCTGCGCGGCCGGGACGGCGCGCGTCAGCGTTTGGTAGAAATGGTGATGGGTGTTGACCAGTCCCGGCAGGATGAGGTGACCGTGCAGGTCGAGAATCTCGTCGGCGGTGTTGGGCAAACCGGCAGTTTGCCCCACCTGCTCGATGAAGCCGTCGCGGATAAAAAGGCCGCCATCGGGAATCTCCCGCTGGCGGTCGTCCATCGTGACAAGCAGGCTCGCGTGTTTGATCAGGAGTGTGGTCATGGCAAAAGGGGGGAAAGGTCTAGTTGTCTGACAACTACGCCCATAGTGTAGCAAAAAAGGGAACGAATGTCAATTGCCTGACAATTGTTTTAAGACAGCAATAACAGGAAAACAAAACCGGCTCCTCGCCGGTTCTTTGTCGTCAAACTCCCATCGCCCGCTGACGGCTTTCCTGCGCCAGGAGGCGGATTTGCTCCATGATGTGCTCCGCCGTGCGCCGCACCAGCGTTTTATCGGACGGGTCGCCGCTGAAGCGCAGGGCCCTGCCCACTGTGATGGCGTACGGTCCGCGCAGGTACCAGGTGATGATGTCCGGCTCGCCCTCCAGTTTGGTGGGGACGCGCTTGCAGCCCTTCTCGGAGAGATAGATGCCCAGCGGCACCACCGGGACCCCGCTCTTGAGCGCCAGCCGCGCCACCCCCGACCGGGGCGCGTGGAACCCGTCCACGGGGCTGATTAGGCCTTCGGGGAAGATCGTCACCGAGCGGCCTGTTTCCAGGGTCTGGTGCGCCTCTTCGAGAACCGCCTCGCCGTGTCCCGGCGTGACGCAGATCTGTTTCATCTTGCGCATGTACGCGCCTAGGAGCGGGATGCTGAACACTTTGGAGGTGATCATCACGCTCAACGGCTTGGAAAGCAGCACTTGGATGTAGATCGGGTCGGTGGTGCTGGGATGGTTGGCGGCGAACAGGACCGGACCTTCGGGCAATTTCTCGTGCCAGCGGATGTCCAGTTTGAGCATCAGGCGCACGTAGGTGGTGATGACGAAGCGGCCGATTTCATAGAGCAGTTTGGAAAACATGAGTAAGTTGGTCTCCTTTGGAAGGCAGCAGTTAGAACACTGGGTAGCCCAAAAGATACAGGGTTTGGGCTCTTTTTGCCTAACAATCCGCTAACACCCCCCCACCCGTTGAATACCGATTCCAAACACAAAACCGGCTCGTCGCCGGTCTCATGTTTAAATCCGGAGTCTTGCTGCCAGCATTTCGGACGGCTAGCCGTCCGATTCCATAGATTTAACCCGTCAGCCGCAGGGCAGTGTGCAGGAGCACGTTTGAGCCATTTCTTCGAGGCTCTGCCACAGGCGGGATTTGTTGATGCGAAGATCGGAAATTACCATATGACTGCCCTGAAAAAAGGTCTAACCACGAAGTCACGAAGCCACAAATCCCCACTAATAACCTTTGTGACTTTGTGTCCTGGTGGTTGAAAGGCTTTTTGCAGTAGACTCACCATATTGACTCCTGATAACAAAAAGGGCGGACGATGTCCGCCCTCCTGAGAATCATTTGACCAGGTTTCGCAGCACGGTGTGCAGGATTCCGCCGTTGCGGTAGTAGTTCACCTCGACGGGAGTGTTGAGCAGAGCCTTGGCCTTGAACTCGATTACGCTGCCGTCCGGTTTCTTCGCCTTGACCGTGACAACGCTCTGCGGGGGCATGTTGTCATGCAGGCCTTCGATGTCGAAGACTTCGTCGCCTTTGAGGCCGAGGGATTCCACATTTTCGCCGTCCATGAACTTGAGCGGCAGGATGCCCATGCCGACCAGGTTGGAGCGGTGGATACGTTCAAAAGATTCGGCGATGACCGCCCGCACGCCCTGGAGCAGCGGGCCTTTGGCCGCCCAGTCGCGGCTGGATCCGGTGCCGTATTCCTTGCCCGCCAAGACAATTACAGGCACACCTTCAGCCATGTGTTTCATAGCAGCATCGTAAATGGGCATCACTTCGACGTTTGACGTTGAGCCTTCAACTTTGAAATACTTCGTCCAGTTGCCCTCCTTGGGGGCTACCATCAGGTTCTTCAGGCGGATGTTGGCAAAGGTGCCGCGCGCCATCACCAGATCGTTGCCGCGCCGCGTGCCGTACTGGTTGAAATCCTTGGGGGCCACGCCGCGCTCCTGGAGGAATTTCCCCGCCGGTGAATCGACGGCAATGTTGCCGGCCGGGGAAATGTGGTCGGTGGTGATCGAATCGCCAAAGACGCCCAGCACACGCGCCCTGCGGATGTCAGCCACCGGAGGCAAGTCCAGGGTCAAACTCTGGAAATACGGCGGGTGGTGGATGTAAGTGGAGGCCTCGTCCCAGGCGAACAACTCGCCGCCGGTCACCTTGATCTCCTGCCACATCTCGGAGCCCTCGAAGACGCCGGCATATTTCTCGTCGAACATTTCCGTCCGCACGTGGGCCGCGGCCGTTTCGTTGATCTCGGCATTTGTCGGCCAGATATCGCGCAGATAGACAGGGCCGTCTTTCCCTTCGCCGAGCGGCTCGTTGAGCAGGTCAATGTCCACCGTCCCGGCCAGGGCGTAGGCCACGACCAGCGGCGGCGAGGCCAGGTAGTTGGCCTTCACCAGCGGGTGGACGCGTCCCTCGAAGTTACGGTTGCCGGAGATGACCGCCGCCGCTACAAGATCGGACCCGGTGACTGCTTTGGCCACCTCGCCGGGGAGCGGCCCGCTGTTGCCGATGCAGGTGGCGCAGCCGTAGCCAACCACGTTGAAGCCGAGTTGGGAGAGCGGCTCGATCAACCCGGCAGATTTCAGGTACTCGGTCACGACCCGCGAGCCGGGCGCCAGGCTGGTCTTGACGTAGGGTTTGACCTTCAGTCCCTTTTCCACAGCCTTCTTCGCCAGCAGCCCCGCGCCGATCAGCACGGACGGGTTGCTGGTGTTGGTGCAGGAGGTGATGGAGGCAATGACCACCGCGCCATGCCGCATCTTGACCGAGCCACCGTTTGTGCCAAAAGTTGCTTGGCGGTCAAGCGCCTCGCCGGAGAGTTCGTAGCCGCGCTCTTTTACCGGAGCGGTCAGCGCCTTGCGGAAGGCAGATTTCATCTCGGCCAGGGCGACGCGGTCCTGCGGGCGTTTGGGTCCGGCCAGGGAGGGCGCAACAGACCCCAGGTCCAGTTCGAGCGTGTCGGTAAATTCCGGTTCGGGCGCGGAGGGGTCGCGGAAGAGTCCCTGGGCGCGGCAGTAGGCCTCGACCAATTCGACTTGTTCGGCCTGGCGTCCTGTCAGACGCAGGTAGCGCAGCGTCTCGGCGTCCACCGGGAAGAAGCCCATCGTGGCGCCATATTCGGGGGACATGTTGGCGATGGTGGCGCGGTCGGTCAGGGGCATCGAGTCCAGACCGGGGCCGAAGAACTCGACGAACTTGTCCACCACGCCCTTCTTGCGCAGCATCTGTGTGACGGTGAGGACCAGGTCGGTGGCCGTGACGCCTTCTTTGAGTTTGCCGTAGAGCCTGAAACCGATCACGTCTGGCAAGAGCATGTCCATCGGCTGGCCAAGCATGACGGCTTCGGCCTCGATGCCGCCCACGCCCCAGCCAACCACGCCCAGGCCGTTGATCATGGTGGTATGCGAGTCGGTGCCGACCAGCGTGTCGGGGAAGGCCAGCCACCCTCCCGCAGACTCGGCCTTGGTCATCACAACCGGCGATAAGTATTCCAGGTTCACCTGGTGGATGATGCCGGTCATCGGCGGGACGACGCGGAAATTGGAAAAGGCCTGCTGTCCCCATTTGAGGAACTCGTAGCGTTCACGGTTGCGCTGGAACTCCATTTCGGCGTTGCGCTGGAGGGCGTCGGGGCTGGCGAAGAAATCCACCTGCATCGAGTGGTCAATGACCAAGTCCACCGGCACGAGCGGGTTGATCTTCTTCGGGTCGCCGCCCAGGCGGGCCACCGCGGCACGCATCGCCGCCAGGTCCACCACCGCCGGGACGCCGGTGAAATCCTGCATGATGACGCGTCCGGGCAGGAAGGGGATGCCCATGCGCTCACCGCCCGGAGTCCAGGCGGCAATGTTCCTGACATCCTGTTCGGTGATCTCGCGGCCGTTGCATTGGCGCAGGGCCGCCTCCAGCAGGATGCGGATGGAATAGGGCAGGCGGCCCAATTTGGTCAGTCCGGCCTTCTCCAGCGCATCCAGGCGGTAGATGGCATATTGCCTGCCGCCTGAAATCAGCAGGTCACGGGCTTTGAAAAAATCTTCCATAATTCAATTCACTCCTTTGTCTGCAAAAGCCAATTATTTCTTGCACAGCGCGCTCAGAGCGCCAATTCCTTACGGAACTTTGCCGCCAGTTTCTCCTTCTCGAACTGGGGGAGGAAGGAAGCCTCCACAGCGGCCAGCGTACACTGCTTCAGCGTCTCCTGCGGCATCCCCAAATCCTCGCAGGCGCGGCGATACTCGTCGGACAATGTGATTTGCGAGATGGACGGGTCGTCGGTCGCCAGGGTGACAATCAACCCTGCGGAAAGCATCCGCATCAACGGGTGATCTGCCAGGCTCTTGACCACGCCGGATTGGTAATTACTGGTCACGCAAACCTCGAACACCGTCTTGTGTTCGCGCGCCATCCGCACAACGGACGGATCCTCCAGCACCCGCACGCCGTGGCCGATGCGCTCCGCCCCAAGCGTTTCGACGGCCGCCCGGACGTTCTCCGCGCCGCCCCACTCGCCGGCATGGATCGTCAGGCGCAGCCCGGCCTGCTTGGCCTCGCGGAACACACCCAGGAACGGTTCGGCGGGGAAATCAGCCTCGTTCCCGGCCAGGTCTAGTCCCAGGATGCCGCACTCGCGCCGCTCCGCCGCCAGCCAGGCCACCTGCTCGGCCAACTCCACGCTCTCGTGGCGGTTAACCGAAGCGATCAATGCCACCTGGATGTTAAACTCCTGCGCCGCTTTTCGGGCGCTGCCGCACACCCAGTCCATCACGTCGTGGAGCGGGAAACGCTCGGCCCGGCTCAGCGCCACAGGCGTGAAACGCAGTTCCAGGTAGCGGACATTGTCCCTGGCAGCATCCTCCACCGCCTCACGGGTCACGCGGTAGATGACCTCCGGGGAACGGTAGAACATGCGCAGCGTATTGAACTTGGCCAGGAAATTCTGGTACGTGAACGGTTCCCCCCCTTGCACCTGCACCAGCGAACTCAGCGGCCCGGTCCCAAATGGGATGGTGATCCCGTGGGCGCGGGCGATGTCGAGCATCGTTTTGAGCCGCAGCGACCCTTCGAGATGGCGGTGGAGTTCGGCTTTGGGGAATGCGCGATAGAAATCTTCCATATTTGCTCTCAGTGACGATGCCGCTTGCGTTTCTTTCCGGCAACAGAGGCCTGCGCCCCTTCGTTCCCGGACCTCGCGCCGGCTCCCGTTTCGGGGGCGCTCGGCTCGGCGACATCCACGTTCACCAGCGCCGTGCGCGGCCGCAGCAGGAAGATGCGGCTGACGACCACGCCGCGAATATCGGCCAGCAGGGTCTGGAACATCTCGGACGCCTGACTCTTATATTGTACCAGCGGATCCCGCTGTGCATAAGCCTCCAGCCCCACCGAGACGCGCAGCGCCTCCACGCGGGTCAGGTAATCCACCCACAGTTCGGTGATGGCGCCCAGCAGCACCTGGCGGTAGGCCTGGTTCTGGATGCGGACTGCCGCCTCCTCTGCCTGCGGCAACTCGGCGGGCACTCCCAGCCGCGTTGCTTCGGCTTCTCGGAAGGCATCCTGCAGAGACTGGCGCGCCTCCTGCAAGTGAGTCAGCGCCTTCTCTTCGAGCGTCCCGGCGTCCATGCGGCGCAGCAACTCACCGGCATAATACACATAGTGCAGGCGGGTGAAGACCTGCTTCACCTGGCGGTGGGTCTTGGAGTCGAAGGCAAAGCGCGCCCCCTGCGACATGCTCATCAGCAGACGTATGGCCGTCTGCTCATCGGGGGCGGGGTTGCGCTCCAAGAAGGCACGCAAATCCCGCGTGATCTGGCCCTCCTCGCCGAGCAGGCGCTGGCGGCGTTCATCCAACGCGGCGCGCAGGCGTTCTTCGATGCGGGCAGAGGCCTCCTTCCAATCCAGCGATTGCAATTCAGGCAGGGCCAGTCCCAGCGGTTCGCCCAGGCGGTATTCAAGGGTGGCCAGCAGGCGGGAGAGGGTGAAAGCGTTGAGGGCGGTCGTGATGGAGCCGCGCAAGGGTTTGATCAGCGCGCCGGGGTCGTCGAGCAGTTGAATAGCCTGCTCCTTGCTCAGGCGCAGCGGCAGGCGGATGGCAGCGGCCAGTTCCTCGGCCGCCTGCTGGGGGCGGACTGGCTCGCTTTCGTCGCGGTCTTTCAGGGCGTCGAGGAAGGTGTCGAGCGCCTCCAGACGTTCATCGAGTTGCGTCTTGAGGGCTTCGTCGGCGCGGTCAATCTGCCCGACAGCCCAGCCGAGGAAGTATTCGTGGGCGGCGTCGAGGGCGTTCCCGGCCAGTTCGAGCGCGGCAGGCTCGAGGTCAGAGAGAGAACCGGAGAGTTCTTCCAGCAGGAGACGCAGCGTAAAGGAGGGGAAAATCTTCCCACCTACTTGCAGCGGCGGCTGGATCTGTTCCAGCCATGCCAGCAAACGCCAGTATTCCTCGCTGGAGACAGCCTCGCCGACGCGGCGTTCAACTTCGGCGCGCAGGAGTTCGTCCACATCTTCGGTCAGGTCGTCCTTCTCGAAGACGCGGTCACGCTGGGCGTAGATGCGCATGCGCTGGGAGTTGAGCACGTCATCGTATTCGAGCAGGTGCTTGCGGACGTCGAAGTTGGCGCCTTCCACGCGGTGCTGGGATTGCTCGATCATGTTGTTGACCAGCCGCGCTTGCATGGGGAAGTCGTCATCAATATTGAAGCGGGTCATGATTCTCTTAACCTGCTCGCCGCCAAACATGCGCATCAGGTCGTCTTCGAGCGAAAGGTAGAAGCGGGAAGCGCCGGGATCGCCCTGACGGGCAGCGCGGCCGCGCAACTGGTTGTCTATGCGCCGCGCTTCATGCCGCTCAGAGCCAATGACGAACAGACCGCCCAGTTGACGGACGCGCTCCATGTCTTCGAAGTATTGCAGGAAATGCCGCACTTCGGCCTCGTAAATGCCGAAAGAGGCCGGGTCGAGGCTTTGCACGGCCTGGCGGCGTTCCTGCATCGTCATATCGTAGGGATCGGCGTAACCGGCTTTGTGCAGGACGCGGTTGACGGCGTTGAGCACCTCTTCGGCCAGTTCGCCGCCCAGTTTGATGTCCACGCCGCGGCCGGCCATATTGGTGGCGATGGTGACTGCGCCGAAGGCGCCCGCCCCGGCAATGATCTGGCTCTCCTCGGTGTGCTTGCGGGCATTGAGCACCTGGTGAGGGATGCCGCCCTCTAGCACCGACTTCAGCCGGTTTTCGTCGGCGTCTTCCAGGCCGAGGATGAACACGAGGCGTTTCAGGTTGGCCGGTTCTTCCGGGTTCAGAGACAGCCCGAGATCTTTTGCCATCGGACGCAGGTCTTCGGGACGCAGTTGGTCAAGCGGCGTATTGAGCGGTTCGAGGGCCGGGATGGCGCGGCCATCCTCGACGCGGTCGTTGGCATCCAGCCAGGCATGACGAATGAGCAAAATCTGCATCAGGCGGCGCACCGGTTCGGCGCGCAGACGATTAGACAGCCGCTCCGAGAGTTCAACCGAGGTGGTGCCAACCAGCAGCGGGCGTCCGCGCACGTGCTCGCGGGCAATCTCGCGTACGATGGCGCGCAGTTTGGCCTCCGCCGTGCGGAAAACGACATCGGGATAATCCTTGCGCCGCCAGAAAACGGCTCCCCCCTCCGCCCCCCCCACCTTCCCATAAGATGGGGGGGGAACGGGGGAGGCATCGCGGCGGGCAAAATAGGCGTATTCGTATCCCTCTTCGTCCTTGGCTTTGACCTCCACCAGCGGCGCGCCGGACCCGAAAGTCTGGTACTCAAGGTTGGTCGGCACCGGCAAAACTTCGAGTTTGTAGATTTTGTGGAATTCCTCCGCCTCGGTGAGCGCTGTGCCGGTCATCCCGGCCAGTTTCTGGTACATGCGGAAGTAGTTTTGCAGGGTGATGGTGGCGTAGGTGACGTTCTCCGGCTCGACTTTGACCCCTTCTTTGGCTTCAACGGCCTGGTGCAGGCCGTCGCTCCAGCGGCGTCCGGGCATCAGCCGCCCGGTGAACTCGTCCACGATGATGACCTTCCCGGCCTGGACGAGGTAATCCTTGTTGCGCTTGAAGAGGTGCTGGGCGCGCAGGGCCTGTTCCAGGTAGCCGAGCAGGCGCGCCTGGTCGGGGGTCACATCTTCGGGGCGGTCGGGGTCGCGCAGCGGCTGGCCGAGCAACTGTTCCACGTGGGCAATGCCGATCTCGGTCAGAGCCACGGCGCGGTCTTTCTCGTTGACCTCGTAATCCTCCTCGCGCAACTGGCGGACAAGGGCGGCCATCTTGCCATACCACTCGACATCGCCCGAAGCCGGCCCGGAGATGATGAGCGGGGTGCGCGCCTCGTCAATCAACACGTTGTCCACTTCGTCCACGATGGCGTAGTAGTGGCCGCGCTGGACGCGGTCGGCGAGCGAGTAGGTCATGTTGTCGCGCAGGTAGTCGAAGCCGAACTCGGCATTGGTGCCGTAGGTGATGTCGGCGCGGTAGGCTTCGACGCGCTCCACCATGCGCATCTGGTGCTGGTCCTCGCGGGTGTGCTCGCGGGAGGGGTCGTAGAGGAAGGCTTTCTTGCCATTTTCGGTGACGGCGGCCATTTGCAGGATGCCCACGCTCAGGCCGAGGAAGTTGTAGATGGCGCCCATCCAGCGGGCGTCGCGGCGGGCGAGGTAATCGTTGACCGTCACGAGATGGACCCCGCGGCCGGTCAGCGCGTTCAGGTAGAGCGGCAGCGTGGCGACGAGCGTCTTCCCCTCCCCCGTGCGCATTTCGGCGATCTTGCCCTGGTGGAGGATGATCCCGCCGATCATCTGCACGTCGTAATGGCGCAGGCCGATGGTGCGTTTGGAGGCCTCGCGCACCACTGCGAAGGCTTCGGGGAGGATCTCGTCGAGGACAGCCTGTTCGCCCCGCTGAAGTTCGTCCTTATCTTTGATTCCTTCGACTTCTTTGGCAAGCCGCGCCCGGAACTCGTCCGTTTTGGCGCGCAATTCGTCATCGGAGAGTTTCTCGAAATCGGGCTCGAAGGCGTTGATGCGCGCCACGATCCCGGCTATTTTCTCGATCTCTTTTTTGTTCGGGTCGCCCCCGAAGGTTTTGACAAATCGCTGAAGCATAAGCACTGTCCCTTTCGGGGGGAGATTATAGCATGGGGTTGTTAGAGGTGGGTAAGAAAGGCAAGGACTCAATATGCTATAATCGCCTCAACATTCGCACGTTTCCAAGTCGCACGTTTTCACATTCAACGTGCCAACTTGCCAACGTGATACCCGCCAGCGTAACGATTATGTCCTTCACCCACCTCCACGTCCACACCGAATATTCCCTGCTCGACGGCTTCTCGAACATCAAGAAGTTGGTGGCGCGCGCCAAAGAACTGGGGATGACTTCACTCGCCATCACCGACCACGGCGCGATGTACGGCGTGATCGAGTTCTACGAGCGCGCCAGGGAGGCGGGCATCAAACCCATCATCGGCGTGGAAGCCTACATGGCCGCCCGCTCGATGAAGGAACGCGACCCGCAGGAGGACAAGAAGTCCACCCACCTCCTGCTGCTGGCCGAAAACCAGACCGGTTACCAGAACCTGCTCAAGATCGTCTCCGCCGCTCAAACGGAAGGCTTCTATTACTACCCGCGCATAGACAAGGAATTCCTGGCGCGCCATGCCGAGGGGCTGATCTGCACCTCCGGCTGTCTCTCCGCCGAGGTGCCGCGCCTGCTCGAACAGGGACAGGCGGACAAAGCCCGCCAGACCCTGGACTGGTACTACGAGGTCTTCGGGCCGGAGAACTTCTTCTTCGAGTTGCAGGAACACAACATCCCTGCACTGACACAGATCAACCGCCAGTTGCTGGACCTGGCCCCGCGCTACAACGCCCGGTTCGTTGCCACCAACGATGTCCACTACATCAACCGCGAGGATTCGCGCCTGCAAGACATCCTGCTCGCCGTCCAGACCGGGAAACTGCTCTCCGACCCCGACCGGATGCGCTACGAGCCGGAGGAGTTCTACCTGCGCTCCCCGCAGGAGATGGCCGCCCTCTTCGGCGAAATCCCCGGCGCGCTGGAAAACACCCTGCTCATCGCCGAGCGCTGCAACGTGGACCTGAGCGTGGAGCGCTACCGCCTGCCGCAGTTCACCGTCCCCGAGGGCTTCACCGCCGAGACCTATCTGCGCCACCTGTGCGAGCAGGGGGCAGAGAAGCGCTACGGGGAACGCGCCGGCAGTGAACAGGTCCAGACCCGCCTCGACTACGAACTGGGCGTCATCCACCGCATGGGCTTCGACGCCTACTTCCTCATCGTTTGGGACTTGTGCCGTCACGCCCGCGAACGCGGCATCTGGTACAACACACGCGGCTCCGGCGCGGGCTCCATCGTCGCCTACACACTCTTCATCACCCTGATAGACCCGCTCCAGCACAACCTGCTCTTCGAGCGCTTCCTGAACCCCGGCCGCATCTCCATGCCCGACATTGACCTCGACTTCCCCGACGACCGGAGGGCTGAGATGCTCGAGTACGCCGTCCAGAAATACGGGCAGGACAGGGTGGCGCAGATCGTCACCTTCGGCACACTGGGGGCGCGCGCCGCCCTGCGCGACGTGGGCCGCGTGATGGACGTGCCCCTCCCGGAGGTGGACCGCGTCGCCAAGATGGTACCCAACATCCCCGGCAAGCCGGTGACGCTCCTCGAGGCCCTCGATCAAGTGCCGGACCTGAAGGCTGCCTACGCCAACGAGGCGCACCTGCACGACCTGATTGACACCGCCGCTCAGATGGAGGGCGTGGTGCGCAGCGCCGGGACGCATGCCGCCGGTGTGGTCATCTCGGACAAGCCGCTCATCGAGTACCTGCCGCTGGCGCGCCCCACCAACGAGTCCGTAGATACGCCCATCAAGACCATCACCCAGTTCGAAATGGGCATCCTGGAAAAACTCAAGATGCTCAAGGTGGACTTCCTCGGCCTGGCGACCCTGACCGTGATGGAAAAAGCCTGCGCGCTGATCAAAGAACGCCACGGCGTCGAATATACCCTGCACAACATTCCCACCGACGACCCGGAGACCTACAAATTTCTCGGCAACGGCAACACGCTGGGCGTCTTCCAACTGGAAGGCTCGGGCATGACCAAGTGGCTGGTGCAGATGAAGCCCACCTCGCTGGAGCATGTCATCGCCATGGTGGCGCTCTTCCGCCCCGGCCCGATGGAATTCATCCCCGATTACATCAGCCGCATGCACGGCGAGGCGGCAGTCGAATACCGCCACCAATCCATGGAGCCCATCTTCCGCGACACCTACGGCATCCCGATCTACCAGGAACAGATCATGCGCGCCGCAGTGGAACTGGCCGGCTATTCCCCATCCGAATCCGATAACCTGCGCTCGGCCATTTCCAAGAAGAAGGCGGCGGAGATCGCCCGCCACCATGCCAAATTTGTCGAGGGCGCGGCGGCCAAGGGCATGCCGCGCGAAACTGCCGAAGCCATCTTCACCGACTGGGAGGAGTTCGCCCGTTACGGCTTCAACAAATCCCACGCCGCCGACTACGGCTTCCTGGCCGTCCAGACCGGCTTCCTGAAACTCCACTACCCCGCCGAATACATGACCGCCCTGCTTACCGTCTCGAAGCACGAGACGGAGAAAGTGGCGCTCTACGTCAACGACGCCCGCCAGATGGGCGTGGAAGTTCTGCCGCCGGATGTCAACGCCAGCGAATGGGATTTCCGCATCGAGGAGCAGGAAGGCAAAGCCAGGATCCGCTTTGGGCTGGGCGCCATCAAGAACGTCGGTCAGGCCGCGGCGGAACTCATCGTCCAGGCGCGCGCCAAAGGCGGCCCCTTCCGCGACTTGAATGAGTTCGCCCGCCGCGTTGACCTGCGGGCGGTGGGCAAACGCGCCCTTGAGTGCCTCATCAAGGTCGGCGCGTTGGATAAATTCGGCCCGCGCGCCGCCCTGCTCGAAGGCCTCGACCAGATCGTCGCCATCAGCGCCTCGCACTTCCGCGCCGAACAGGCCGGGCAGATGTCACTCTTCGGGGCGCACACCGGCGTCACCGAAAGTATCCGCCTGCCGCTCGTCCCCGAAGCCGACCGCCGCGAAAAACTCAACTGGGAACGCGAATTGATGGGGATGTACATCTCCGAGCACCCCCTGGCTGCCTACATGGACGAGATCCGCCACGTCGTCACCCACTTTGCCAGCACGCTCGGCGAAGCCGCCCACGAGGAAAAAACCCGCCTCGCCGGCATGGTCACCAGCATCCGTCCTCACCAGACCAAGACCGGCAAGATGATGGCCTGGGTGACGCTCGAAGACCTGACCGGCGTCATCGAACTGGTCGTCTTCCCGCGCGCCTGGGAACAGTACCAGTTTGCCCTGGAGGTAGGCGGCGTGATCGTCGCCGAGGGCAAAGTGGACGCCCGCTCCACCCCCCCAAAAGTGTTGGTGGACAACATCCGCACCCAGATCAAACTGACCGAACCGGCGCAGATGCCGCTCCAGCCCGCCGCCCCGGCGCGGGACCGCGCGCCTGCTCCCGTCAAACCGGCCGCCTCCCCGCCCCGGCAGGTGACCGAATCCCGCCCGGCCTACCCGAAAGCCCACAACACGGGAGCCGGCTCCGGGTCCCGGAGCGGACGCAGAGCGCCAGCCGCCGAGCCGCCCCCGCCCGAAGATCCGCCCGACTGGGAGACCTACGCTGAGGCCTATCTCCCCCCCTCCGACCTCCCCGCCGCGGAACCCGGCTTCGACGTCCCAGACCTGGTGCTGCACGAGGTCAACCTGCCGGAGCCAGCCGCCAGCGACCAGTTGTCGGTTGTCGGTGAGCCGTGGTCGGTGAGCAGTGAGAATTCAGAAGCGACCCCGGCAATCGAAGTCATGCCTGCGCCCCTAGCGCCTCCTGCCGCCATCCCCGCGCCCGGCGAGGAGCGCGCCCCCCAAATGGTGACGGTGATCCTGCGCCCCTGCGGAGACGCCCAGCGCGACATCCGCCGCATCCAGCGTCTGCATGGAACGTTCATCTCGTTCCCCGGCCGCGACCGTTTCCAGTTCCACATCTTCGAGGACGGCAAGGGCTACCTGATAGACTTCCCCAACGACACCACCCGCGTCTGTGAGGAATTGATGCGTACGGTGAAGGACTTCGTGGGCGAGGAGAACTTGCGCGTCGAGCCGATTACGTACCAGTGATTGGCAGTATAATCACGAAGTGACAGGAGTTCGATATGTTTCGCTATATTGACTTTGATCCCAAAATACTCGGCGGCAAGCCGTATGTTCGCGGTACGCGCTTGAGCGTGGAATTTATTCTCGAACTGGTTGCCAGCGGCGCGACGCGCGACGATATTCTCAAAGCATATCCTCAACTGACAGGCAGAGCGCTGGAAGAGGCGCTAAAATACGCGGCGCAGGCCGTTAAAAACGAAATCCTGCTGGACGTGAAGGCTGGGGCGTGAAACCGCTGGATTTTCCGCTCCTGGCGGATGAAAATGTCCACCCCGAGGTTGTCGCATTCCTCCGTGAAGAGGGATGCGACATTTTGTCTGTTTCAGAACAGAAACGTTTCGGTTTGCCGGATATTGAGGTGCTTCGCCTGGCGCGAAAATCGAAACGTGTGGTGCTGACCCATGATCGTGACTTCGGAGGTTTGGCCGTTTTGAATGTCCGGCCATTCACCGGCATTGTGTACCTGCGCCCCGGCCACATCAATGCAGAGTTTACCATCTGAACATTGAAAACGATTGCCGCACGCGCCCCTGATACCAATTCCCCTTTTATACTTGTTGCAGAACAAGTCGGCGACAATGTAAAGATCAGGCTCCGGCAACTTTGAGTCCACTGCAAAAACCTTTTTAAACACGAAGGACACAAAGGCAACGAAG
>DYKZ01000242.1 GCA_020722345.1 Anaerolinea thermophila | reverse complement strand
GCCACCATCACGAGCCACCATCGTGAGCCACCAGCGTAAGCTGGTGGTGGAAAAGGCACACACCCACGACTCACCAGCGCGCGAGCCACCAGCGTAAGCTGGTGGTGGCTTCGCGCAAGCTGCCGGGGCCGTCGCCTCCGTTATATTCGTCACCACCACGCCCCGGGAACGGATTTTCCCTCCCTTTCTCGCCAGTTTTCCAGTTGTCCATTCCGCCTTGGAGGCCCAGCACAACCTATCTTTTCCTGAACTGTCATGGGGCCGAGGAAGCGGCCCCGTCTTTCAACCTTGCGACAATCCCAGGGCAGGACGATGAAACCGGGTTTTCGCGTGTACCGCTGTTCCACAAGCAATGGAGGTATCGGCATGAGGTTGTCCCATCTGAGCATCAAGGCGAAACTGTTGGGGGGCTTTGGGGTGGTGGCCCTGCTCACCGCCATCGTCGGCGGCATCGGCTACTGGTCCACGCACGTCATGCGTGATTGCACCCGAGACATCTCGAAAGACGTGTTCCCCTCCGTGCAAGCCCTGCAAGAGGCCAAGACCGAGTTCTATCGCATTCAAGTGCAGCAGCGTACTTTATTGACGCAGAAGCTGAGCGACGAAGACTACAAGACGCAGGTCTCGAACCTAAAGGGAGCGCAAGAGGCGTTTACAGAGCGTTGCCAGGCATTCGAGTCGTTTCCCCATGATCAGAATATTCAATCGCAGTGGAAGGAGTTCCTGACCGCCGTACAAGACTGGAATAAGTCTGTGGACTCAGGGCTACAGATGTGCCAGCAAGTTCGCGGGCTGGATCTTGGTGATCCGGGCGCACTTCAGGCCCAGTTGCAAGCCATCCGCGCCGCCCACTACGAACTCCTGGCAAAGACGGAGCACGCAATCTTGGACGGGCGATCTTTTGAAGGCGGAGAAGATCACACAACGTGCGCTTTTGGCAAATGGGCCAGTCAGTTTACCACCACGAACCCCCAATTGAACGACGTCATTCGTCAGATCGACGAGCCGCACCGCCAATTTCACGCTGCCGTCAAAGAGATCAAGCAACTTGTGGCAGCAGGGGACATCGAGGGTGCAAAACGCGCGTTCCAGAATATGGAATCGTGCAAAGATCAAGTCTTCAGCGGCCTGGGCGAACTGGCGGCTGCCGTGGGCGAAGCACAAAAACTTGAGGATGATTACCAGGCTCTTGTGCTCAACGACTGTCTTAAGAAAGGTACTATGGCTGAGGAACGCCTGACGCGGCTTGTATCCGATGTTGCCCAACACGCCGACGAAGTCGTAAAGCAAGGCGAATCTCAATCGCAAGCTGCCACGCTCGTGGTGATGGGCGCCACTGGGGCCTCGCTGGTGCTGGCCCTCGTGCTTGGCCTCCTGCTGGCCCAAGGCATCATCCGGCCGGTGCAGAAGACGGTGGCCCTCTTGAAGGACGTCGCCGAGGGCGAGGGAGATCTGACCAAGCGGCTGGATGTGGCCTCGCACGACGAGATCGGCGAGTTGGCCCAGTACTTCAACCTCTTCTGCGACAAGCTGGAGGCGATCATCGCCGAGGTCCTCGCCAGTGCGGAGCAGTTCACGGAGGGTGCGCGGGTGGTCTCGGAGGCCTCGCAGAGCCTGGCCTCGGGTGCCCAGGAGCAGAGCGCCAGCGTGGAGCAGGTGTCGGCCTCCATGCAGGAGCTGACCCGGGTGGTGGAGCAGGTCAAGGCGGCGGCGGAAGAGGCCAACGGTCTGGCGGGCGAGGCCGCCCAGTTGGCCGGCGACGGGGGCCAGGCCGTCACCAAGTCCATCGAGGCCATGCAGCTCATCCGCACCAGTTCCCAGCAGATCGCGGAGATCATCCAGGTCATCTCGGAGATCGCCAGCCAGACCAACCTGCTGGCGTTGAACGCGGCGATTGAGGCGGCCCGGGCGGGCGAGCACGGGATGGGCTTCGCCGTCGTCGCCGACGAGGTCCGCAAGCTGGCCGAACGCTCCAACCAGGCCGCCGGCGAGATCACCAAGCTGATCCGCGAGTCCACCGTCCGCGTCGAGGAAGGGGCCGAGCTGAGCGAACAGACCGGCCAGGCCTTCCAGAAGATCGTGGAGGGAATCCAGACCACGGCCGGCAAGATCGCCGAGATCGCCTCGTCCACGGTGCAGCAGGCGGGCACGGCGGAGGAGGTCTCCAAGGCCATCCAGAACATCAGCCAGGTCGTGGAACAGGCCGCGGCGGGGAGCGAGGAGCTGGCCTCCAGCAGCGAGGAGCTGGGCGCCCAGTCGACGGCCCTGCGCGACCTGGTCGGCCGCTTCAAGGTCCGCCAGACCGCCGCCACGGCCTGACCGGCGATCAGTTTGCCAGTGGTTCCACCACCAGCTTACGCTGGTGGCTCGG
>DYKZ01000056.1:7381-16184 GCA_020722345.1 Anaerolinea thermophila | reverse complement strand
TTGTGTTTAAAAATTCTTGCACAAAAAACAAGCATTTCACTTCTAAGTTCCTATTGTACTCATCATCTCTTATCTCCAAGTTAGAAGATGAGAACAGGCTGAAAATTTGCTATCCATTGACAGCAACACCGGAGGATAGAAAAAGGTGACACCTGTCACTTGTATTGCTTGGGTCTTTTTTGTACACTATATACAGCACTCGGCACTAAATAATTCCGAAACGGAACTATAATAATGCCTCCCCGTAAGACCGAATTCGACGACTTGGATTATCAAGTTATTCAGGAATTGCACCGCAACGCGCGCGTGGCCGCTTCCGATATTGCCCGCAAGACAGGGGCCAACGAACGCACCGTCCGCAAGCGTATTGAACGCCTGATTGCGGATGGTGTGGTTCGTTTAACAGCCATCCTCGACCCGGCGGCATTCGGTTACCTGACTGCGGCTGATATTTTCCTCGAGACTCTCCCAGACCTCGAGCCTGCCGTCCTCGAGCGTCTTATGTCCATGCCCGAGGTAACCTACGCAGCGCTAGGCCAAGGCGGCTCCGAAATTTCCATCGAGGCGCGCTTCAAGGACAACGAAGCCCTGCGTGAGTTCTTGGGCCGCACCCTGCCCGGTATCCCAGGCGTGACCGTTACCCGCTACGCCCTTGTGCCGCGCATCCTGCGCAACATTGATGAGTGGATGCCGAGGAAAGAAGATTTCAACGTTTCATAGGAGAACAAATGCAACTGCGACATTTTATTGACACGCAGGATTTCACCAAAAAAGAATTGCTCGATATGATCGAACTGACGCGCCGCATCAAGGCCGCCGATAAGCAGGGTTGCACGCCCAAACTATTGCAAGACGCCTCGCTGGCGATGATTTTCGAGGAGCCCTCCACCCGCACGCGCGTTTCGTTCGAGGTGGCCATGACTGAACTGGGCGGGCATGCCCTGTACCTGAAGCCGGGCGAGATACACCTCGGCGTGCGCGAGTCCATGTACGACACGGCCAAAGTCCTCTCGCGCATGTGCGACGCCATCTTCTGCCGCGCCCTCAAACATGCCACCGTCACCGAACTGGCAAAGTACGCCGAAGTGCCGGTTCTCAACGGCCTGACCGATTACAACCACCCCACGCAGGTAGTCTGCGATGTACTCACCATGCTGGAACACATGCCCGCCGGCAAAAAACTCGAAGACCTGAACGTGACCTTCATCGGCGATGCCACCAACGTTCTCTCCTCGCTGATGCTCGTCTGCACCAAATTGGGCATGCACTTCACCCATGCCGCGCCGAGGAAGTACCAGGCCCCCGCGAAATGGCAGGCCTGGGCGCAGGAAAACTGCCGGGAATCGGGTGGCAGCCTTACGGTCACGGACGACCCGCTGGCTGCCGTCCGGGAGGCAGATTTCATCTACACCGACCTGTGGTGGTGGGTGGGGCAGGAGGACCAAATCCCCGAACGCCGCGCCGCCTTTATGCCCAAGTATCAGGTCAACTTGGACTTGTTCAACAAAGCCCCATCGCATTGCCAATTTATGCATTGCCTGCCCGCCTCGCGCGGTGTCGAAGCGACTGATGAGGTCATGGATCATCCCCGCTCGATTATTTTCGACCAGTCGGAGAATCGCTTGCACACCGAGAAGGGGCTGCTGGTCTACTTTGTTTATCCGCGCCTGAAAAGGCCTTCGGAAGAACTGAAAGCCTATCATAAGGCCCAAATCGAAGACTTCATGAACAGCGTCATATGACAGAATTGCTCAAATCAACTCCCCGCACCGATGGCTTCTACATGCCCGCCGAGTGGAGGCGGCACGCCCGGACCTGGATGCTGTGGCCCCAGCGGCCTGACAACTGGCGGCTGGAGGCCGGTCCTGCGCAAAAAGCCTTCGCTGCCGTTGCCAAAGCCATCAGCCGGTTCGAGCCGCTCACGATGGGCGCCAACCCGCGCCAGGTGCGGAACGCGCGCAGCATGCTCCCTCAGGATGTGCGCGTGGTTGACCTGCCCAGCAACGACGCCTGGATGCGTGACTGCGGCCCGACCTTCGTCGTCAACGGCCAGGGCGAGGTCCGTCTGGTAAATTGGCGCTTCAATGCCTGGGGCGGACTGTATCAGGATTGGTCGCTTGACGAGGTTGTGCCGCTCAAGGTGGCAGAATTGGAAGGCCTGGACTATTACAATGCTCCTTTGATTCTCGAAGGTGGCTCGATCCACGTAGATGGAGAAGGCACGCTCTTGACCACCGAGCAGTGCCTGCTCAACAAGAATCGCAATCCTGGCCTGCGCCGCGCCGAGATTGAGGACTACCTGCGTCAGTACACCGGCGTGGAGAAAATCCTATGGCTGGGGGAGGGCGTTTACAACGATGAGACTGACGGTCACGTGGACAATCTGACCTGCTTCCTGCACCCCGGGCTAGTGGCGCTCACGTGGACCGATGATCACAACGACCCGCAGTACCCCATCTCAAAGGATGCCTACGACCGGCTCAAGAGATTTACCGACGCAAAGGGCCGCTCTCTGGAAGTACTTAAAATTCACCAGCCCGATCCGGTCCTCATCACTGCCGAAGAGGCGGCAGGCGTTCTTTCGGTGGAGGAAACTCGCTCGCGTAATGCGGGTGACCGGATGGCAGCCTCCTACATCAATTTTTACTTCTGCAATGGCGGCGCGGTTGTTCCCACTTTTGATGACCCGCTCGACGCCCTCGCCATCGAGACGCTCCAGAAATTCCTGCCGGAGCGGAAAGTGTTTGGCGTCCCGGGGCGCGAGATTCTGCTGGGTGGTGGCAACATCCACTGCATCACCCAGCAGCAGCCGACCGGGCAGGAAGAATGACCAACCCTGCGAAGGCTGGCGGCCTTCGCAGGGTTGCTTTTGGGGGAATGAGTGGAACGTATTGCCGATTTGTTATGCCCTGATTCGATTGTATAATCGAGCCAGCCGGAGGCTGAGATCAATGCGCCTCCGGCGCGGAGTATGCCCATGCGCGCAAGAATTGTATCCCTTTGTCTGAATCTGCTTTTGCTCTCCATAGTTAGCGCGGGCTGCGCGCCTGTCTCCATGCCGCTTCCCACGCCCACCGCTCCCGATATCGAAACCGAGGAGGAAGCCGTCTATGCCGCCCTGTTCGACGAGATGTACGGCGAGCCGCAGATGCTGGTACTGATAGCCGTGACCGAGACTGCCCCCATGAGTGTGGAGAACACCGACTCGACCCTCGAGTACGTCATCTCCCAGATGAATGGACTGTCCGAGGAAACGGTGGCCGGTTTCCGGTCCCGGAACGAGACGGCTTACCCCCTGCGCCCGGATATGGACCTCGGACTCCCCTACGTCCTGCTGACGCGCGACCAGTTCAACGAGATTTTCGACGTCAACACCAGCGGGTGGGATGTGTTCTACACCCGCTATCCCAACTCGCCCGGCCTGACGAGCGTCTCGCGGGTCGGCTTCAACGCCGATTTCACCCAGGCGCTCGTTTATATCGGCACGCAGTCACACTGGCTAATCGGAGCGGGGTATTACGTGCTGCTGGCAAAGACTGGCGGCAGGTGGCAGGTTGAGCAGCAGGTGATGACGTGGATTTCATGAAATGGTTCCGCTCGCCCTTCTTCTGGTTCCTGCTGGCCCTGCTTACCACCGCCGGGCTGGCGGCCATCGGCCCGCAGGAGAAGACCCTCGGCGAAAACGTGCGCATCGTGTACCTGCACGGCGCATGGGTGCTGGCTGCTGAAGTCTTCCTGGCGCTGGCGGCGCTCACCGGCCTGCTCGGCATCCTGGCGCGGCACGGGCGGATGCACGCCTGGTCGCAGGCGCTGGGCCGCACCGGCCTCGTCTTCTGGATCGTTTACCTGCCGCTCTCGCTGTGGGCCATGCAGGCCAACTGGAACGGCCTGTTCCTGGGCGAACCCCGCTTCCGGATCGCCTTTATTTTCGCTGTGACGGGCGTCCTGCTCCAGTTTGGGCTGGCGTTCCTCTCCCACCCTGTCTTCACCTCGCTGGCTAATTTCCTGTTTTTTGCTGCCCTGCTGATTGCCCTGCGCCAGGCCGACTATGTGATGCACCCGCCGCCCTCCCCGATCTTCAGTTCGGGCAATCTTGCACTGGAACTGTATTTCATTGGGATGGTTTTCCTGACCCTCAGCGCGGCCTATTTCCTGACCCGCTGGTGGCTGCAAAAACAAACCTGATCTTCGGCGCTTCGTCTTGCGGACCTCGAACCTGCTCCCGTCTCTTCTGCTTTTCACCGCCATCCGGGTTGTGCTGAACACCGCCCACCGGATGGTCTATCCTTTCCTGGCGGCTTTTGCGCGCGGCCTGGGTGTGGCAGGCGGGCTCAGCCGCAGCGCCGCGGCGAGGTTAATGTATAATCGGGTTACTTGCCATGACCGACCCTGATTCCACCCAACGCATGGAAGGACTGCTGGCAGTCAGCCGGGCGCTCGCCGCCGCGCCGGATATGGGCGTTTTCCTCAACAATCTCATCACCGCCTGCGCCGAACTGACCGGCTGCGAGATCGCCTCCGTCCTCGAACTGGAAGAGGACGGAAAGCAATTGCGTTTTCTGGCCGTTCCCTGGTTCTACCTCGAAGCGCTCCAGACGTTGAAGGTGCCGCTCAAGGAGAGCATCGCCGGGCGGGCAGTGCGGACCGGCAAACCGGTCGTCGTCCCCGACGCGGCCGCGGACCCCGGGCATTTCAGGGGGATTGACCAGGCCGCCGGGTTCACCACCCGTTCGCTGGCTGCTGCTCCGATCGTTTACCAGGATGAAGTCCTGGGGGCGCTGGAGACGGTCAACAAGGTTGCCGACGCCCCGTTCACGGAGCAGGACATCGAGGCGCTCGCCGCCCTGGCCTCGTACGCCGCGGTTGCCATTCACATCACGCGCCTGGTCAGGAAATCGGAAAAGGTGGTGGATGAGATGAACCGATTGGACCGCATGAAGAGCGAATTCATCGCCATCGCCTCCCATGAACTGCGCACCCCGCTCGGCCTCATCCTGGGACACTCCACCTTCCTGCGCGAGGTGATCCAGCCCGAGCACCGCCCGGAGATGGAGATCGTCGTCCGCAATGCTATGCGCTTGAAAGAGATTGTGGAGAACTTCTCCAACATAGACAACGTCCGGCGCGGTATGGCCACCCTGCGCCGCCGCGTCTTCTCCCTGAAACGAGCCATCGAGGAAGTGCGCGATTCCTTCTACCAGGAGACGCACAAGAAGGGCCTGTCCCTGCGCATCGAGACCGGCGAGGACCCGCTCATGGTCGAGGGCGACGCCGACAAGATTGCCATCGCCCTCAGCAACCTGGTCCAGAACGCCGTCACCTTCACCAACGCCGGCGGGCATATCCTGATTGCCGCCGAGCCGATGCCCGGCTACGTCAAGGTCTCGGTGATTGACGACGGCATCGGCATCCCGCTCAAGGACCTGCCGCACATCTTCGAGCGCTTCTACCAGGTGGAGACCCACCTGACCCGCAAACACGGCGGCATGGGGCTGGGACTCTCGGTCGCCAAGGTGATGATCGAAATGCACGGCGGGCGCATCTGGGCCGAGAGCGTAGAAGGCAAGGGCAGCAACTTTACCTTCATCCTGCCGCTCAGCCCCGGCGAACCGCCTCCCGCTTTATCCTCATGACCGTCGAATACGTCCTGGCCGGACGCCTGCGCCGCGACTACATCCTGCCTGCCGCAGGCCGCCCCCTGCTCGACATTCCGGGCGGCAGCCTGCTCTACGCCGCGGCCGGGCTGGGCGTCTGGCAGAAGAACGTCGGGCTGCTGGCGCGCGTCGGCGAGGACTTTCCCCACACCTGGCTCAAGGATCTCGCCCGCTATGGCTGGGACACGCGCGGCGTGCGCATCCTGGCCGAAGCGCTCGACCTGCGCCACTTCCAGGCCTCCCTCGACCTGCACACCGTCCAGCACACCAACCCGGTGGCGCACTTCGCCCGTCTCCACCTGACTTTTCCCAAATCCCTGCTCGGCTACTCACCGCCCAGCGAAAAGGATGACGACCGCAAGACCTCCCGCCCCGATTCGCCGCGCCCCGGCGACATCCCCGCAGACTACCTGTCGGCCCGCGCCGTCCACCTTTGCCCGCTGGACTTCATAACCGCCAACCGTATCACGTCGGCCTTTCGTCAGGCTGACATCACCACCCTGACCCTCGACCCGTCCGCCGCCTACATGGCTCCTGCCGCGCTGGAGGATGTCCGCGCCCTCCTGCAGGGGCTGACGGCTTTCCTGCCCTCCGAGGAGGAACTGCGCTCGCTCTTCTGGGACCGCTCGAGCGACCTGTGGGCGATGGCTGAAGAAGTGGCCTCCTTTGGCTGTGAGTTTGTAGTGGTCAAGCGCGGCGCCCTGGGACAAATGCTCTACGACTCGGCCTCCCGCAGGCGCTGGGAGATCCCCGCTTACCCGGCGCGGCTGGCAGACCTGACCGGCGCCGGCGACGCCTTCTGCGGCGGCTTCCTGGCCGGCTATGCCCAGACCTTCGACCCGCTGCGCGCCGTGCTTTACGGCAGCGTCTCCGCCTCGCTGGCCGTGGAGGGCTATGGCGCTCTGTATGCTCTCGATACCCTGCCCGGCCTGGCGCAGGCGCGGCTTGAATCGCTGGCCGCCATCGTCCGCCAGGTGTGAGGCGGGCCGCGCCCGGAATTTACCGACGAGGAATGGAGATAAACGGTTTTGGCTCGACGAGCACAAGATTCTGTTTTCCTCTTTGTTCCTCTTCGTTTATCTCTGGTGAATCCGAACTTCCAATTCATCTGAAATCGGCATGAACGAAATCATTTCCCGCTTGCTCAAACTCGCCCTCCAGATTCAGCAGATTCCCGCGCCGACCTTCCACGAGCGGGAACGCGCCGGGTTCGTCCGCGCCCGCTTCGAGGAGGAAGGCTTACAGGATGTGGAGACCGATGCGGTGGGGAATGTATATGCCCGCCTGTCCCCCCGCTGTCCACCGTCCACGCTCCATGCTCCGCTTATCGTCAGCGCCCACCTCGACACCGTCTTCCCTGCCGGGACGGATCTGGCCACCTTTCGGGAGGGGGAGCGGCTGTGCGGAGCAGGCATCGGCGACAATTCGCTGGGCGTGGCCGGACTGTTTGGGCTGGTCTGGCTGCTGCGGGAGCGCGGCCTCGAATTGCCCGGCGATCTGTGGCTGGCGGCCAATGTCTGCGAGGAGGGGCTGGGCGACCTGCGCGGCATGAAGGCGGTGGTGGAGCGCTTTGGCGAAAATGCGCGCGCGTACATCATCCTCGAAGGCATGGCGCTGGGCCACATCTACCACCGCGGGCTGGGGGTGCGCCGCTACCGTGTCAGCGTGAACACGGCTGGCGGCCACTCGTGGATAGACTACGGCAAGCCCTCGGCGGTACACGAACTGGCGCATCTTGCCAGCCGCCTCACCCGGCTCGAGGTCCCGAAAACGCCGCGCACCACACTCAACATCGGGGTCATCTCGGGCGGCACGTCGGTCAACACCATCGCCGCGCAGGCCAGCCTGGAACTCGACCTGCGTTCCGAGGAGCCGGCCGCGCTGGAGAAGGTCGCCGGGCGAGTGGAGCGCCTGTGCCGGGGGGCCGCCAGGCCGGATGTGGATGTGAAGGCGGAAGTGATTGGGGCGCGCCCTGCGGGGGACATCCCGGCGGCACACCCGCTGGTGACTTTGGCGGCGGACTGCCTGCGGGCGCAGGGCATTGAGCCAAAACTGGCTATCGGCTCGACCGACGCTAACATTCCGCTCAGCCGCGGCCTGCCCGCCGTGACCCTCGGCCTGACCACCGGCGGCGGCGCGCACACCACCCGCGAATATATCCACATCGCCCCGCTGGAGAAGGGATTGGAGGCGCTGGTGGGGGTGGTGAGCAGAGTTCAGTTGTCAGCAATCGGTGGGTGAACTTGATCCTTAATCTGTCGGGATCTCCTGACTTGATCTGTCGGGGTCTCCTGACTTGATCTCTGTCGGGGTCTCCTGACTTGATCTCTGTCGGGATCTCCTGACTTGATCTGTCGGGGTCTCCTGACTTGATCTGTCGGGATCTCCTGACTTGATCTGTCGGGGTCTCCTGACTTGATCTGTCGGGGTCTCCTGACCCCGACAGGCACCTGACCGGAGGTCTCACCTATGGAACGATACAGGATCACCGAAAACGCAAGTATTTATTTCGTCACCTTCACAATCGTGGACTGGCTGCCTGTCTTCATCGAGGAGCAGACCTGCAAGATCGTGACGGACAGCCTGAATTTTTGTGTCCGTAACAAATCTCTGCGTGTGAATGCCTACGTAATCATGCCCAACCATCTTCATGCGGTGGTGTTTGATGGCGAGTTCCAGAGCGAACGGCTGAAACACACTTTGGACGATTTTCGGAAATTTACCGGCCGCCAACTGGCCGATCATTGCGACGCCCGTTTTCCTCCCGCTTATGGAGAAACATTTCGCCGGCGCGCTGGTGAGGATCGCCAGCGGCGCGTCTGGCAGCCTACCCAGCATCCCGAGGCGATTGTTTCGGAGAAGTTCTGGGCGCAAAAAGTGAATTACATCCATCAAAATCCGGTCCGCAAGGGATTGGTTCGCGAACCGGAAGCCTGGCGCTTCTCTTCGGCAGGATACTGGGCAGGTGAGGGAAAATGGGATTCGGATGTGGAGTTGTGCGGCTTGGGATGGTGAAAGAGAGTGAATCTGCGCCGAGCAGGGAGAGACCTGCGGTCAGGGTTTCGGCGGGGTCGGAGACCGCCGCCGAACAGGGAAATGGGATTCGGATGTGGAGTTGTGCGGCTTGGGATGGTGAAAGAGAGTGAATC
>DYKZ01000056.1:0-7281 GCA_020722345.1 Anaerolinea thermophila | reverse complement strand
AGGGAGAGACCTGCGGTCAGGGTTTCGGCGGGGTCGGAGACCGCCGCCGAACAGGTCGGAGACCGCCGCCGAACAGGGAATTCTGCAATGTGACCAATGTCCATACCTGCCTCCCAACCCACTCACTGGACACTGTTCACTTCTTGCTTCTCACTTCTCCTTTAACCCCACCACCTCCCACACATCCACGGGGTGGGTCTTGCCTTTCACTTGCAGAGGAGTGTAGGGACGCGCCAGAACGCGGTCGTTCACCCGCCGATAGGCCTCGGCGCTGATGAGGATCTGGTTCATGGCGGCGTTCTCCTGGATGCGTTTGGCGGTGTTGACCGAGTCGCCGATGGCGGTGTACTCCAGTCGTTTCTGCGTGCCGATCCAGCCCAGCACGGCGTCGCCGTAGTGGATGCCGACGCCGAAGGAGAGATGCGCCTTGGGGGGGAGTTCATCGTGCAGTTCTTCGATGGCGGAACGCAGGTCGAGGGCAGCGCGCACGGCGCGCAGGGTGTGGTCCGGCTGGGGCAGGGGGGCGTTGAACCAGGCCATGACGGCGTCGCCGAGGAACTTGTCCACGGTACCCTCCTGGGCCAGCACAGCCTCGGCGCCCGCGGCCAGATAACGGTTCAGCACCGCCACCAGTTCCTCCGGCGACTGCTGTTCGCTGTAACTGGTGAAGCCGCGGATGTCGGCGAAGAGGATGGTCACATCCACGCGCTTGCCGCCGATCTGCAAACTGTCGGGGTCTATCTGCTCGATGACCGCCGGGCTGACCATGCGTTCCAGGAGGCGGCGCTGGGCTTCCAGTTTCTTGCGCTCGGTCATATCATCGAGCACGATGGCCACGCCCTGGGTGGACTGGTCGGCGTCCTTGAGCGGGGAGATGTTCAGCCGCCAGTCGAGGACGCCGCGCTGGGGATGCTGCCGGACAATCTCGAGACCCATCACCGGTTTATCGGTCTGGTGGACGGCGCGCAGGTGGGGCTGAAGTTCGTTTGCCAGGTCGGGCAGGGTCTCTTCCAGCCGCCGCCCGACCAGTTCGGCGGTGGCGCGCCCAAGGATGTTCTCCGCGGCGCGGTTGCAGAGCGTCACCTGGTCCTGCACGTTGGCGGTGATGACGCCGCTGGCGATGGACGAGAAGACATTGTCCATCAGGTTCTTCAGTTCGGTCACCTCGGCCAGCGTGCGGCGGACGGAGGCGAACAGGCGGGCGTTCTCGATGGCAATGGCGGCTTGGTTGGCAAAAACCACCAGCAGGTCGCGCTCGGCTTCATCGAAGATTCCGGCGCGGATGCGGTTGTCGGCGTAGATGACGCCAATCAGTTCGTCCTTCACCGTCAACGGCACGCACAGGATGGAGCGCAGGTTGTAGGCCACGATGGATTCCTGTCCGCCGAAGCGCGGGTCTTCCTGGGCGTTGGTGGTCAACACCGGTTCGCTTGTCTCGATGACCCGCTGGATGACGGTGCGGCTGATGGCGAACTCATTTGGGTTGATCGACTCCTGCTCCCAGTTGCGCGCCACGCGTATGGCCATCTCGCCCTGAGCGTCGCGCAGCATCAGGAAGCCGCGCTCTGCGCCGGTCAACTGGATGATGGTATCCATGACCAGGCGCAGCACTTCATCCAATTCCAGGGTCGAGTTGACCAGCCGGGTGGTGTCAGAGAGACCGAACAGGCGCTGGCGCTCGCCTTCCACCACCTTCGCCTGGCGGCCGCTTTCCAGCATGGCGCGCTCCAGGGCAGAGAGGTTTTCGTAGATGTGGGCGGGCAGGTCGGCGCGCAGTTCGAGCAGGTCGCTGCGGATCCGCCCGGCCAGTTTGCCCAGGGCGCCGATCTGTTCGGTCAGTTGCTTGGTTTTGGTGTTCGCTTTTTCCATGATTCCTCACACGATGCAATAATACCATGCACGCGGGCAACTCAGGGCTTTTGCCGCCGCAGGATTCCCTGCCAGCGTGCCCGGCGCGTTTTGCGGCGCAGGGAGCGCGCCGCCAGGCTCGAGGTCCAGGATGTGGTGGCCAGGCGCTGGCTTGCCGCCTGGACGACCAGAGCAAGCAGCAGGGCGGAGGAAAAATCCCAGAAACGCGTCCGTGCAGGATTCATGCTTTGAGTGTACAATACTTTCCGTACGACCGTCAATTCCTCGCGGAGGTAGTTATGCAAGGCATTCTTGATTTCGGTATCCAGTTCATTGCCAGCCTGCAAGCGCTGGGTGAATGGCAGACGATTCCCATGAAAGTATTCTCTTTCCTGGGCACGGAGGAGTTCTACATGATCGTCCTGCCTGCGTTGTATTGGTGCCTGGACAGCGGGCTGGGACTGCGCGTGGCGGTTATCCTGATGACCAGCGGCATCTTCAACAACGGCCTCAAGACGCTCTTCCACGGGCCGCGTCCCTACTGGGTGAGCACGGAAGTCACCGGCTTCGCCGAGGAGACCTCGTTCGGCGTCCCTTCGGGGCATGCCCAGAACGCGGCGGCTATCTGGGGCATCATGGCGGCCTACCTGCGCAGGAACTGGGCCTGGGTTGCGGCCACCCTGCTCATGTTCTTCATTGGGATTTCGCGGCTGTACCTGGCTGTGCATTTTCCACACGACGTGCTGGTCGGCTGGCTGGTCGGCATCCTGCTGCTCTGGCTGACGGTGCGCTTCTGGGATCCGGTATCTGCGTGGGCCAACCGGCAGACCCTGCCCCGGCAGATTCTCTTTGCCTTCCTGGCGACGCTGGTCCTGCTGCTCTTCCCGGCCGCGATGTATGCCTGGCTGACGCTCAGCGGCTGGCAGGCTCCTGCGGAGTGGTCCGCTTTTGCCGGGCAGGCGGTCTCGCTCGATGGCGCGATGACCTCGGCAGGGACACTATTCGGCCTGCTGGCGGGCGCCGCCTGGATGCACCAGCAGGGCGGGTTCAGCGAGAAAGGCCCGGCCTGGAAACTCATCCTGCGTTACCTGCTGGGGGTGGCCGGTGTGCTGGCGATCCGCTTTGGGTTGGGCTTCATCTTCCCCGATGGGGAAACCTTCCTGGCCTGGGCGCTGCGTTACCTGCGTTATGCCCTGATCGGCTTCTGGGTGACCGGCGGCGCGCCATGGTCTTTCATACATCTAAAGTTGTCCGAAAAACGTGGCTAACTTTGCTATTGCATTACAAAAGCGTCAGGCAGGACACCACTCTGATATAATCACCCCCTGAACTATGGCAACCACTCTTGAACGCGGCAGTTTACTTCACAAGCGTTACCGCATCGTCGAAATCCTCGGCCAGGGCGGCATGGGATCGGTCTATCGGGCGGTGGATGAGAACCTCGGCGTGGACGTGGCCGTGAAGGAGAATCTCTTCACGACCGACGAATACGCCCGGCAGTTCCGCCTCGAAGCCGTCATCCTTGCTAACCTGCGCCACCCCAACCTCCCACGTGTAACCGACCACTTCGTCATCCCTGACCAGGGACAATACCTCATCATGGATTACATCGAGGGGGAGGATCTGCGCCAGCGCATGGAGCGCATCGGCTTCATCTCGGAAGAGGAAGCCATCCTGATTGGGGCGGCCATGTGCGATGCCCTGCATTACCTGCACACCCGCAAGCCATCCATCATCCACCGCGACGTCAAACCGGGGAACGTGCGCATCATGCCCGACGGGCACATCTACCTGGTAGACTTCGGCCTGGCGAAACTGGTCAAAGGTTCGCAAGCCACCACCACCGGGGCGCGCGCCATGACCCCCGGCTATTCCCCCCCCGAACAATACGGCACTGCCCGCACCGACCCGCGCACCGATATCTACTCGCTCGGGGCGACGCTGTACGCGGCCCTGTGCGGCGTCATCCCCGAAGACGGGCTGGCGCGCGCCATGGACAATGTCGAACTGACCCCTCTGCGCAAACGCAACCCCAAGGTCTCGCGCAAACTGGCCGCCGCCATCGAGAAGGCCATGGCCATCCGCTCCGAAGACCGCTTCCAGACGGCAGAGGAGTTCAAACAGGCCCTGCTGACATCAAACGTCAAAACGCAGCGGCTGGAAGGCCCGCCGACGGTGGATCCGCTCCCGCAGGCGCTTGCCCACGAAGGGGAGGAGCCGGCAGTTGGAGGAGTTGGTAAAGGCAGCCGGCCCGCCTCCCGGCCGCCTTCGAGGCCTGTCAGAAAGAAACCCGGCACGAGTTTCTGGATTTTCTTTTCCTTTTTCCTTCTGACGATCCTAATGGCGATTCTCTCCCTCATTTTGTTCTGGGATCCCATTTCCGATGCACTAGGTGGATTGCTTGCCAGTGAGACGCCTGCCGTTACTCTGGAAAATGCTGCCACTCCCCAGCCAACCTCCACGCCCACCAAGTTGGCGGTGAATGTAACATTCATCCCGACCGTCACTCCCAGCCCCACCGGCACCGACACCCCGCCGCCCAATGTGACCCCTCTGGACGTGACTGCGACAACCGTGCTGACTCCAACCCGCCAGGGCGGCGGCTATGGCCAATTGGCCATTGTCTCCAAGCGCACCGGCATCCCGCAGATATTCCTGATCAATTCCGACGGTACCGGCATCGAGCAGATTACCAATATGCCGGATGGCGCCTGCCAGCCCAGTTGGTCGCCGGACGGAATGCAGATCGTGTTCATTTCCCCGTGCGACAAGCGCCGGGACGAATATTCGAGCGCCAATATATACACAATCAACGTGGACGGTACCGGCCTGACGCAACTGCCTATTCCGCTGGGCGGCTTCGAGCCTGTCTGGTCGCCGGATGGACAGCGCATCGCCTTCACTTCGAAACTTGACGGCACCTACCAAATCTACGCCCTCAACCTGATTGAAAATACCATCACGGCTTTGACCGAAAAGTCGACCGACCCCAAATTCCCCGACTGGTCACGCTATCCCGCCTGGTCGCCCAGCGGCACGCAGATTATCTACACGGGCCACAGCCAGTTGACCAACGCCTTGCAGATCTGGGTCATGAGCGATGCGGGGGATGGCAAAACCCGCCTGGTGCTCAACGACCCCGCCTTTTACGATTTCCAACCGGTATGGGGCTCGGACGAACGCACCATCTTCTTCAGCGAGACGCGCGGCCCGCAGGCGCTCGGCTGGCTGATGAAGTTCGATTACGAACAGCGCGCCACCAACGCCTTCCCAACCCGCTTCACGAACGGCGGCTACATGACAAATGTTGTCGTCTCCCCCGACATGTACTGGCTGGCGTTCGAAAGCACCGAGGACGGACTCACTTACCACGTCTTCCTGATAACCATCGGCGGACAGAACCGCGCCCGTCTCACCACCGACCCCGAAGAGGAATTCGACCCCGTCTGGCGTCCGCTTCCGTGACATGCGCAGATAACCTGACTCGATGAGAATTTGGGCAAAGCCGCACGGCTGTAGATTGCCCAAATTCATTTTATGGAGACACGATGAACAAATTCCTGGAATACCTTGCTACCGGAAAAACTCTGGTTGCCGACGGGGCCACCGGGACCAATCTCCAGAAAATGGGGCTCAAGCCCGGCACGCCTCCGGAGGAACTCGTCCTTGACCAGCCCAGCCTGATTCTGGACCTGGAGACTGCCTTTGTGGAAGCCGGGGCGGACATCCTCCTCACCTGCACTTTTGGCGGGACAAGCATCCGCCTAAAAGAGTCAAAATACGCCGACCGCGCTGTGGAAATCAACCGCCGTGCCGCCGGGCTGGCGCGCCAGGCCGCCTCCTCCCGGACCGGGGTGCTGGGTCGCCGGTTCGATTGGCCCCACCGGCCTGCTGTTGAAACCCTACGGCCCCCTTTCCCCCGAAGAGGCTTTCGCAGCCTACCGGGAGCAGGTCGCCGGTCTGGTGGAGGGCGGGGTGGACCTGCTCGTCATCGAGACACACTTTTCCCTCGAAGAAGCCGACGCTGCCTTTGACGCGGCGCGCTCCGTCACAGACTTGCCTATCGTGGTCTCCTTCAGTTACGACCGCGGCGTGCGGACGATGATGGGCGTGAAACCGGCTAATGTCATCAAGCGCTATAAAGAACGGGGCGCTGTTCTGGTGGGCGCAAACTGCGGCACAACGCTGGAGAACATGGAAAAGGTGGTGCAGGAATATGCCGAGGCCGAACCGGACTTCCCCCTGTGGGTCAAACCCAACGCCGGCCTGCCGCGCATGGAAGGGGAAACAACTGTTTTTGATATCTCGCCCGAGCAGATGGCCGCCTTTGCCGGCAAATATGTTGCGCTCGGGGCGCGTGTGGTGGGTGGCTGCTGCGGCTCGACGCCGGAACACATTGCAGCCATTGCGAGGGCTGTCAAATGAAATAGCCGGGATTGCATTGCCCGGCCAAATGTACGGAATCAAAAACCCCCGCTCGACGGGGGCTGTTTTTTACGAAAACCAAGATCAAGCGAACATGGCCCGGGCCACTTCCTCCGGTTCGAAGATGACCTCTTCCTTGCCGGTCAACTTCTCTTCCACTTTCTGGGCGATCAGGTTCAGATGGCCGGAATGCGCCACGTAGTCTATGTCATCCGCCGGGACAGTCAGCACCGGGCAGAGAGTGAAATTATCAATCCAAGTCTCGTAGAGATTGTTCAGGCTGGACAGGTAGTCGGCCGGGATGGTGCGCTCGTAGTCGCGGCCGCGCTTGCCGATGCGCTGGACCAGGGTCGGCACTGAGGCGCGCAGGTAGATCACCAGGTCGGGCGCGGGGAGGAAATCTATCATCGTCAGATAGAGTTCGTGATAGGTCTGGTAGTCACGTGGGCGGATGTGCCCCTGCAGGAACAGGTTGTGGGCAAAAATCTCGGCATCCTCATAGACGGATCTGTCCTGGATGACTGAAGTGGGGTATTGCGCCAGTTGATGATGCGCCCGCAGGCGATGGGTCAGGAAGAAGATTTGGGATTGGAACGCCCAGGCCTGCATGTCCCGGTAGAAGTCAACCAGATAGGGATTCTCAGCCACCGGCTCGAAGAACGGCGTCCAGCCCAGTTTCTCGCACAACATTTCAACCAACGTGGATTTTCCCACGCCGATGTTGCCTGCAACCGCAATGAATTTTTTCATACTGCCTCTGGGGTTCGTAAAAATTAGTCGTTTACTAGGGCGAGTTCGGCCTCGATGAGTTGTTGGAACACCTCAAACGGCTGTGCACCTATAACCTGGGTACCATTGATGAAAAACGTTGGCGTGGAGTTTACGCCTAGCCGGACGCCATCCCGGAAATCGCTTACAACTTCATCCTGGAACTGCCTGCTGTTCAGGCATTTGTGAGTCCACTGCAAAAACCTTTTTAAACACGAAGGACACAAAGGCAACAAAGGA
>DYKZ01000241.1 GCA_020722345.1 Anaerolinea thermophila | reverse complement strand
CTGTCACGCGTTAAAGATCAACGAGCAGCACGTTAGCGCGCCCTCGGCCTTCGCCAGTTCGGAGGCGTCCACCAGCAGGGGGTGAAATCCCGCCGCTTCGAGCCGCGCCAGCGTCTTCGGGTAGGTGGGCTGGTAGACCAGTTTCTCCCCTACCATCAGCACATTTGCCGCGTACGGCTCGGACGGATCCACCTCGATGAAGTCCATGCCGGGGAAATCGGATTCCCGCACCCAGGCCGGGTTGATGAGCAGTTTTTTTTCGGCAACCTGTGTGACTGCCGACTTTAAGTGCAGACAGCCGGTGACAGGCACGCCGCGCACGGTATAGCCGAAAGGTTTCAGAAATTCCTGCATCTGTTCGATGGCAGACTGGTTCGAGCGCCTCGTCAGCCCGACAAAGATGCGTTTGCCCACGGTCAGCACATCGCCGCCGTCCACCGTGCCGGGCGCGGCCACCCGGTACAGGGTCCGGTAGGGGGCGAGGGCCTGGACAATGGACTCGACCTCGGGCTTGCGCGAGTCTGCCCCGGGACGGGTCAGCACAGCGCATTCTTCCAAAATGATAGCCGTATCCTCCACAAAGACCGAGTCGGGCAGGTCCGGTTCCTCGGGCAGCGGGTGGACCTCCACGCCCAGGGCGCGCAGGACCTCCTCGTAGGCGTGGTGCTGGCGGCGGGCATTCTCCAGGTCAATGGGGACACGTTCGAGATGGGTTAATTCGCAATTGACGATGGAACGACTGACGGCGCGGGTGATGGCAGTGAGCATATTTTCTCCTCGTTTGTGTCATTGCAAGGAGGGCGTTCTTTGCCCGATAAAGCAATCTCCAACCTATGTCGGGATTGCTTCGTCTCGCAATGAGGCTAGAATTTCAAGTGCTTGACGGTCAACCCGTCGTTGATGATTTCCTTGAGTGAGTCGATGCCGATGCGCAGGTGCAGGTCGGCGAACTCCTGCGTCACCTTGTGATCCGATTCGGCGGTCTTCACGCCTTCGGGGATCATCGGCTGGTCGGAGACGAGCAGCAGCGCCCCGGCGGGGATCTTGTTGTAGAAGCCGGTGGTGAAGATGGTGGCGGTCTCCATATCTACGGCCATGGCGCGGATGCGGCGCAGGTAGGCTTTGAAGACCTCGTCGTGCTCCCAGACGCGCCGGTTGGTGGAATAGACCGTCCCGGTCCAGTAGTCGCGCCCGTAGTTGCGGATGGTTGTCGAGACGGCTTTTTGCAGGTTGAAGGCGGGCAGCGCCGGCACCTCGGGCGGGAAATAGTCGTTCGAGGTGCCTTCGCCGCGGATGGCGGCAATGGGCAGGATCAAATCACCCAGGTTGAGGCGTCTTTTCAGGCCGCCGCATTTCCCCAGGAAGAGCGCCGCCTTCGGGCGGATGGCAGATAACAGGTCCATGACTGTGGCGGCGTTGGCCGACCCCATCCCGAAATTGATCATCGTAATGCCGTCCGCCGTGGCGTTGGGCATTGGCTTGCCCTCCCCGGAGATGGGAACGTTATGCCACCCCGCAAAGGTGCGCAGGGTACTGTCGAAGTTGGTCAGCAAGATGTACTGGCCGAAGTCTTCGAGCGCCGTGCCGGTGTAGCGCGGCAGCCAGTTGGTGACGATCTCCTCTTTGGTCTTCATAGTGGCTCCCAGGTTTGATATATTCCCAGCCTGCCGTTTTCCCCATCCGAATAAAACGCCTCGCGGACCCGGAACCTGGCCGCCGCGGCCAGGGCATTCAACTCCGCCTCATCAAAATGGTGAACGTAGCGTAATCCGCGCCCGCCGCTGCGCCAGTCGAGCAGATAGTCGCCGGGGTCCACATCTGCTTCATTCAGGCCGATTTCCTCCCAGGGCAGGATGCGCTTGCGCAGTTTGTCGCTGTTCAGGAACTGCCACTCGGAGTGGACGAACTGTCCGCCGGGGCGCAGGAAGGCGTGGATTTTGTTCAGGATATTCAGGCGGGTCGCCGTGCCGGGGATGTGGTGCAGGGTGGCAAAGGCAGTTACCAGGTCGAAGGGAGCGGACATGGAGGCAATTATTTTTTTATCCCACTGGGGGGTGGTCAGGTTAGCGCGCACAAAGGTGGCCGGGGCATCCTCCCAACCATGACGCGCCACCTCGAGCAGGGACAGGCTGAAGTCGAGACCGGTGTACGGGCCGCGATGTCCGCGCCGCATCAATTCCCGCGCCATTTCTCCGTTGCCGCAGCCGAGGTCGAGGATGGACTCGTTCCCGGTTAGCCTCTCCAGCACCCGTTTTACGCCGGGCTGGAGCCGCTGGCGCGTGGACGAGAACTCCCGTCCGAAGGTCTGGTAGAATTGTTTATTCAAAGCAATCAGCCGCGTCGCTGTGGATTCGTTCATAACTTTGATTATATCTTTATAATCCGTGTAATCT
>DYKZ01000240.1 GCA_020722345.1 Anaerolinea thermophila | reverse complement strand
AGATTATCTTGAATAATGATTTGTGATTTTGCATTTTCCTGGCGGTCTTCGCGTGTTGCGCGGTGCAATAGCCTTTTTGCAGTAGGGTCAATAATTTAATCAGGAGAATGCCATGACCGATCACGCTTTGCAAGCCCTAGCCATCCTGCGCGACCCAAGCCAGTTCAAGTGGTACGTTATTCCGCTGCTGGCCTTCGTCTTCTATGTCTATGTCGCCGAGACAGAGAAGCGCAACTGGAATCTTGTTCTGGCCGGACTGGCCTTCTGGGGCATGGACTGGTTCAATGAGATCTGGAACTCGCTCGTGCTGCACTTCACCGGTTACGCGCCGGTGTGGGGCGCGCCGGGCGACACGGCCTTCCTCATCCTAGTCGGCCTGAACATCGAGATCATGTTCATGTTTGCCGTCAGTGGGATCATCTGGAGCAAGATGCTCCTGCCCAGGAAGGAAGACAAAATCCTCGGCGTCCCCAACCGCTGGTTCATCGCCATCGCCGGGTCAGCCTTCTGCGTCTTTGTCGAGTATCTGCTCAACTCGGCCAACGTCCTCACCTGGGATTATTCCTGGTGGAACCGCGGCGCGCCCTGGCTGATCTTCTTGTTCGGCTACCTGACCTTCTTCGTGGTGGCTTTCTGGGTCTTCGATATGAAGACGATGAAAAGCAAGATCATCACCGTCAGCGCCATTTGGGCGGTGGACCTCGTGGCCCTTGTCCTTTTTATCCCCGTTCTGCACTGGATTTAAACATTAACCTCCCGGAAGCCGCACGCTGCCGGGAGGTTTTGGTCCTTATGTTGCCTCGTGGATGAGGTCGCTCAACTCCCGCCAGGGACGCGGTTTGGGCTCCTTCCCGGCGTAGCCGACCGGGAGCAGGAGCGCCGGCCTCAGGTCCGAGGGGAGGCGGAGCAGGCTGCTCACTGCGGCCTCGTCGAACGCGCCCACCCAGACGGTGTCCAATCCCAGGGCTTTGGCAGCCAGCATGGCAAAGGTGCAGGCGATTGTCGCATCCTGAAGGGCATACAAGGTTGCGCCGCGCTCGCCGTATTTGATTGCGGAGCGGGCCGGCTCGGCGCAGAACGCCAGCACAACCGGCGCTTCGGCCAAGAATTCCTGATTCCAGGCCGCCTGCACCAGCGCCTGGCGCTGCTCCAGTTTGCGGACGATAAATACCTCGAAGGCTTGCAGGTTGCCCGCCGAGGGTGCGCGGTTAATGGCCGCCAGGATGCGCTGCAATTTTTCTTCCTCAACAGGGGTCTCGGCATACTTGCGCATGGAGCGGCGCGCTTCGATCAGGTGGAAAAAGTCCATGGAGTTCCCTTGAAACAGTGGAATGAGGCGGCGAGTTACTTCTTGCGCACAACGAGGACGGAGCAGGCGGCGTAATGCACCAGTTTGCGCGAGACGCTGCCGAGCATCCAGGCTTTCATCTGACTGAGGCCGCGCGAGCCGGTGACGGCCAGGTCAATTTTCTGTTCTTTTATGTATTCGATAATCTCGGTCGCCGCGTCGCCGCGTTTCAACACGGGGATGGCTTTTACGTTGAATTCTCCGAGAGCGCGGACGGTGCGTTCCAGGATGCCCTTGCCGGCTTCCTCTTCGCGCGCCCGTTCCTCTGCGGTGGCCTCGGTGATGGCCAGCGGTTCATAGACCATGCGCTCGGCGGCGGCAAACGAGGCAATGACCGGCATGGGCGGGGGCGGGAGGACGTGCATCACGCGCACATCCAATTTGCCGGGAAAGGGGAAGCGGCCAAAGTATTGCATCACAGCGTCGCTGCTGGGCGAGCCGTCTGTGAGCAGCAGAACCCGTTTCACCTGATGGTAAGGCGGACGCACCACCAGCACCGGGCAGGAGGAATACTCGACCACCTGCTGAGCAACGCCGCCGAGCAGGATTCCCAGGGTAGCCCGCAGTCCTTTCGCGCCGACCACCACCAGGTCCATAGCGTGACTCTCGGAATATTCCGTGATGATCTGTGCAGGTGAGCCCATAAGAAGTTCTGAGTCTACTTGAAGTCCCCTGTCTTTCAGGTAAGAGCAGGTTTTTTCCAGCGCATCTTCCAACGAACCAAGTTCAGTAGCCTGTTGAGAACCAAAGACGCGCAGCACCGTCACGCGGCAATCTGGTGACAGCGGCAGGCTGCCAACGAACTCAGCCGCCGCGCGCGCGAATTCCGAGCCATCGTCTGCCAGCAAGATTCTTCCGCAGATTTTTGGTTCAGCGTTCATCTTCGACCTCCTTTCAAAGTAAATGGAAAGAAACGCTCTACTTTTACTGTAGCACATCCTGAGAAAAATTTCTACCCCTTTGCAAAGATTCATTCTTCGCGTACACTACACAAAATTGAGTCCACTGCAAAAACCTTTTTAAACACGAAGGACACAAAGGCAACGAAG
>DYKZ01000239.1 GCA_020722345.1 Anaerolinea thermophila | reverse complement strand
ATGCCAGCGCTTTCCCTGCGGTATGACCACTGCGCCCTTCACAAACCACGCTACCTGAAAAAGTCCGCCATCGAGACGGTCGCCAGTGAGGCCAGAGCACAGCTTTTGCCACCTGGCGCAGATGCGCTGACGCTGGAGCAATTGGCGGCCATCTCCGACCTGACCATCAACGGCTTGCCGTACCAGCTGTGGGTCAGCCTGGAACACCCGGTCACCGATGAAGATGGCCTGCCCGTATTGGGCCTGTGCGAGTTCGACCCAGACTGCGGCGAGGATGCGGTCTCTGTGCTGGTCTCTCCAATCGGTGAGCCGCTCACCCCTGAACTGGCGCTGTCCACCTTCGCCCACGAACTGGGCCACGCCATCTTCGACGCCCCCGCTTGGTTGATCGCTGCCAAGCAAGGACCGGGGCTCTTCGACGAACCCGATACCAGTCAGCGCCGTGCTTACCGCACCGCCACGCCGGATGCTGAACATCTGGGTGCTATGGCGCTGCCGCAAAACACCGCCCTCGAAAAAGAAATCCGCATCGCCGAGTTCCGTGCCAACGAGTTCATGGGCTCGCTGCTGGTACCGCGCGACCGCCTGGTGGAGCTGGCGGTGGCCCGCGCGCCGGACTTCGATGTCGGCATCGAGCGTGACGGCGGCCTCTCCGACGAGTTGCACGCCGCGACACCCCGCTTGGTCGAGCAAGGCATCTTCGGCTTTGTCGGCATGGAAAGCCTGCGACGCGAGCTGGCTGCGAGCTTTGGCGTGAATCCCAAATTCATCCGTGTGCGGATGGAGCGCTACGGGCTGCTGCCCACTCTGCCTGGTAGAGGACAAGGATGAACTGCTGAACAAGTGCCTGACACGCCGGCCTAGTGCCGGCATTTTTTGAACGCTGCGATTAACACTTCGCGCAACGGATTAATTAAACGCCACTCGTAAAGGAGAACAATAATGGCAGAGGTCCAGGGACAAGAGAACCGCGAGTCAGATCCGGCGGCCCTCGCCGCAGAGGCGTCTGCTACGGGTGGCGGCAAACCGCGCAAGCCACGGGCTACCGATGGCGGGCCGGAGATCCTGCCCGATATGGGGCACTACGTGACCCTGGTGCGCAAGATCAAGCATCGCGCGCTGGTAGCGCACTGGCTGGCGCACCTGCACCCGGACCCACTGCCCACCATTGAATGGGAGCACAAGGTCTGCACCAGCTACAAGCAGAGCTTGTTCACAATGGTCGCAGGCCTGCCCGGTGCCATCCGTCAGCGGCTGGAGGAAGCCGCGCAGCGTATCCTGCTGCTGTCGGATGACTTTGGCTGTGAGGCCGTCAAGTCGTTGCTGAGCGAGGACATTGATGCCGAGCAACAGGCAGTGGCGGATGCCGGTGACAAGTACGGCCGTGCGCTCTACTTGTATCTGTGCCGCCTGGCGGACGACAGTGACCGCCGGTTCGAACAGGCCGAAACCGCTCGCCAGCAGAACAAGCAGTGGAAGTCCGAAGCCTACGCCAGCCACTTCCGGGGACCGAAGGCGGTGGATATCACTTTGGACGACACGCTGAAGGATAAGCTCAAGACGGCGATTGCCACCATCTACCCGCAGGCGCCACTGCAGGATGTGGTCATCGAACATTTCCAGCGCCGTGATCTCACCCAGGCCGAGGACCGTGGCGGCGAGGACGAGTCGGCTCCGGTCTGGTTGCACACCATCGTGGTCGGCTTCAACGGCAAGGAAACCCACTGGGACAAGATCGTCGACGGCGAAGTGACCACGCGGCACGATCAGGCCCTGCAGCGCATCATCTACTCATATGAGCCGAGCACCGGCGCGCTGTCGGTGTTCTGCGATGACAAGCACGCGCGCCGTGATCTGGCCAAAGCGCTGCGTGATGTGGTGCTGGCCAGCGACACGGAAATCGCCGAGATGCCGCTGCGCGAGTTCAGCCTGAAGGCCTTCGGCAGCGCCGAGGTGTTCAACCTGCTTAAGCCCGAACCGGGCGATGGTATCGAGCGCATCAGCATCAACCTCATCAAGGTAGCCAAGCGCCTCGAACAACAGGGCGAAGACGGCACGCTGGAAGTCACGAGCGGCATGACCATCCACCGCGACCGGCGTGACCAGCGCGATGTCTATCGGGTGGCCCGGGAAGACTACAAACAGAGCGATCTCAGCGGGTTTGACTTGGTGCAGGTCAAGCTGGTGCTGCGCATCGCCAAACAGAAGGACCGCCGTGCCCACAATATCGTCGTGCAGATCACTGCGCCCAACGGCCTGAACGACAACGCCAAGACCGAGGATGAACGCCAGCTGGTGATGCGCCTGCTGAAGCGCTGGCACATCGTCACCGAGTTCTGAGGAGGCGGCCGATGCTGACAGAAACACTGCAACGGTTGGAGCGTTTGGATGGGATGGA
>DYKZ01000238.1 GCA_020722345.1 Anaerolinea thermophila | reverse complement strand
GTCTCCAGCTGCGCCCAGCGGGCAGCCGCGCCCCAGGCAGTTATATTCTGGAAATCGCCCAGTCTCCGGCGTACTTCGGCCAGTTTTCCCTTCAGGGTCTCGTTCTCGGCGTAGCGTTTTTCCATGCGCGCCAGTTGATACGCACCCAGCCACATCCAGCGGCCCCATACCGGGCGGCCTCGCATTTCGACGGCTTCTTCCTCCATCTTTGCCAGTGAGCGCAGCACTTGCAAAATGCTCTTTGGCCCGCCGCGTTCGCCTTGGCTCTCGCCTTTCTCTACCAGGTCTTTCAGCAAGTCTTTGCGCCCGCTCAGTTCGCGGAAGTCTGTCCACGCCCAGCGTTTGTTCAGGAAGGCAAAGGCATTCTTGCCATCTCGCTTGGCCAGTTCTTCGGCTTCTTGGGCATCCTCGGCGGCCTGGTAGACAGGATATTTACCGCCGATGAAAGCCATGCCGCCGGAAATATGCAGGCCGGGGTGCCCGCCGGTGTATGCAGCGAAGTCATCCACGATTTTGAGCGCCAGGGCAGGGACTTTATCCCAAGGGGCCAGCAGGAACAAGTCATCGCCGCCGGAATAGACGGTGTAGACCAGGTTTTGCCAGTCCTTGTGTTCTATAATCCGCTTCAACCAGCCTTCAAAGAACAGGCTGATTTGCGAACTGAGGGCAGCCATGCGCGAGAGCGAGAACAGCGCGCCTAGGCCATCTTTGAATACATTACCCAGGTTGTCCACATCCATGCGTAGGACACCGAGGCGCTGGAAACCACCTTCCGCTTTTTCCTGAAGTTCATCGAAAGTAAACGGTGGAACCTGATTGACCGTGTAGCGCAGCCATGTTGGAGCAAGATGGGGCGTTTGCGGCCACTGCACTTTTTTCTGGTCGTCATGCGGCGGGTCATCCAGCGCCCATAGGACGATACGCTGCCCCGGCGCGTCATCTACCTTATCCCTGGCATCTTTCAGGAATTGGACATTCATGCCGAACAATCCCAAAATGTCCAGTGCAGTTTTGGCTTTTTTATCACCGGCTTGCGGTTCGCCAAATTTCAGCGCCAGGAAGCGGGCATCGGGCAAGTGTTTGCCAATTTCTTTCTCAAATGAGCGGCACAAGGGACAAATTTTGGCTTGCCCTTCTTCTTCTGCCCAGTCTTCTGCCCCGCAGCCGTCGTCACCGCAAACCGAGCAGGTATCTTCCGGGTTTCCGCCATGTTCTGGCAACTTGAACACATCGTACAAGTCCGCGTTCAATTCAGCATAGCGGCGATTTTTGGCAATCGTCAATTGATTATGCATCTTTTGCCAATAATCCTGCAATTTTCCCGCGCCAAAGCCTTTAGCAGGAACGGGAGACTGTCCCAGCACAAGATACAGTTGCGTGCCGTGCTGTTGGTACAGGATTTTTCCGACTTCCGCCTGAATTTTGGGTAATTCCTTTCCCGCACTGAGTGGCGCCAGCAAGTAGAAATGCCCGCCGCCGGAATAGATGACGTTTGTATAGGGCAATTCCAACCGCATCAAGACGAAGCGCAAGACGGCCTCGGTGAGCAGTTGCAGGTAGAATGAACGCCCGCGCAGCATCTTTGCCGCGCCTTTGGAGGAGATGGTGTAAATAAAATCCTGCACGCCCGAAATATCGCCGCCCACCAGCAGGGCAATGGGGTCATCGAGCTCTGCGCCGCTTCCTTTTTGCCAAGCCGCGTTCAAGGCGTGGATTTTGTCGTCCTCCAACTCTACCAGGCACGCCGCCAGCGCCGCCGTCATGCGGCTGTGGTCGTAAAGGGAAATATCGGGAACGGCATCAAAGTAAGCGGAAGGAATGCACCAGGCGTACCGCTGCAGAAGAGCCTGCATCGCCTCCGTGTAGTCTTGCAACGAAGGACTTGTCTCGCCCAAGGTTTTTGCTTCACCGCAAAACGCCATCCACAAGTCTTCATATCTTTTCCAGACCTGTGCATCGGGGGTAAGTGGTTCTGGCCTGGCAAAGACGACATCTTCGTCTAATTTCAGCGGGTTCAGGCCAAAGAAGAATTTATCTTGCCCGGCGAAGGGGTGCTTGGTTTTTCCATCATCTGTGGTTACCCGCCAGAAAATCGGATGCAACTGACGCGGATGAATGGCCCGGTCGCTGTCATCCCGTTCCTGTCCTGAATCGCGTTCGCTGGCAGACAATTGGTCTGCAAGGCGAATACGCAACTGCTCGGCATTCTGTGGCCTGTGGTGGTAAGCCGCCAGCACACCAACGTGGAAATCCTTAGGGACATATTTGTCTATGAAGTGCCAGGTATGCAAGGCATGTTGATACTTGAACTCTGCCTTTTTAGACTGCCACTCACTGTTTACCTGGTCACCCGCCCTTTGCGCAAACTTGCCCACATCATGCAGCAACCCGGCCAGCGCGGCCA
>DYKZ01000237.1 GCA_020722345.1 Anaerolinea thermophila | reverse complement strand
CATGCCGATTTTGGCGCGAAAACGTAATTTCACCGATTGGTTTAAAAAATCTGTGTGAATCCGTGTAAATCTGTGGCCTTTGTTTTTGGCCTTTCTTGCTTCAGATTTGGAATTGCTGTGTGGAGGGCAAAAATGCAGAATGCAGAATGCAGAATGTTGCGCCTTGCCATCCGCACGCATTTTTGTATACTGATGACTAATCACACGCGTTGATCAACCATGTGACACCGTGTGAAACTATCCGACGGGGCGCGAAGCGGACGATGGACGATAGATCGCAGACGATGCCTGCCCCCGACCACCCAACTACCCAACTACCCGACCCCCCTCCCATGCCCTCCCCCCTCCTCCACCTACTCACAGCCCTGCTCAAACACCAGGTGAAAACCTGGCTGGGCGATGACGCCCTGGGCGTGGCCGGCGAGACCCTGGTCGACAGCGTTGACCAGGAATTCCAGACCCGCCTGGACGCCTGGCTGCGCGCCGACGCCACCGCCGGGCGACTGCTCCGGGCCGCCCAAACCGCCGACCGCTATTTCCAAGACCATTGCGACGACCCCACCCTGGTTCAAGCGCTCACCCTGGACTTCGGCACGCTGCCCGCCGTGCAAACCGCCCTGGCCGAACTGCCCGCCGCGCTGGACGCCCGTGGCGTGGAAACGGCCCTGCGGGAAGCGTTGACCCGTGACCTGGGCGGCCATCTGACGCCGGAACAAATCGCCCGCGGCGCGCGCCTGTACGCCGAGGCGCTGCAGGCCGCCGTCGGGGCGCTCAAGGATTTCACCTTGCCGGTGCTGCTCCAAATCGCCCGGCAAACGCGCCATGAACAGCAGGAGGGCTTTGCCGCCGTACTCGAAAAAGTGGATCAAGTGCTGGCCCGGCTGGAGGATAAATCAGCCTTGTCCCTACAAGAGACCCACACGCTCGGCGAAGCGCTGCTGCGGGGTCAAATCATCGTGCAGGGGGACGTTTCCGATAGCGTCCTCCTCATCGGTTCCCACAACGCGGTGACCCTGAACGCCGCGTAGGCCGCTGCCCTCAGACCCCAGGTGCCCCTGCCCGGCGACCTGCCGCCCGGTTCGTCCCTGCCCCTGACGCGCAACGCCACCTTCACCGGCCGCCGCGAAGCCCTGACCCGCCTGTCCGCCGCGCTGCTGCCCGCCGATGACCAGGGGAGCGAAACCGTGGTGGTCACTCAGGCGCTCACCGGCCTGGGCGGCGTGGGCAAGACCCAACTGGCCGTGGAATTCGCCTACCGCACCGGCTACCGCTTCCGTGGCGTGCACTGGCTCGACCTGCACGACCCGGCCCTGCTGGACGAGCAAATCGCCCGCTGCGGCGCGGAGATGGGCTTGTCTCCCTGGCCGGAAAAACTCCCCGACCAGGTGCGCCTCACCCTGGAGACCTGGAAGGCAGACGGCCCGCGTCTGCTCGTCCTGGACAACCTGGAAGATCCCCGCGCCGCCCAAGAAGCCCTGACCCGCCTGCGGCACACCAACCTGCGCTTGCTGCTGACCGCCGCCGCGACTGGCCCCCGCACCTGGGGTTGGCGCGGCTGCCCCTGGACGAGTTCAGTCCCGAGGAGAGCCGTGCCTTCCTGCGCAAACATCTCGACCCCGACCGCGCCGCGGACGAAGACCTGGAGGCCCTGGCCGCACGCCTGGGTTACCTGCCGCTGGCGCTGGAATTGGCCGGGCGCTACCTGTCCCGCCAGCCCTACCTGCGCGTGACCGAGTACCTCGACCGCCTGGAAGACCTCTTTGCCCACCGCTCCATGACCGGCTGGTGGGAAGACCTGCCCAGCCCCACGCAGCACGACCTGAACCTGTGGGCCACCTTTGCACTCTCCTGGGAACAGGTGAAGGGGGAAGCCGCCCGCCGCCTGTTCCCGATCTGCGGCTTGTTGGCGCCCTGCTGCCCCACGTGCGCGCCGCCGCGGCCCACGCCGAGCGCCTGAACCCGCCGACCGCCGGCCGCCTGTGGAATAGCCTGGGCTACTACCTGCAAGCCCTGGCCGATTACGCCGGGGCGCGGGCGGCCTACGAGCGCGCCCTGCGCATCAAGGAAGCCATCTACGAGCCGAACCATCCCAGTATTGCCACAACCGTCAACAACCTGGGCGGGGTGCTGCAGGCCCTGGGGGAAACCGCGGGGGCGCGGGCGGCCTTCGAGCGCGCCCTGCGCATTTGGGAGCAAACCTTGCCTCAGGATCACCCCCACATCCGCATCGTGCGAAGCAACCTGGCATCCCTGGACGAGGACACGAAAAAGGAATAGGGTAGGCGACAGGTCACCCGCTCAACCTGTCATTGCGAACGAAGCGCAGCGGCGTGTGGCAATCTCCCGCATTGTCGAGAAGATCGCTTTGTTGCTACGTGCCTCGCGATGATACTGGTAAGTTCCTTAGTAGCGACAGGCTGAAGCC
>DYKZ01000236.1:1174-2431 GCA_020722345.1 Anaerolinea thermophila | reverse complement strand
AACGGCTTCACCGAGACCTTCGAAGACCCCAACCTGCCCGGCTGGGAGCGGCCTCCCGACCTTGCAACCGTCGTGGATGGCGTCCTCCAAATCAGTCGCGACGGATTTGCCATTCATTTCGGCGATTGGTCGGAGATCACCCTCACGGTCAAGGTCAATTTCGCGGCCGAGTCCGAGGCGGTCATCGGCTACTACTTCCGCGACGCGGGGCGTTACTTCCTCGTCCTCGCGAACGGACGGCTGGCGCTCAACAAGGAGCAGGCTCAAACCCATTCCGAGTTGGGCAATGCGGACGTCGCCTCCCTGCAAACGGGCGCGTGGCACACCATCAAGATCACGGTTGCCAGCGGACAGCATCAGGTCTACGTGGACGATGAACTGGCGCTCACCGCCACCGACTCCGATCCGCTCGAAGCTGGGGCGATCATGCTTCGCGCCCAGGGCGGCGGGACAGTCCAGTTTGACGACTTGACCGTCAGCGGGACGCCCGTGGGCGGACCGCCTCCGGGCGGGGAACCCCAACCGGGCGAGCAACCCGCCGCGCCTCCCGCGGACGTTGGGGCAGCTCCCGTTTCCCCAACCACATCCCAGCCCGCGGCGGGTACCGGCAACCTGGTTGACGAATTTTTTGCCAGCCAGGCCAGTACGATTGAGTTGACGACCTTCCTCGTCAACCTGCTCCTTGCGGCCGTCTGTGCGTATATTTTGGGAATCGTCTACGTCCATTGGGGCGCGTCGCTGACTAACCGCCGCAAGTTCGCCTCCAATTTCCTGCTGATGACGATCACGACCACCTTCATCATCATGGTCGTGCGCTCGTCGGTCGCGCTCAGTCTCGGTTTGGTCGGTGCGCTGTCCATCGTGCGTTTCCGCGCCGCGGTCAAGGAACCCGAGGAACTGTCCTACCTTTTCTTCGCCCTCGGCATCGGCATCGGGCTCGGCGACAACCAGCGTCTCATCACATTGGTCGCGATGGCCGTCGGCATCGCGCTCATCGGGCTGCGGCAACTTTTCCGCAAAGCCGATGCGGACGTGAACCTGCACGTGTCCATTGCCAGCCGCAACCCCTCGGAGGTCTCGCTTGAGCAGATCACCGCCGCGTTGGCCAAGCACACCGCCAAACTCAAACTTATCCGCTTCGATGAGACTGCCACCGCCCTGGAAGTCGCCTACCTGGTCGAGTTCCGCCGCGCCGACCAGTTGAACGAAGCCCGCGCCGCCCTGCGCGCCCTGTCCCCGTCACTGGAAATCACGTTC
>DYKZ01000236.1:0-1074 GCA_020722345.1 Anaerolinea thermophila | reverse complement strand
AATTCGAGGCAAAGCAATGACCGAACCCCAAACCCGCAATTATCGCTACGAGCGCAAATTCCTCGTCGAGGAACTGGACGCGGGACAGGTGCGCCTGATGGTGCGGCGTCACCCGTCCATGTTCTACGAGCCGTATCCGCCGCGTGTGGTCAATAATCTCTATCTCGACACCGAGGAGATGGACAATTACTACGCCAATCTCAGCGGCGCGGACGAACGGACGAAAGTCCGTGTCCGTTGGTACGGCGAGTTGTTCGGCGAGATCGCTGCCCCCGTTTTGGAACTCAAAATCAAAAGCGGACTGGTCGGGACCAAGCAGTCCTACCCTTTCCCCGCCTTTCGATTGGACGAAAATTTCTCGCAAGATTATTTCCAGTCGCTCGTCCGCGCCGCCGACCTGCCCGACGCCGTCTGCCATCACCTGCGGACACTGAACGTGGTCTTGTGCAACAATTATCGCCGCTGGTATTACGCCACCCGCGACGGGCGCTACCGTCTCACCGTGGATGCGGAGATGGCCTACTATCGCGTCCGAAAATTCGGCAACTGCTTCATCAACCGCGTCCGCGACGACGACCGCGTGATTGTGGAGATGAAGTACGAAAAACCGTTCGAGCCCCAGTCAGATCGGGTGGCGGGATTCTTCCCATTCCGCATCACGCGCAATTCCAAGTATGTGACGGGCATCGAGAGCGTGTATTTATCGTGACTGTGTGAGCGCCGCCACAAATGAGACCGGGAGGCTCTTATGACAACCATCGTGATCGTAGATGACCACCCCATCGTCCGCGCCGGGATGCGCGCGATTCTGCAATCGGCCAAGGACATCGAAATCGTCGGCGAGGGCGAGAACGGCGCCGACGCGTTGCGCCTGGTGAACGAGCATGACCCGGATGTGCTGGCGCTGGATGTGTCCCTGCCGGATATGAACGGGGTGGCCGTCACGCGGACTTTGCGGCAGCAGGGAGCGCGTACCGCCGTCCTCATCCTCACCGTTCACAACGACCCGCAGACCATCTTCGGGCTGTTGGAAAGCGGAGCGGTCGGCTACGTGCTGAAAGACGAGGCGCTGGA
>DYKZ01000235.1 GCA_020722345.1 Anaerolinea thermophila | reverse complement strand
TCTCCCAGGACATGACTGAGGAGAAAATACATGGTGCCATCAACACCGCGCAGGAGAGCCCCGCGCCGCAGCGCCCAAGCCTGGCAGGCATTACTGGATGAACAGGCAGAAAGTGCTTTGCCGGTGACGGCTTTTTGTCATCAGGCATGCATCAGTCCGGCCAGTTTCTATCGTTGGCAAGGACGGCTGCGCAAGGGATTACCGGATACCGGAGGGAATTCTGCCGGGACGCTGAGTCCTGCTATTCCGGCTGTCACCGCCCCTCAGCCTATCCCTGATTTTGTCGATTTGGGCGCGCTGGAAGACCTGCCCTCTCCGGCCCGACGGGAAGCAGACGCTGCGCATCGACTGGAACTCCGTCTGGATCTGGGCGGTGGCCTGATTCTGCATCTGGTGCGGGGCTGATGTTTTTCCCGGAAGGTCGGGTACGGGTGCATCTCTGCGGCGAACCGGTGGATATGCGCAAGTCCTATGACGGGCTGTATGCGCTGACCCGCAGTGTCCTGCGCCAGAATCCCCTGTCTGGACACCTCTTTGTGTTCATTAACCGGCGGGCCACCCAGATGAAGGTGTTGTATTGGGATCGCACCGGATTCTGCCTCTGGGCCAAGCGTCTGGAGCGCGGTCGCTTTCTCCCGGACTGGCAGAAAGTGGAGACCCGGGAGATGGATTGGACGGATCTCAAGCTGCTGCTCGAAGGGATTGTGCCGGGCGCGCGGCGCAAGCGCTATCAGGTGCCGGAAGCAGCGGAATGACGTGCTTTTTTATGACTTTTTCAGGCCTTTTTTATGGACAGAATCAGTGATTATTGCTATGATTTCACACATGAAAAACGTCACGGCAGCGGCCCTTTTCCCGACCCCCTTAAGCCTTGAAGAGGCCGCCGCCCTGTCCCCGCAAACCGTCCTCCTGGCCGTGCAGGGATGGCGGCATGCAGAACAAAAACTCGCCGCCTTCCAGGAACAGATCGATGCCCTCAAACATCAACTGGACTGGTTCAAGCGCCAGACCTTCGGCCAGAAGAGTGAAAAGCGGATTCCCGAAGCCCCGACCCAGCAGTTGACCCTGGCCGAGGCGTTGGGCATAGCCGCCCCGGTGGCTCCGGCAGAAGTACCCACCCGCCACATTCCGGCCCATACCCGCAAGAGCACCTGCAGCAAAGCCGAAGACCGGGCCGAAGCGGTCCCCTTCTTCGATGCCGATCAAGTCCCGGTCACCACCATTGAAGTCCCCAACCCCGAAATCGCGGGCCTGACCCCGGAGCAATACACCGTCATCGGCACCAAGGAAACCTACCGTCTGGCCCAGCAGCCCGGCAGTTATGTGGTGATCAAATATGTCCGCCCGGTCATCAAGCGTCTCGACACCCAGGTCATCCATTGCCCCGCCGCTCCTGTAGGCGTCCTTGAAGGCAGTCGCGCCGACGTCAGCTTCGCCGCCGGGATGGTCGTCGATAAGTTCCTCTATCATCTGCCGCTCTACCGGATTCATCAGCGCTTGCAGGAGAGCGGCTTCACCCTGAGCCGGCCGTGGCTGACCCGGTTGATGCAACAGATTGTGGGGCTGCTCGAACCCATCTATGACGCGCAGTTGGCCTCCATCCGCGCCTCCCGGGTGAAGGCCATGGATGAAACCCCCATCAAGGCCGGTCTGAAAGGGCCGGGCAAAATGAAACAAGGGTACTTCTGGCCGGTGTATGGCGAGCAGGATGAAATCTGCTTCCCCTACTGTGAAAGCCGCCGGGCAGAGCATGTGGATCAGCTCCTGGGTCTGACCGCCCCTCCCGGATCGATCCTGCTGACGGATGGTTATGCGGCCTACAGCCGTTACGCCCAAAAAACGGAAGGGCTCACCCATGCCCAGTGCTGGGCGCATACCCGCCGGGAATTCTACGAGAGCCAGGATGCCGATCCGCAGCGGGCCGCCGTTGCCCTGGACCTGATTGGCCAGATCTATGCAGTGGAAGCCGAAATTCGGGAGCAGGGACTGAAAGGCGCGCAAAAGCACGCGCTCCGGCTGACGAAAGCGAAGCCTTTGGTCGAAGCGTTCTTCACCTGGGTGGCGGATACCGCCGCCGATACCGGGCTACTGCCCAGCAATCCCCTGAGCAAAGCCTTGGCCTATGCCCACAAACGCCGGGCGGGACTGGAAGTCTTCCTCAGTGATCCGGAGGTGCCCATGGACACCAACCATCTGGAACGCGGACTCCGGGTGATCCCCATGGGTCGGAAAAACTGGCTGTTCTGCTGGACGGAACTGGGGGCCAAACAGGTGGGTATTGTGCAAAGCCTGCTGACCACCTGCCGCCTTCACGACATCAACCCCTACGACTATCTGGTCGATGTCCTGCAGCGGGTCGGCCAGCATCCCGCATCTCGCGTCGCCGAACTGACCCCCAGACTCTGGAAACAGCACTTCGCCGCCAACCCCCTGCGCTCGGAC
>DYKZ01000234.1 GCA_020722345.1 Anaerolinea thermophila | reverse complement strand
CGAGGATGTCCTTCACCAGCAGGTCGGCGCTGTCGTCGGGACCGCGGCTGATGATGCCCCCCTGCGCGTACCCCGTGTTGGATTCGTGCGGGTCAGGCTCGCGCGTGATTATCGTGATGTGACGGTTGGGATCTTCCGCCAATTTCAGCGCGGCCGCCGCCCCCGCGATCCCCGTGCCGATGATGAGTACGTCTGTTTGGAGCATAGTCGATTCCTATCTGAGAAAAATGGGACGCGGAGAGAAAAAAGAAAATCCGTGTCCATCCGCGTTTATCAGCGTTTTCCGCGTCCCATTATAGTTCTTGTGCTGTTCAACCTTCAAGCCCATTTGCCGAAGGGCGATCACCATTGCGTTCTCGTATACTTTTTCGGGAAAACCAATTCCGAGCGCGGGATAAACAATTTTGAAAAACGCGTGCAAAATCTTGTCAGTGATTTCCTTGTGCTTCAAATTCTGCGAGTTGACAACTTTTGCTTCCACAAACCATTCTCCTCCTTTTTCAAAAGATTCTACCGTGCAAAACTTCATTCGGACGCGAAGAACGCGGATGGACACAGATTGACACGGAGATTTTTTTAATTTTCTCCGCGTTTTCCGCGTCAATCCGCGCTTGTCCGCGCTGAATTTCTACGAAAATTAGCCATATCCGCGCTCGTCCGTGTCAATCCGCGTTTTCCGCGTCCGTATTGGTTTTACCCAATCTCAATCATCCTCTGCACCGACCGCGCGGCGCGGATGCGAATCTCTTCGGGGATGTCAATCACGTAGCGGTTGAACTTGAGGGCGTCGCGCGTGTCTTCCATAGTAATCATGTTCATGTGCGGACAACGCACCATGCACAGCCGCAGTATGTCCTTTTCGGGGTTGGCGGCGGCGATGTTGTCGCCCATGGCGCATTCGGTCAGCACCAGGTAGTGCGGGGCGCTGGATTGCCGGACGTAGCGGATCATGGCGTTGGTCGAGCCGGAGAAGTCCGCCGCCGCGGTGACCTCGGGGCTGCATTCCGGGTGAGCCAGCACCACCGCGTCTGGGAACTGGGCGCGCACGGTTTCGATATCCTTCACCGTAAACTTTTCATGGACCTCGCACCTGCCGCGCCAGCCGATCAATTGATAATCCAAATCACCCCCCTCACCTGTTTGAGCAGAGGAGCCCGGGGTGAGGGAAGGGAAGATAATGTGCTTGCCGGTCTCGCGGGCGACGTTCTTTGCCAGATACTCGTCAGGCAGGAAGATGACCGTCTCAGCGTGCAGCGACTCGACCACCGCCGCAGCATTGGACGATGTGCAGCAGATGTCGCTCTCGGCTTTCACGTCCGCGTAGGTGTTGACGTAGGTGACGACCGGCACACCAGGGTAACGCGCCTTGAGGGCGCGCACGTCTTCGGCGGTGATCGAGGCGGCCAGCGAGCAGCCCGCCTTGTCCGAGGGCAGCAGCACTGTTTTGCTTGGGTTGAGAATCTTGGCCGTCTCGGCCATGAACTTGACGCCGCAGAAGACGATCACATCCTTGTCCGTCTGGGCGGCCTTGCGCGACAAGTCGAGCGAGTCGCCGGTGAAATCGGGAATCGAGTGGAACAACGCCGGTTCCATATAGTTGTGGCCGAGGATGACGGCGTTGCGCTCGGCTTTCAGCGCGTTGATCTCCACCGCGATCTCGGCTTTGATCCGCAGTTCCACATCGGGGACAACCTTTTCGAGTTTCGCCCGCATTTTGTCGTACATCGCTTGGGTTTGTTGGTTCATGTTGGATTCCTTTGTACACGGATTTCACGGATTGGACGGAGTCTCACAGATTTTTTAATTCTCTAAACACAAAGGACACAAAGTGTCACAAAGGGAAAAGCTTTTACCTTCGTGCGTATTTCCTTCGTTGCCTTCGTGCTCTTTGTGTTTAAAAAGGTTTTATCCGTGTACCGCATTAACATAATCAAAACTCACATCGAACACCTTCGCCGAGTGGGTCAGCGCGCCGGACGAGATGAAGTCCACGCCGGTCTCGGCGATGGCACGCACGTTTTCCAGCGTGACATTGCCGCTGGCCTCCAGTTTGGCGCGCCCGGCGGTGATGCGCACCGCCTCAGCCATCATCTCCAGGCTCATGTTGTCGAGCAGGATTCTTTCGACGCCCAACTGTAGGGCGATCTTAAGATCGCCCAACGTTCTCGCCTCGACCTCGATCGGGAGTCCGCTTCGAGCGGCCTGCGCGCGTCGGACGGCTTCTTCGATCCCGCCCGCGTAGTCAATGTGATTGTCCTTGATGAGGATCATGTCGTAGAGGCCGATGCGGTGGTTCTGCCCTCCGCCGCGTTTCACGGCCAGTTTATCGGCGAGGCGCAGGCCTGGGGCGGTCTTGCGCGTGTCGAGGATGACGGCCTTCGTCCCGGCGACCGCGTCCACGAATTGACGCGTCAGCGTGGCGATGCCCGACATCCGCCCGAGGAAGTTGAGCGC
>DYKZ01000233.1 GCA_020722345.1 Anaerolinea thermophila | reverse complement strand
GCCTTTGTGTCCTTCGTGTTTAAAAAGGTTTTTGCAGTGGACTCACTTCTAAGTTCCTAAAAATCCGGTAAAATAGCCTCAAGGTAAACCATGGAAATATCCCTTTCGCTGACCACCCTCATCTTTCTTTTTGTTGTCTGTCTCTCCGGCGGCATTGCCATCGGCGCCATGTTCGGGCGGGCAAAGAAATCGGAGCCCGAGCCGCAGGATGAGCAGAAACAGCAGGAAGCGGAACTCCCCCCGCCACCCAAAAGCCTGGCCAATAAGGGAGATGTGGAAATCCTGCGCGCCTGGCGCGATCAGGGCGAGTCCATTTGGCTGGAGATGGACGGGAAACGCCTGGAGAGCAAAAACGCGCTGGACGCCGGCCAGAAGAAACGCCTGCTGAAACTCGTGCTTGACCTGCGCCCGTGGCTGGACGTTCAGCCTGCCGCGCCGACCCCAGTTGCCGCGCCCAGGCCCCAGGTTCAGGAAACGCCGCGCCCGGCCGCGCCGGCCTCCAGGCCTTCGATTTTATCCCCGCGTCCGCCAATAGCGGAGCCGGAATCCAACGACAAGAAGCCAAAGGTCAGCCTGAAGAGTATCGTCGAGCAGATTGACGAGGTGCTCCAGCAGAAACTGGCCGGGACTGTCTTCGAAGGCGGCGAGATCCGCCTGCTGGAAGGCGCAGGCGGGGCGGTGATCGTCCAGATCAAGAACGACCGCTTCGAGGGGATCGAAGCCGTGCCGAATGCCGAGATCAGGGGGCTCATCCGCCAGGCCGTGGCCGAGTGGGAAAAAGGGGCCGGTTAGAGGCTTTTCACGAGATAGAGTTCGCCTCGTTCGAACCCCCGTTCGAGGTAATATTGACGAGCGCCCACCGCCGCGATGACCGCCATCCGGCGGTATCCTTTTGCACCGGCGAGGCGGTCGGCCTCGGCCAGCAGCCGCGTGCCGAGACCGGCGTGCTGGGCCGCGCCGGTCTGCTCCTGCCCCACCTGGAGCGACTGCCCGTACACATGCACCTCGCGGATAATCGCCGCGCCATCCAGGTCGGCCAGGCCGGCAGCAGGCGAATCCGGGCCGGGGAGTGAGAGCCGCAGGAATCCGGCGATCTTATCGTCCGACGTGACGAAGGATAGGAAGTGCTCCTCGGCCCCGTCGGGATGATAAACGAGGTCATCGAGGCGCAGGGAGGCGGCATCCACTTTTTCGCCCCGCACCTCGCGGCAGCGGATGCAATTACAGCGCGTGCCGCGTCGGGCGAGTTCAGCGTGGACATCCTGCCGCAGGCTGGTGCGCTTGTTGCCCTCCACCACGTGCGTGGACGGGATGTCGCGGATGACGCGGTTGACGCGGCAGTAGCGCGGGATGGTCGGCTTCACGTCCGCGATGAGGTTGACCAGGTCTTCGGTCGAGTAGGGATGGTAATCGCCGCGCTTCCAGATTTCGTAGAGCGGGGCGTTTTCGAGCAGTTGCGTCGGGTAGATTTTGATTTCATCCGGGCAGAGACCGTCCCACAGGCGGGGGAAATCGGCGCGGTCGGACTCCAGGGTCGCGCCAAGCAGGTTGGGCATCCAGTGCAGGACGATCTTGAATCCGCCTGCCCGCAGGAGGGCTACGGCCCGGCGCAGATCGGCGACGGTGTGGCCGCGCCGGTTGAGTTCAAGAATGTGGTCATCGAGGCTCTGCGCGCCCATTTGGACCTTGGTCACGCCGAGGGTTCGCAGCCAAGCCAGTTCGTCCGGCGTGACTTCGTCGGGACGGGTCTCGATCGAGAGTCCCACGTTGCGGTGCGGAGTGGTCTCATTGAAGGCTTGCGCATCGAGGAGAGCGTTCAACACAGAGTTTTTATTCTGGCTCTCTCCGTGCTCTCTGTGTTCTCCGTGGTGAGACGCATTCAAGGCCTCGAAACAATTCAGCACGAACCACGCCTGGTAATCCCGCCGGTAGGAGGAGAACGTGCCGCCCAGGATGAGCAGTTCAATCTTGTCGGTCGGGTGGCCGACAGAGGCCAGCGACTCGAGACGCGAGGCCACCTGCCGATAGGGGTCGAAATCGTTTTCGAGGGCGCGCGCTGCGCCGGGTTCGTCGGGCAGGTAACTCTTCGGCATGCGCACGTCATCCGGGCAGAAGATGCACTTGCCGGGGCAGGGATAGGGCTTGGTCAGCGCCGTGACAGTGGTCACGCCCGAAAGCGTCCGTACCGGCTTTAAACGGATGCGCGCCAGCAGCGCCTCATCGGCTTCCCAAGCCCCGCTGGCGATCAGTTCGTTGTAAGCCGCCACCAATGCGGACTTGTGCAGCGGCGCGGCGTTCCACAAGTGGACGCGCAGGGCGGCTTCCACCGGCTTGCCGCGGCGGATATCCTCCAGCGCCAGGCGCGCTTGGGCGAGTTTTTCAGGGGGAAGGGAGCGCAGTTCACTCCAGTTTTGTTTTTTCGCCACAGATTACACGGATTATAAAGATATAATCAAAGTTATGAACGAATCCACAGCGACG
>DYKZ01000232.1 GCA_020722345.1 Anaerolinea thermophila | reverse complement strand
TAAAGCACTTGCCGGAATAATTCTCGAACTGAAATCCGGGCATGGCATGTATCTCAAAGAAGCCCATTGGCTTTTTGGAGATACACATGCCCCGCATCGACCAATGCGAAATCGCCCGCCTTCGCACCATCCCCTTGCCCGCCGTCCTCGAAAAATTCGGCGCAGAACCGGATCCAGCTGATCCACGATATCAATTTAAGACAGCAGCTGGCCGACTTTCGATCGACCGACGAGGCGGCGACCGCTTCTATTGTCATGACTTGGAGAAAGGCGGCGGCGGCGCGATCGATCTTGCCCAGGCATTGATGACCGGCAAGCTCGATCGTGGAGACAAGCAGGCCTTCAAGAACGCAGTCCAGGCGCTAGGCGGGCGTTTCGATGAGCAAGCCATCGTTCAGGCTCGCTCAAAACAAAAACAGGAGTCCGAACGCGCGCCAGCGGCGCCGCCGAAGCTATCTCAGGATCCGCGACACGTCGAGAAGGTCCGCGACTACTTGACTCAAAATCGCATGATTCCTGATGGCTGGGTGAATCGCCTCATCCAGACCGGCCGTGTCTTCCCAGGCGTGACTGAAAAAGGCTTCGTGAACGCTTGCTTCGCACTCGATAACGGTTCGATCGAACAGCGGGGTCTTGGTGACAAGCCGTTCCATGGCGTTGCCGGCGGTGACAAAGGGTTCTTCACGCTGGAAATCGGCAAGCCGAAGAGGATTGTGTACGTGGAAAGCTCGATCGATGCAATCAGCTATGCGTACCTGGCTCATCAAAAAGGACACAAAGATTTCACAGTGGTTTCTATCACCGGCGGTTTGAAGGAACGCCTGCAAGAGCATGTGAAGTCTGCGCTCAATGCAGGGCGCGAGGTCGTCAGCGCCTTCGACAACGACAAGGCCGGCGACCAGTACCATGCGCGCGTTATTGAAGTCGCACCAGGCGCGCGACGCGAGAAGCCGGAGATCGGCAAGGACTGGAACGATCAGCTGAAGGCCGTGCGATCAATGCAGAAGCACCCCGAAGTCAAGCAAGCTGTCGAGGCGGAGATCGACAGACGGACAAGAGAAGTTGGGCGCGGAAGATGACTGCTGGGGAAGAAAATTCCTCCCCTTCCCCCCTCAACCCCGCCGTCGTGCGGGGTTTTTTTATGTCAACATGAAAACAAGTTAATAAGGTATTCTTGTGCTACGGTGCTAACGTGATATTATGTGAGGCATGCAGACATGCGTAAGGGTGCTAGACATGACCGATACATGAAGCGGGTGGAGAGCGGCTAGATTCCAACCGAGTTTTAAGTAACTCTTTTTTATTGTCTTATGGTGTTATCGTGGTAAGATGGAACCATGCTAAAGAGGTAACGAACCATGGCGGCAAAAATTATCAGCATGGCGCAGCAGAAGGGCGGCGCAGGAAAAACGACTGTGACTATGACTCTCGCTGCCGAGCTTGCGAAGCGCGGGCATCGCGTGCTGGTTGTAGACGCAGATCCCCAAGCATCCAGCATTCGATGGGCGGCGGCGGCATCGGATGAAGAACCTTTCCCCGCAACCGTCATCGGCCTAGCGCAGGCGGGGCAGGCGGTTCATCGCGAGATCCGTAGGCACGTCGATAATTACGACAGGATCTTGATCGACTGCCCGCCGAGCGCGGACAGTACTGTCGCACATTCGGCATTGCTCATCTCAGACCTGGTACTCGTTCCGACTGTGCCAAGTCCGCTGGACATGAGGGCAGGGGTCGGTATTCGGCAGGCCATTGAGGCGGCTCAAACGGTCAACGAGGAGCTTCAAGCGAGGATCGTTCATAACATGGTTGTGAATACGAAGCTGGCGCGCGACGTGCAGGAGATCCAAGCGCAGTACAACATCCAGCAGGCCGAAACCAAGCTGGCAAACCGAAACGCTTACAGGCTCGCGGCGCTTTATGGTACAGGCATCGAGGGCGATGCCAAGGCGGATGCCGAGGTTAAAAAACTCGCAAACGAAGTAGAGGGGATATTGAAGTGAGTACGAGGAAGCGGGATCCAAAGGCGGCGCTTCAGGCGTCCATGCAGCAAGAAGAACAAGCAACGGCTTCTCGCTTTGAGAAAGCGGAAGGAGTGTTTGCCGCATCGCGAGGCAAGCAGGGCAAGGATCAAAAAGCAGAGCTAGTCCGAATCAGCTTCGCATGGCTTCCCGGCGACGTGGCCGAGATTGAGCGGCTTCGAGTTGAGTTTTATGGGCTCGCGGGACGGAACCCGAGCAAAGCGGAGATTGTGCGAGCTGGTCTCGCTTCTCTGATCGATATCGCGCAATCTAATCCGTCCAAGTTCCAGTCCCTGGTTGATGGGTCCGTCATCGAGCGCGACCGATGATGTGATGATGTTCAAGTAACATCTTAATAACTTCACACAATACGAGAATCAGAACAGGCTCGGCCGGGGTCTTGTCGCGCACCGAGGATGTCGCGGATTTCGGCCTCGGTGCTGCGGACGTGCGTTGCTGCGCGCAC
>DYKZ01000231.1 GCA_020722345.1 Anaerolinea thermophila | reverse complement strand
CGGGAATGCGGACGTTCACCGTATCGTCGGCGTTCTTGCGTTTCGTCTCTGCCTGCTTGGCTTGAAAGGGATCGAGGTTGAGCTGCTCCCGCTCATCCCAAATGGACCGCCAGGCCAGGAATTGCCGGATGGCGCTCTGAAGGTCCTTGAGCCGGCTCGCGTCTCCCGCCAGAAACACCAGGGTGTTCTTGTACGACCGGGGACTGCTGCCGCGACTTTCCAAGATAGACTGCGCCTCCTTCCGGGCGGCGCTGTCCGCGTGTCCCTTGCTGTGCGGATGCTCCGGACCGAGGACCACCAGCCGCGCCTCGTGCTCGTCGAGTATGTCACTGCTGCTCACGCATGCATGCACGCGGTGGAAATCGCCACGGCTGCGCGCCTCATCCCTCAGGCGGCGTACGATCTCGTCCATACAATCGTGTTCATGAAGCTGGTTCGCCCGGTCTTCGGCAAGACGCGTGACCGTGGGCTGGGTCGAGTACCAGTAGCGGCTGCCGTCCACATACAAATAGGTCGCCCGATCCGTAAGTCGGCGGATGGCGTCGCCGAAGGTAGCCACGGTTTCGCCGGGCTGAACGCATCCCAACTTCACCTGGCGGTCGTCGATACCCCGGTTGGCAGCCCGTTGGGTCGGGGCCGATCCGACGTAGATGGTGCGCGCCACGCGGCGGCAAGCGGAGTAGCGGCCCAAGTTCGGCGCGTCCCGGTCGAGCCTGAGCGGCAGGGAATGCTCCCCGTCCACATCCTTGGCAATGACAGGGGTCCACTGGTCGTCAAGGTAGCGGGTCAGCTCGAACTGCACTGCGGAGTCGTCAATGGGGATGGTGGCGGGCATGATCAGCAGGTTGCCGTCCTGCCTTTCCCATAGCGAATGGATCACCGCCGCCATCAGGCGCAACACGCCGCGCGTGCGTTGAAATTTGTCGAGCGTGGACCAGTCGTTGTAAAGCCGGTCAAAGAGTTCCGGGTGGATCGGGTAGGCCAGCTTGATGCGACGTTCGTATTCGGCCTCTCGACACTCGGATGGGAATTCACTGTGTTGCGTTCCGTACATCTCCACAAAGGCTCGCGCCACGGCGTCGCGCGCCACGAAGGCCTGCCTCTCATGCAAGGGCTCAAATAGCCGACGACGCACGATCTCGAACCCCTCGTCAGGGCTGGCCGGTCGCCAGCTCGATTCCACGCGGCCGATGGCGTTCTTGAGTCGGGAAAGGGCGCGCTGGCCCCATTCGCCGCCGATCTCGTTATCGGATGCTGGAATGCTGACCACCAGCAAGGTGTTCTTGGCCGCCTTTGCGGCCTCGCTCAATGCCTGAGCGAAGGTGAACTGGGTGTCGAAGGTGCCGGCGGGAAGCACGCTGCCTTCGTGAAGCTGCCTGGCGTAGGCTACCCACTCGTCGATCAGAACAAGGCAGGGCGAGAACCTGTTGAACAGCTCCTTCATCTTGTCGCCGGGGTTGGTGGCCTTCTCGTCGTCGGCGCGGATCATCTCGTAACCGGTCTTGCCGCCCAGTTGCCAAGCGATCTCGCCCCAGATCGTGCGGATGACGGTCCCGTCGTCCTTCGTGCTCGGGTTGCCGGGCGACACCTTGGTGCCGACTACAATGGCGCGATTAACCTTCGATGCTACCTCGCATCCGGCCTCTTTCAGGACCTGCTCGGTGCCGGGAAGTTCTGTCGAGGGTGTGCCGGAGAAGAGATGGTAAAGCGCCAGCATGCTGTGGGTCTTGCCACCGCCGAAGTTCGTCTGGAGTTCCACAACCGGGTCGCCGCCCTGCCCGCCGATGCGGCGTACGCCGTTGCCAAGGAGCTTCTGCAGCCCCTCGGTAATGAAGGTGCGCCGGAAGAACTCGGTAGGGTCCTGGTACTCGGATGCTGCCTCGCCCAGGTACACTTGCCACAGATCGGCCGCGAACTCCGCCTGCTGGTACTTGCCGCCGGCCACGTCCCGGTGCGGGGTGACAACTTCACGCCAGGGCTTTAGGCCGCTCTGCGGGTTGCCCTCGGTGGGTGCGACGGCGTGCTTGCGCATCTCGCCTCGGCGCTGCTCATCGAATCGCACACGCAACAGCGCCATCTTCTGTTCTTCCAGTTCCTTTGCCTCGGGAGCGGAAATGGCCATAAGCAGGCGTCCGATGCTGTCCAGCGCCCGATAAGCGTCGTCGCTGCTGAAGGGCGTTTGGTGCGCCCAACGGTTGCGCACGTCCCGCAGCTCGCTCACCAGGGACCGTTCAGCGTGTCCGAGTGTGTTACGGAAGACCGCGTTCCACTGGTCCCACATGACCGTGAGCAGGTTGTGGGTGTCCCAGTTGAGTTCGCCCTTCTTGGTCGCCTTCACGGCACTGCGGTCTTCGCGGAGCGTCTGCGCCACCATTTCCTGCCACTGATCTCCGTGCACAGCTTGCAGTTCCCGCTCTACAAAAGGGCGCAACCCCCTGTTGAGCAGCTCAAGCGCGTCACCCACTCTGCCGTGATTGCTCTTAGCCAT
>DYKZ01000055.1 GCA_020722345.1 Anaerolinea thermophila | reverse complement strand
CTTGAATTTCCTTTGTTGCCTTTGTGTCCTTCGTGTTTAAAAAGGTTTTTGCAGTGGACTCATAAATTGAAAACTTCCGGGTTCAGCCCGGAAGTTTTGTTTTCATCCTGCATCCAGCAAGTTGGCCAGACGCGCCTCCAGTGCCTGCCCGGCGCGGATGGCCAGCGGCGCCCGCAGGAAACGCCGCAGGGTGGCAACATCTGTCGTCTTCTCATACCAGTCGCGATAGACCTCAATCAAAGTGGCTGTCTCGCCGGGATTTGGTTCGACGGCCACCGCGTCGCCGGTCTGGACGGTCCCCTCGCGCAGGACGCGGCAGTAGAGGCCGGGGCGTTCGGCGGGTCTCGATGGGCTGGCTTTTGCCAATGTTGACGCTGATGAGTTGCATAGCCGCCTCAGTTCACTCCCACTCGTATGTTGTGGAAGGTTCCTTGATGCCTAGCAGCGCAACCAGCGCCTCCGGTGGAATATCTGCCTCGGGCAGGTCGGTGCGGTAGAGTTGTTCGTTCTGCGCCCGCTCGCGCAGCGACTGCCAGAGCAGGGAGCGCTCGTCGCTTTGCACCACCAGGTCGTTGAGCGTGGACGCTTTGAGCAAATACTCGCCGGTCGTGTAGAGGAAGGTTAGCCGTTTCCATTTGTCCGCCAGGATGGGCTGCTTGAGTTTCTCCAGCGGACCCAATTGCACCTTGAAGTATTCCTCGCCGGCGCGCGGGTGATCGGCTTCGTCGCGCAGTAGTTCGGCGCGCGTAGTCAATTCGTGGCCGCGGACGGACGCGATCCACTCGATGCGCCCGGCGTGGTCGCCGAAACTGCCCGGCTGGTAGAAGGCCAGGTAGTCCACGGCAATGACCTTCGGCGCGCTGCGGAATGGGATGCGGTACCAGCCCAGCAGCCGCGCAATTTCCAGGTCGCGCGGCGCAGGCAGCAGGCAGACCAGAACCAGCGAAACGGGCGTCAGCATCTTATTCCTTCTCCTGTCTCGATCACTCGTGTCTCAAGACCTTCCCGGCGCTGGGTTTGGGCAGCGCGGCGGAAAGGGAAGACGGGTATCTCGGCGTCATAATGGGAGAGCCATGGATGGGAGATCACGCCGGAAGTATAGCAGATTATTGGGACAGGAAGGGAGCCAGCATGCCGACGATGGCGCCGAAAACCCCCGCCAGCACGCTGACCAGGCGGCGCAGGAAGTCCGCGTTGGGGCGTTTGGCTTCGTTGCAGGAGATGTCCGTTTCTGCGGTCAGACGGAAGCGACCGGGGCGTTCTCCTGGTTCGGCGGGCGGGGAATGATGTTGAGCGTGGTCTGATTGTACGCCAGTTTGGACTCCGGCGGCTTGCCGCGATGAATTTTCCAGCAGCATGCTGCTGGATTCCAAAATTTTGTGGTATACTTCCGCCGCTTCCGCAAGGGAGCATCATTTTGCCCGGGACGGGCATCGAGCGTCCCTGAGCGGGTTTTCATCCCCGCTAAACTCACAAGTCCGCAACGGACGAGTAAGAAGGAGAAACATGGCTGTTATTTCGATGAAGGCGCTGCTGGAGAGCGGCGTCCACTTCGGGCACCGGACCAACAAATGGAATCCGAGGATGAAGCCGTTCATTTTTACCGAGCGCAACGGCATCCATATCATTGACCTTCAGCAGACGGTGAAGGCGATCAGCACGGCCTACAACGCCGTCCGCGACACGGTGGCGGGCGGCGGCACGGTGCTGTTTGTGGGGACTAAGCGTCAGGCGCAGGAGACGGTGCGCGATGAGGCTGTCCGCTGTGGTATGCCCTACGTAACCGAACGCTGGCTGGGCGGCATGTTGACCAACTGGCCCACCATGTACAAGCGCATCCAGGAACTGGAACGCATGGAGAATATGGTCAGCACGGGCGAGGTCGAGCGTCTGACGAAGAAGGAAGGCTTGCTGATTCAGCGCGAAATCAACCGCCTGAACCTGCACCTTTCGGGCGTGCGCACGATGAAGAGCCTCCCTGATGTGATCTTCGTGGTGGACGTGATGCGCGAGGATGCCGCCGTCCACGAGGCCAACCTGTTGAACATCCCGGTGGTGGCGCTGGTGGATACCAACTGCGATCCGACCAATGTAGATTTTGTTATCCCGTCCAATGACGATGCCATCCGTGCCATCAAACTGCTGGTGGCCAAGATTGCCGATGCCGTGCTGGAAGGCAAGGCGATGCGCAAGGACGAAGACATCGAAGAGGTCGCCGAGATCCGCGTGGCTGCCGAAACTGTGCCGGATAAGGAATACAATCTGGCGAGGGCGATGGACCTGGAAGAGGAACTGGAAGACGACCAGTTGCTCGGCGAAGCCACCCTCGCCAAACTCGGCCCGCCTCCTGAAGAGGAAGAGGAGTTTAAAGCCTCCGACGATACCGAAGAAGAGAGCAAATAGGCAAGCAAGGATAGGAACATGGAAATCACAACTGAAATGATCAAAGAACTGCGCGAGGCTACCAAAGCAGGTGTGCTGGACTGCCGCAAGGCGCTCGAGGCCTCCAACGGCGACTTCCAGAAGGCTGTGGACTTTCTGCGCGAGAAGGGCATGGCCACTGCAGCCAAGCGCGCCGAACGTCAAGCCTCCAACGGTATCGTGGAACTCTATTCGCACGGCGCCGGGCGCGTGGGCGTGATGGTGGAGGTCAACTGCGAGACCGACTTCGTCGCCCGCTCAGAGCAGTTCCGCACTTTTGCGCACGAGATTGCCCTCCAGGTGGCGGCGACATCCCCGCGTTACATTAGAGCGGAGAACATCCCCGCCGAGGTTCTCGAACACGAGCGCGAGATTGCCATGGCGCGCGGCCGCGAGGAAGGCAAGCCTGAAGCCATCTTGCCCAAGATCGCCGAAGGCCGCCTCGAGAAATTCAAGGATGAGGTTGTACTCCTGCGCCAAGCGTACATCCGCGACGCCGAGAAGCGCATCGAGCAGTTGCTGCTTGAGACCATTGCCGCGACGGGTGAAAACATCATTATCCGCCGCTTTGCCCGCTGGGAACTGGGCGAGGTCAGCCAGTAATTCGGGAAGCCAACCTTCGGGTTGGCTTTTTTTTTGGATTATGCGGTAAGATTGTCGAAACCAGGAGGCCCTATGGAAGAACTCAAGTTCAAGCGAGTTTTGCTCAAACTGAGCGGCGAGTCGCTGGCCGGATCGGACAAATTCGGCATTGACCCGCTCGAAGCCGAGGCCATTGCCGAACGCGTCAAGGGCGTTTACCAAATGGGCGTGGAAATTGCCATCGTAATCGGGGCAGGCAACCTGTGGCGCGGCAAACAGGGCATTGAGCGCGGCATGGACCGGGCTACGGCAGACTACATGGGCATGCTGGCTACAGTCATGAACGCCATGGCGCTCATGGACGCTCTCGAACGAGCGAATGTTGTGACCCGCGTCCAATCGGCAATCGAGATGCGCGCCGTGGCCGAACCGTACATCCGCCGCCGCGCCATCCGCCACCTTGAGAAGCGGCGCGTCGTCATCTTCGGCGCCGGGACCGGCAACCCGTTCTTCTCTACTGACACCGCCGCGGCGCTCCGGGCGGTTGAGATAGACGCCGACGTGCTCATCAAAGCCACTAAGGTGGACGGCGTCTACAACTCCGACCCGTACAAGAATCCCAGGGCAGTCAAATTCGACCATCTCTCTTACATTGATGCCCTCAACCTTCGCCTGGAAGTGATGGACAGTACGGCCATCACCCTGTGCATGGAGAACAAACTTCCCATCCTGGTGGTCAACCTATGGGACCCCACTGCCCTCGAGCGCGCCTTGCGCGGCGAGCAGGTCGGCACGCTGGTGACGTCTTGACGAACAGAGGAATGCCATTCAAGGTCTCTCTATTGTACAAAACCCGTATGGGACGCGGACGAGCGCAGAAAACGCGGAGAAAAGCCTGTAAAATCCGCGCACATCCGCGTTAATCCGCGTCCAATTTCCAACATGTACGGTAGAGAGTTCAAGGTTAGAGTACTGAACTCAATGCTCCAATTCTGCTGTATAATAGCCCCCAATGAACACCTGCACGCACGCTTATTATTACCTCCCATAATCCCCCGCTGCGGTCCGCCTCCACGCGCCTGCCGCAGCGGGCGCGTTTTCTTTTCACCTGCCCGCTCACCTGTTGACCTGATTACCTAATCCCCGATTTCCTCCGGAGCACCCATGTCCACCTTCACCATTGACCAGCAAGTCGCCCTGCTCATGCAGGGCACCGAATACGGCGACGAAGAACTCAAGCAGAGTATGACGCGCGAGTTGAAGGAGCGCCTGCTCGAAGCGCAGCAGGAAGGCCGCCCGCTGCGCGTCTACTGCGGCTTCGACCCGCGCACCAGCGACCTGCATCTCGGTCACACCGTCCCGATGCGCAAACAGCGCCAGTTCCAGGAACTCGGCCACGAGGTGACCTTTGTGGTCGGCGATTACACCTCGCTCATCGGCGACCCTTCGGACAAGGACAAACTCCGCCCGCGGCTGACCCGCGAAGAGGTCCAGCGTAACGCGGCTACCTACGCCGAACAGGCCTATAAAATCCTCGACCGAAAACAGACCCGCATCCGCTTCAACTCCGAATGGCTGTCTGAGTTAACCTTTGCCGAACTCATCAACCTGGCTTCCAACTTCACCCTCCAGCAATTTGTGCGCGAGCGCGAAAACTTCCGCCTGCGCTGGGAGAACAACGATCCCATCTACCTGCACGAGACCTTCTACGCCCTCATGCAGGGCTACGACGCCTACATGCTCAAAGCCGACGTCCAGATCGGCGGCACCGATCAGATGTTCAACATCATGACCGCCGCCCGCAAGATCATGGTTTCGCTCGGCGCCAAACCCAACATCGCCATCATCCTCGGCATCCTGCCCGGCACCGACGGCGAGGTCAAGATGAGCAAATCGCTCGGCAACCACATCCCGCTCCTGGCCACCCCCGAGGACATGTACGGGAAAGTCATGTCCGTACCCGACAAGGCTATGGGTCAGTACATGCGCCTCGTCACGCGCTGGACCCCCGACCGGATCGCCGAGACCGAGGCCGCTCTCCGCTCCGGGGCGCTGCACCCGCGCGACGCCAAGATGGCCATTGCCCGCGAGATCGTCTCTATCTTCCACGACGAAGACTCCGCCCTGCGCGCCGAGGAGGCCTTCAAGAAAGTCTTCCAGCAAAAGGACATCCCAGATGAGATGCCCGAATATGCCCTCCGGCCCGGTCAGACCGTGCTGGACGTGCTGACTGCCACCGGGCTGGTGGCGAGCAAATCCGAGGGGAGGCGGATGATAAACCAAAAAGGCGTTAAACTGGATGGGGAAGCGCTCGACAAATTCGACGCCCCCTTCCCGCACCCCGGCGTGCTCCAGGTGGGCAAGCGGCGCTTTGTGCGGGTGAAGTGATGCCAACGAATACAGGGATGAGCGCAAACTCATCCCTGTTTCTTTCCACCTCTCTTCTAGGCCGAATACCCCGCCCGTCCCGCCTCTATGGCCTTGTGGCCGCCTCCAGCAACTCCAGCCCGATGTACGCCGCCAGTTCGGGATAATCCTCCTCCAGCAGGACGACCACCACCACCGGCGACCCCTGCCAGCCGGGGAGCGTGCCGCCCAGCGACCAGGTGAACGGCTCGGCCTGCGTCCCGGCGGAGGCGCTGAATTGCCAGAAGGGCAAATTGCCCACCGCGTAGGACGCCGCAGCGCGGCCGGCAAGTTCGGGCTGGAAAACGGCGGACGGTTCGCCCAGCGTGGGCAGGACTACCCATCCCTCCGAAATTGTATTGACGGCTATGGCCAGGAGCGGGACCGGGCGCGTGCCCGCGCTGCTGAGGCTTGCCGCCGCCAGCGCCATTTGCAGGGGGCTGACGCGTAACTCTTCTCCTGCCGAAGATGCTTCGGCGGCCGGCAGACGCGCCTGCGGCGCCTCGAAAAATCCCAGTCCGTTGTACAGCCCGTCCAGGTCGGCGCGGGAGGGGGAAGCGTCCAGCCCGGCGGCCAGCAGGAACGGTTCGAGCGCCCCGCCGGGCGGATACACCCCCTGGGTGGCGCGGTTCAGTAGCGGACTGGTCGGGTCGGCGAGGAGCAATTCTTCGATCTCGTCCAGTCGGTTGGCGTCGAAGGTGGGGTGGGAGGCCATCGCCAGGATTTCGCCTGTCTCGGCGTTCAGCAGGACGACCGTACCTTTGCGGTTGCCGAGCAGGAAATCGGCGCGCGTCTGGAGGCGCAGGTCGAGGCTCAGGCGGATGTCGAGCCCCGGCGGCGGCTGGCCGTAGAGCAGGTGGTCGCTCCAGATGAGACTGGCCGGGTTGCCCTGCAGGCCGCGCAGGAATGGATCCAGGCTGGCCTCCAGGCCGGATTGTCCATAGTTTGGGTGGGTGTAGCCCACGACGGACGAAAGGTCGGGGTAGGCATATACCCGGGTGTAGTTGCCCGGCGAGCCTTCGGTCAGGTTGATGGGTTGTTCATCGCGATCCAGCAGGGCGCCGCGCCGCACGTAGCGGTCGGCGATGGCGCGGCGGGCGTTGTCGGTGCGCGTCAGCAGGTCGGGGCCGCGCCAAAGCGCCCACCAGCCGGTGACGAGGGCCAGCGCCAGCAGCCCCAGCCCAAGCAGGCCGCCGGTGAGCAGGAAGGGCTGCGGGTTGAGCAGGGGGGCGGGTTCGTCCTCGCCGCGGGTGGAGATGAGCAGGAGCAGCAGGAGGGCGATGAAGGAGGTCAACAGGGAGGAGCCGCCGTAGGAGACGAACGGCAGGGTGACTCCTGTCAGCGGCAGGAGGCGCGTGTTGCCGCCGATGATGAGGATGCTCTGTCCGGCGATGTAGGCTGTCAGCCCGGCGGCCAGGATGCGGCGGAAGGCGTCGGGGGCGCGCAGGGCGGCGACCAGGCCGCGGGCGGTGAATATGCCGAGCAGCAGGAGCAGGCCAAAGGTCCCGGCCAGGCCGGTTTCTTCGGCGATGGCGGCGTAGATGAAGTCGGAGGTGGCGACCGGTACGAGTCCGGGACTGCCAAGCCCGGGTCCGCGCCCGCTGACGCCGCCGTTGGCGATGGCTATCAGCGACTGGACGATCTGGTAGGAGCGCCCGGCGGGGTCGAGCCAGGGGTTGAGCCAGGCGTCCACCCGCAGGCGGATCACGTCGAAGAGGTAATATCCGGCCAGGCCCGCCGCGGCCAGGCCGGCCAGGCTGATCCACAGGACGCGTTTGCGCCCGCTGGCGATGTAGAGCGTCACCGTGTAAAGGAAGATAAAGATAGATGCGGTGCCCAGGTCGCGTTGGCCGATGAGCAGGATGAGCGCCAGCCCGGTGACGATGGCCGTGGGCATGAGGATTGCCGGCAGGCGGTAGCGCAGGATCAACATCTCGGAGAGATAGGCGGCCAAATAGATGAGGAAGAGCAGTTTGAGCGGCTCGGAGGGTTGCAGGTAAATGCCGCAGCAGCCCAGCCACAGGCGCAGTCCGCTGCCGGAAGGGTTGGTGCCGAAGAAAAAGGTCAGGGCGGTGAGCAGGATGCCCGCCGTCAGAAAGATGTACTTGTAGCGGCGCAGGAAGCCAAGTGCGGGCGAGAGGCGCAGGCCGAGGGCAAACACCAGGCCGGAGAGCAGCAGCCAGATGGTTTGGCGCAGGCCGAATCCTGGCAGGAGCCGCCAGATGGTGAGCAGCCCCCAGCCGGTGAGCAAGGCAACGATGGGCAGCAGGTAGGGGTCGGCGTCCGGCAGATGGCGCTGGAGTTGGAAGTGGAGCAGGGCAAAAACGGCCAGCCAGACGGCGAAGCCCGGCCAGTGCGACCAGTTGTAGTCCACTTCCCAGGTGCGGGCGCGGGCAGCCGGGGCGAGGGTCAGGATGAGCGAGTAGGTGAAGGTGAAGAATGCCGCCAGCGCGAGCAGGAGGCGCTGGATGCGGCGGGGGGAGGCGGGCAGGGGAGGAGTTTTCATCGAAAAGATTTTCACCACAGAGATATTTTACCGCCCCGGCAGGCAGGCGCACATGATAGCACAGTTTTGTTGTAAAATAAGAGTGCTGTCAATCCTTCCGATGATGGCGGCAACTATCTCTTAACCCAAAGAAAGGAGAATGGCGATGAGTCCCGGAAGAAAAGACAAAGCGCCCAAAGAGCCAAAAAAGAAATCCAAACTGACAATCAAGGAAAAGCGGAAACTGAAGAAGGAAAAGGAAAACAAGTAACCATCTTGAAGGCCAGGCCTGACAGCCTGGCCTTGCTGTTTACGGGTTGGGACGCACGCCGTACACCCAGTTGAAGTCCACGCCCAGGCTGGCGGCTTTGTACGTGCGCTCATCGGCGGGGGAAAGCCGCGTCGCGCTGGCCGGAGTGATCAGAGGGACAGGCTTGAGGCTGTACAACCGCTTCGAGATGCGGGCGATGCCGGCTTCGTCCCACATCCAGTCGGGTGGGAAGCGGCTCAGGTCAAGGGGACGGGTGTAGCCGCGCAGGGATTTTTCCATCTGCACGCTGAAGTAGAAATCGAAGTACGACATGGCCAGTTCGCGCAGGGAACGATATACCGGTTCGCGCGAGCGCAGGACCGGGTAGTTGGATTTGGCCAGGCAGCCCCACAGACCGTCCACGCGGTAAAGCGCCAGCACGTGATCGTCGTCTTTGCCGGGCTCAGGCCTCAGGTCCAGGATGAGCGGCGGGTAGCCGAGGCGACTGAGCGCCAGGGCGGCAAAGATGCCGCCATCCAGGCAGTGACATTGCCCATCCGTCATGACGCGCAGGGGCGAGCGGTCGAGTTCCTCGGCGATGTAGGGCAGGCTGTCGAGATAGGCTTGAATTTCAGCCGGCGAGGTGAGCGCCCGAAACCGGCGGCGTTGTTCGGACGGAAGGCGGCTTTCGAATTCTGATAGATTGCGCATAAGTATCCTCCAGGAGTGATTGCGGACTTCCCAAGTATACCGTTATAATGAGTCTGGCGCAGGATGTCGGCATGATTGACCACGGCGGATCGAGTCTCGTTTTCCAGATTTTCAGCCTGGTGTTCCTGTGCAGTTGGCTGGCGCTGACGGCGAGCGCCCTGCGGCCTGTGCGCTGGGCGCCGCTCCTGGGGCAATTGCATACTGGATTGTGCGCCCCGAATCCGACAGCCGGCGGGCCAACTTGCTCTCTGTAACACTGAAGCCGATTCGACTGCCGTTTCGGCGCGGTGTGCTTTTCTTTTCGCCCTTATTCCTGTTTGCCTCTGTTCATCTCTGCTTCCGGTTTTGCCCAAGGAGGGGTTCCCATGCGTAGTGGAATTGTCTTGCACGAAAAATACGAACGCAACGGCTGGCCTTCGATGCCTCGCCCCGACCTCAAACCGCCGGATGGGTGGAGTCTTTCGCTCATCACTGCGGTCAATCGGCCGCGCAACCACCGTCTCTCGCCCGACGGGTCGCAGATTGCATTCATCTGGGACCGCGAGGATTTGTCGGATGTCTATCTCATACCCTCGTCGGGAGGCTGGCCGCGGCGCATCTCCACCATGCGCCCGCCGGTGGTTTACTGGGACGATGAAGTGCCGCGCTGGTCGCCGGACGGCCGCTGGCTGACGTTCACCATGGATCGCCACGTTTACGTCGCCCCGGTGGAGGGCGGCCTGCCGCGGCAGATCTCCAGTTTCAGCAGCGAGGCCTATGCTTCCGCCTGGATGCCCGACAGTTTCCATCTCCTGATCATGGTCGAGCGCAACGAGACTTTGCAACTGCTCCTGACCGACCGGGAGGGGACCTGGCCTCGGCCGCTGGTGACCGAGAAGGGGGATGTGCGCGAGGCCGTCCCCTCCCCGGATGGGAAACTGGTGGCCTACACCTTTGACCCGCGCGGCGACCCCAACCGCCGCGACGTGCGCCTGGTGGACCTCGAAACCGGCCAAACGCGCCTGTTGGCCGGCGCGCCGCGCCAGAAGGATTTCTGGCCGCGCTGGTCGCCCGACGGCTCGACCCTGATGTTCCTCTCCGGTCGAACGGGTTTCGACGAGATCTGGCTGGTGCGCCCCGACGGGGAAGGCCTGCGCCGCCTGACGAAACTGGAAGCGGACATCTCCGAGCCATCCTGGTCGCCGGAGGGCAGGCGGATCGCTATCACGGTCAATCGGGGCGGCGTCTATGACTTGGGGATTGTGGATGTGGAAACCGGGCAGGCGACCGACCTCAAGCGCAGCCAGGGCGTTTATTCCCGCCCGCAGTGGGCGCCGGACGGCTCCTTCCTGACGGTCGAATTCGAAAGCCCCGTCCAACCGTGTGACCTGTACCGCATTGACCTGCCTGGCGGCAGGCAGACGCAATTGACCTTTTCCATGCTGCCGGCGCTGGAACATCTGCCGCTGGTGATGCCCGAAGCAATTACCTACAAGAGCAAAGATAAACTGGAAATTCCGGCCCTTCTTTTTCGCCCACAGCATCCCAACGGAGCGGCGGTGGTGTATCCGCACGGGGGGCCGTCGTCGCAATACTGCTACGAGTGGGACATCCTGACCCAGTACCTGCTGGCCAAGGGATACACCTTCTTGATGCCCAATTACCGCGGCTCGACCGGCTACGGATTGGAGTTCGAGCAGTTGAACTACGGCCAGTGGGGGCAGGGAGACGTGCAGGATTGCCTGGCGGGGGCGCGTTTCCTGTCTGCGTTGGATGAGGTGATGCCGGAGCGGATCGCCATCTACGGGGCCAGTTACGGCGGCTACCTGGTGGCCTGCTGCTTGGCGCGCGACCCGGACTATCTCTTTGCCTGCGGCATCAGCAAATTCGGCGACGCCCACCTGGAGACCTCCTGGGCGTTGTGCTCGCGCGAACTGCGCTATTACACCGAAAAGATGATCGGCCACCCGGCCAAGAACCGGGACGTTTACTATGAAGGTTCTCCCGTCTACCAGGTGGAAAACATCCAAAGCCCGGTGCTCATCCTGCACGGCTTGGAGGATGACATCGTCCCGCCGGAGGCCTCGGAGGACTGGGTGGAGGCCCTGCGCCACGCAGACAAGACCTTTGAATACAAGACGTACGCGGGCGAGTCGCACGGCTTCCTGAAACGCGCCACCCAGTTGGACGCTTATGCGCGCATCGAGCGCTTTTTGGATTGGTACTTGATGCCGATGCCGAGGGAGTGAGGGCGACCGAAGATGATCGGAGATAAACGAGGCTAAAATCGTTTGGCCTAGTTGAGAAAAGAACTTGCAGAGGCGCGCCTCTGCAAGTTTTGGTTTACTTTGTTACTGCCCAGCAGGCCACCTGATGGTGGGGGCCGGCCTGCTCCAGGACAGGCTCTTCCTTGTCGCAGCGCTCCATGCGGATCGGGCAACGGGGGTGGAAGCGGCAGCCGGAGGGCGGGCGCAGGGGGCTGGGCACGTCGCCCTCGAGGAGAATCCGCTTCTTGGCGCGGGCAGAGTGCGGGTCCGCCACCGGAGCGGATGAGATGAGCGCCTGTGAGTAGGGGTGCAGGGGGCGCTCGTAGAGTTCGTCCTTACTTCCCAGTTCCACAATTTTCCCCAGGTACATCACGGCGACTTGGTCGCAGACGTGGCGCACCATGCTCAGGTCGTGGGCGATGAAGAGGTAAGTCAGTTTAAAGCGGTCCTGCAGGTCTTCGAGCAGGTTGACCACCTGCGCTTGGATGGAGACATCCAGGGCCGAGATGGGCTCGTCGCAGACGATGAACTTGGGTTCAGAGGCCAGGGCGCGCGCCACGCCGATGCGCTGGCGCTGCCCGCCGGAAAATTCGTGCGGGAAGCGGTTGATCTGGCGCGGGCTGAGGCCGACCAGTTCCATCAATTGCTGGACGCGCTCGGTGCGTTCCTGCTGGGTCTTGAACAATCCATGCACGCGCAGGGGTTCGCTGATGATGGCGTTGACCGTCCAGCGCGGGTTGAGCGAGGCGAACGGGTCCTGGAAGATCATTTGGGCTTTGCGCCGCAGGGACATCAACCCGGCGCCGCGGGCGCTGTGGACTTCTTGGCCGTCTATGAGGACGCGCCCTCCGGTGGCAGGATAGAGGGCTAGCAGGGTGCGCCCGGCGGTTGTCTTGCCGCAGCCCGATTCGCCCACCAGACCGAGGGTCTGCCCCGCTTCGATGGAGAAGGAGATGTCGTCCACGGCGCGTACCTGCCCCACGACGCGCTGGAAGACCAGCCCCTGCGTGACGGGGAAATATTTTTTCAGGTTTTGGACGGAGATCAGGGGTTGAGTATTCATTTTGGCTTCCCTGTGGTGACATCGGCCCAGCAGGCAACAGCGTGGCCGGGGGCCAGGGCGGTCAGGGCCGGGTTTTCGATCCGGCAGCGGTCGAAGGCTAGTTCGCAGCGCGGGGCAAAGGGGCAGCCGTGCGGCTTGACCAGTAGGTTGGGCGGCGCCCCGGGGATGGATTTCAGGCGGTGGGTGCGGCGCTTGTCGACGCGCGGCAGGGCGGCCAGCAGGGCTAGTGTGTAGGGGTGGCGCGGGTTGTCGTAGAGTTCGTCCACGCCGGCTTCTTCGACGATATAGCCGGCATACATAACGATGATGCGTTCGGCCAGCCCGGCCACTACGCCCAGGTCGTGGGTGATCCAAATGAGCGAGAGTTTGACCTGCTCGCGCAGGGCTATCATCAATTCCATGATCTGGGCCTGGATGGTCACGTCTAGAGCAGTGGTGGGTTCGTCGGCAATCAGCAGGCTGGGGTTGCAAGCCAGGGCCATGGCGATCATGGCGCGCTGGCGCATACCGCCGGAGAACTGGTGCGGGTAAGCGGACAGGCGGCGCTCAGCATCGGAGATGCCGACCTTGGCGAGCATTTCGACGGCGCGCTCATGGGCTTGCTGTTCTTCCATGTCGAGGTGGCATTTCAACGCTTCGGTGATCTGGTAGCCGATGGAAAGCACCGGGTTGAGGGAGGTCATGGGGTCCTGGAAAACCATGCTAATCTCCTTGCCGCGGATGTTGTACTCGATGTCGTGGTCAGAGAGTTTCAGCAGGTCCTGGCCGCGGTAGAGAGCCGTCCCGCTGACGATCTTGGCGGGAGGAATGGGCAGCAGGCGCAGGATGGACATCATGGTAACTGATTTACCGCAGCCGCTCTCGCCTACCACGGCCAGCGTTTCTCCCTCGTTTAGATAGAAGGAGACGCCGTTGACGGCGTGGACGGTTCCTTCGGGGGTGTCGAAGCGGGTGACGAGGTCTTTGACTTCGAGGAGGACGGTCATGGCGGCTCCTAGACGGCGCGGCTGCGCGGGTCGAGGGCGTCGCGCAGGCCGTCGCCAACGAAGTTGATGCTCAGGACGATGAGCAGGATGAGCAGGCCGGGGAAGAGCCACAGCCAGTAGATGCCCTGGTCAATGTAGTTGTAGGCGCCTTCGAGCATGTTGCCCCAGGTGGCCGTAGGCGGGCGAACGCCCAAGCCGAGGAAACTGATGTAGGCTTCGAGGGTGATGGCGTTGGCAATCCCTAGGGTGGCGGCGACCACGATGGGGGCGATGCTGTTGGGCAGGATGTGGCGGAAGATGATGTCCCAGGTGCCGGCGCCGGTGGCGCGCGCTGCCAGGATGAATTCATTCTCCTTGATAGAGAGGAACTGGGCGCGCACAATGCGGGCGGTGTAGGGCCAGGCGGTCAGGCCGATGATGAGGATGATGACGATGACGCTGCCGCTGAACTCACGCCCGAGGATGTTTATGTTTGGCACTGCGCCGCCGAAGAATTTTGCCATCACCAGCAGGAGGAAGATCTGCGGGACGATGAGTACGACCTCGGTCATGCGCATCAGAAGGCTGTCCAGCCAGCCGCCAAAGTAGCCGGTGAGTGCGCCAATTACGACCCCAACGAAGATCTCCACGATCATGGCAGTCAGGCCGATGAGGAGGGAGATTTGTCCGCCGTAGATGGTTCGGGCGAAGATGTCGCGGCCGGTGGTGTCGGTGCCGAAGGGGTGTTCGGCGGTGGGCGGCTGGAGACGCAGACTGGTGTCGGTGTGGTTGGCGTAATCTTCGGAGACGAACATGGTTCCGAGGATGCAGTAGGTAACCAGGAGCACGAGCACGACGATGCCAGCAACGGCCATTTTGTGCCGCCGGAAGCGCCGCCAGGCTAGTTGGCTCAGGCTCAGGACGGGGGTTTCGAGTTCGTCAGGGGTGGAGACGCGCTGGATTTCCTGGGGGGCAGGCTTCGGGTCCGGGAGGGTGCGTTTGGCCATAATCGAGTAACTCCCTAGTTGTAGCGGATACGCGGGTCAAGCCAGGCGTAGACGATGTCGGTGATGATCTGGAAGGTGATGACCGCGATGGCAATCAGCATCAGAATGCCCATCACGACCGGCGTGTCGGCGCGCGAGACGTGGTCAATGAACAGACGCCCCATCCCCGGCCAGGCAAAGATTCGCTCGGTGACGACGGCGCCGCCCAGCAGGAAGGGCAGGTCGAGGCCGATGACGGTGATAATCGGCAGGGAGGCGTTCTTGAGGGCGTGAATGAAGATAATCGAGCGGCGCGGGACGCCTTTTGATTTTGCCGTGCGGATATAGTCCTGGCTCATGGCCTCCAGCATGGTGCTGCGCACGTAGCGGCTGTTGGCGGCGAAACTGGTGATGGCGATGGTGATGATGGGCAGGATCATGTGCCAGACCACCTGCCAGAAGGTTTTGCCCACGCGCGGGTCGAACATTCCCACGGTGGGCAGGTAGGGTAGCCCCCAGGCCTTGAAGTTGACGGCGAAGATGTACATCAGTCCCAGGGCAACGAAGAAAATGGGCATGGAATAGCCGATGAAGGATAAGGTCGTAATCAGGTTGTCTATGAATGAGTATTGACGCAATGCCGCGTAAATGCCGATCAGCAATGAGCCAAAGATAATGACAACTTCAGCGCTCAACATGAGCAGGAGCGTGTTGGGCAGGCGCTCCATGATGACTTCCATGGCCGGTTCGCGGTTGACCAGCGAGTAGCCGAAATCGCCGCGCAGAACTCCCTTGCGAATGCCAGGGGTTTCAGCGATGCCGTCGCCGTCTAGGTCAATTTTCGCCCAGTCGTTGCCGATCAGCCAGTAGAGGTACTGGACGACAATTGGTTTGTCCAGCCCTAGTTGGCGGGTGAGGCGCGCCCGGTCTTCGGAACGGGTCATGGTGCGTCCGCCCATGGTAGCCAGCGGGTCGCCCATGTTTTGCAGCATGACGAAGAGCAGCAGGCTGACCAGGAAGAGGAGCGGAATGGCTTGCAAAAGGCGTCGCGCGATGTAACGGGTCATGTAAGGATGACCTTTCGGTAGGATGCGCGGGATTTCGGGTGCGCAGCACGATGAGCGCTTAGGCTCCCAAAATCCCGCGCGGGAGAATCAGGCGAAGTTTGCGGAATTGCAGGCTACGGGATATCCCATGCGGCGATATTGAAGAAGGGGGTCACGCCGGAGATCTTGACATCCGACAGGCGCGAACTGACGGCCCAGATATCCGGGTCCTGCCAGATGCCGAGCCAGTAGACCTTCTCGAACATGATGGTGCTGATCTGGTGGAAGGTAGCCACGCGGTCGTCGAAGGACATCTGGGTCTTCTGGAGTTCAAAGAGGGCTTGCAGGTCGTCATCGCAGATGTATTGCCAGTTGACGCCCTGGGGCGATTCGTCTGAGGGAATTTCCTCGCACAGCCAATAGGCGGTGTCCGGGTCCGGGAAGGCGCCGGGCAGGTCGGACCATTGGGCGATATCGTAGTTGCCGGTCGCCACCGGGCCGCCGTCGCCGTAGGAGCCGAACAGGATGTCGGTTTCGTAGTTGTAGAGTTCTACGCCGATGCCAACCTGTGCCAGTTGCTGCTGGATGACGGCCATCGTGTCGAGACGGATCTCGCGTGTGCTGCTGACGTAGCGCAGGATCAATTCCACTCCATCCTTATCGCGCGTGCCGTCGCCGTTCGAATCGATCCAGCCAGCCTCGTCGAGCAGATCGTTGGCCTTCTGCGGGTCATAGGGGTATGGTTTGAGGTCGGGGTCGGCCCACGGGGAACCATCCCAGAAGGTGGCTGCCGGGACGGTCTTGCCAAGCAGCAGGTCCTCGGAGATGACGAAGCGGTCGGTGCCATAGGCCAGCGCCAGCCGGACGCGCACATCCTGCAGGGCGGGATGGCCTTTCTCTCCCAGGTTCAGGTACCAGCCTTCGTTGTAGCCGGAGAAGACTTTGATCACATTGAGGCCGGCGTCTTCCAGGGTGGGGATGTCGGGGTAGGCGATGAAGATGCCGATATCGCCTTCGCCGGAGGTGAGGGCGGCGATCTGCGAGGCGTCATCCGGGACGATGCGGACGAAGATCTCGTCCACTTTGGCCGGTTCGCCCCAGTAATTTTCGTTCTTCACGAAGCGCAGGAAGGAGCCGGATTCCCACTCGCTGAAGACGAACGGTCCGCTGCCGACGGTGGGGTTGTTGTTCCAGTCGGCGTTGTCAATCGTGCCTTCGGCGTCAAAGACGGGTTGCAGGATGTGCTTGGGCAGCAGGCCGTGGAAGAAATAGAGCCAGGGGGCGAAGGGTTCGGCAAAGGTCACCACCACTGTCTGCGGGTCGGGGGCTTCGACGCTGACCGCTTCGCTGTAGGGGTAGGCGGTGGCGACGGTATTGGTGGGAGCGATTGCCATTTCCCAAGTGAAGACGAAGTCCTCGGCGGTGATCGGTTCGCCATCCGACCAGGTGATGTCGTCACGCAGGCTGAGGGTCAGGACGGTGCCGTCTGCAGAGATTCCGCCGTTCTCCTGGGTAGGCATTTCGGTGACAAGCACCGGATACGGCGCATTGTTCTCGTCATATTCCCAGGCCCAGTGGTTCCAGAGTTGCTGCAGGATGGACGAGAAGTACATATTGGTGTAGTGCATATTGAGAGTCTCGGGCTCCTGCGTGAAGATGAAGGTGACGACTTTCTTTTCCCCGCCGCCTGACGGTCCGCAGGCCGAGAGAAGGAACACTGCGCTGATAAGGATGGCAGTTGCAGTGTAGAGCCAGTTTCGTTTCATGGTATTCTCCTCCTTGAGAGAATCGGGAAAGATTCGAATCAAAAACCTGCTGCAAGAATGCGCAGGTTGGGGACACGCGACTTCTGTTGATATTCGTGCCAGGACTCACCTCCTTTCATTCCCGCCCAGGCGGGGAGGTAAAGGGCAAAAAATTGGCTCTCTTCGGAGAGTTCCATATCAAAAAAAG
>DYKZ01000230.1 GCA_020722345.1 Anaerolinea thermophila | reverse complement strand
GGGGGGGTTAAAGTTTTCCTTCGTAACCTTTGTGTCCTTCGTGTTTGAATCTCTTTCGGCTTGTCCGAGTTAGGGAACAACGAAGAAAAAAGCGGAGGTGGTGAAACGCCTCCGCTTTTCGTTTTCTGTTCTAGCGTACCTTTATACGTTGGGAATGCCGATGTGAATCATCCCCTCCACCACGCGGACCGGGTAGGCGGGGATGTCCACCACGGCGGGCAGGCCCATCACCTTGCCGGTGTGGATGTCAAAGCGCGCCCCATGGCGGGGACAAATGACTTCGTGATCCTCCACCTCCCCGTCCCCCAGCGGACCGTTATCGTGGGTGCAGACGTCGCCGATGGCAAAGATTTGCCCGGCAATGTTGAACAGCACAATGGGCTGCCCTTCAATCTCGACGAATAGCCGTTGGCCGGGAGGAAGTTCGGCCAGGGGAGCAATTTCGACAAATTCTGCCTGCGATTCGTTATATTGAGTGTAATTGAACATGTCGCAACCGGGAAATTATTGAAGATTGAATTATCAAACTATTCGACTAACTCATCGCTGGCCTCGCCCAGCCCATACACGCCCGCCTTGAGCACTTTCAGCGACAGGAGGGCGCATTTCAGGCGGACAGGCCCCAATTCGATGCCAAGCATGTCGAGGATATCCTGCTTGCTCAATTTCTTGACTTCTTCGAGCGGCTTCCCAATGATGGACTCGATCAGCAGATCCGCCGAAGCCTGCGAAATAGCGCAGCCCTTGCCATCGAAGCGGCCATCGGCCACCTTGCCGTCTCCGTCAATGCGCAGGGTGATCTCGATATGGTCGCCGCATAGCGGGTTATCGTCCTCGAAATAGATGTCGTGCGGGTCGAGGCGGCCGCGGTATTGCGGGTTCTTGTAGTGGTCAATGATGGTTTCGCGATATAAATCTTCCATGGGTTAAGTCTCACAGGTAGCAGGTCTGACAGGTCTTATAAGTCTGACGCTTTTGACCGGCCGACATGTTAGACCTGCCGGACACGGCAACTTTATCCAAACAACTTTTTCACCTGGTAGAGGCCTTCCACCAGTTTATCCACTTCTTCTTTGATTGAGTAGAGGTAGAAACTGGCACGCGTGGTGGCGGGGATGTCAAATTTCTCGTGCAGGGGCTGGGCACAGTGATGCCCGGCGCGCACGGCCACGCCGCTGCCGTCCAGGATCTGCGCCACATCGTGCGGATGGACGCCTTCCAATGTGAAGGCTGCCACCCCGCCCTTTTTCTCCGCCGGCGGGCCGAAGACTTTCAGACCGGGAATCTCCTCCAGCCGCTCCAGCGCGTAGGCGATGATCTCCTGCTCGTGGGCGGCAACAGCATCCATGCCGATTTCGGCCAAATAATCCACAGCCGCGCCGAAGCCGACTGCTTCGGCGATAGCGGACGTCCCGGCTTCGAACTTGTGCGGGATGGAATTGGGCGTGAAGCCGGTCAGGTGGACAGTCTTGATCATGTCGCCGCCGCCCAGGAAGGGAGGCATTTGCTCCAGGAGGGACTTCCTCCCATACAGCGCCCCGATTCCGGTCGGACCGAGCATCTTGTGCGCCGAGAAAGCCAGGAAATCCACGTCCAGGGCCTGCACGTCCACCGGCAGGTGCGGCACCGACTGCGCCCCGTCCACCAGGACGAGCGCGCCAGCCTCGTGCGCCAGACGCGTCATCTCGCCGACCGGGTTGATCGTACCGAGGACGTTGGACATGTGCGTGAACGCCGCCAGTTTAGGAGCGCGGGCGAGGAGTGAACGGTAAACGTCCAGGTCGAGCAGCCCGTCCGGGGTCACGGGGACAAAGGCCAGGTCCACGCCGCGCTCGGCTGCCAGCATGTGCCAGGGGACGAGGTTGGAGTGATGCTCCATCTCGGTCAGGATGACCAGATCGCCCTTTGCCAGGTTGGCCCGTCCCCAGGTATAAGCCACAAGATTGATGGACTCGGTGGCATTGCGGGTAAAAATGACCTGTGCTGCGCCGGGAGCGTTGATGAAGCGCGCCACCTTCGAGCGCGCCTGCTCATACAGGGCAGTGGCCTCCTCGGCCAAGGTATGCACGCCGCGATGGATGTTGGCGTTCGAACGCCGGTAGAAATCTTCCATGGCCTGCAGCACCGACAGGGGTTTCTGGGTGGTGGCAGTGGAGTCCAGGTAAACCAGCGGCACGCCGGGCCGGATTTCGCGGCTCAGGATGGGGAAATCCCGCCGGATGCGAGGCAGGTCGAGGCTCATGTTAGAAGTCGAGTATTTCCTTTTTACCGCCCTTGCGCCCGGCGCCGAGGGGACGCAGATGCTCGGAGTTGACCGGATACCACAGGATGCGGTCGGGTACCATCCAGCCGTCGGTCAGGAAAACGTTGGAGCGGAACTGGACGGCAATCATTTTATTATCCATCTGGACGACGATGCCTTTGATCCAGCCGCGCACGCGGTCTTTGTTGCGTTCATGGTCGCAGAATACTTCGACAGTATCGCCAACTTCGAAAACGTATTCGGCAACCGGGGGGCGCATGTACGAGAAAGCCATAGATACTCT
>DYKZ01000229.1 GCA_020722345.1 Anaerolinea thermophila | reverse complement strand
GCCCTGCGCAAGGACGTGCTGGCCAAGTGCTACGGCGGCGACATCACCCGCAAGAAGAAATTGCTCGAGAAGCAGAAGAAGGGCAAGAAACGCCTGAAGATGATCGGCAACGTGGAAATCCCGCAGGATGCTTTCATGGCGGTACTGAGACTGGAAGAGGAGTAATTTCTAATACAAAGGACACGAAGGAGCGTAGAGGAAAGGGACGCGAAGAAAACCTTTGTGAATCTTTTCCTTCGGGAACTTTGTGTCCTTCGTGTTGAAGGGTTCTTATGTCGAATTTCTGGAAATCTGCCCGGCGCTGGCTGCCGGGGGCGCTCATCAGCCTGACCGCCATTGCTGCTATTCTCTATTTCGTTGACTTGAAAAAAATTGCGGACGCCATCCGTTCGGCGAACTACGGACTGTTGTTGGCGGCTTTTGTGTGCTCATTCGTCTGGCTGGCGCTGCGCGGCCTGGTCTGGCGCGCCATCCTGCGCGGGCGCGCTACCTACCGCGACGTGTTCCTGACTCTGTGCGAGGGCTACCTGTTGAACAACTTCCTGCCCTTCCGCCTGGGAGAGATTGGGCGCGCCTTCCTGCTCGGACGCAAATCCAAACTCGGCTTCATGGAAGTCCTGCCGACGGTGATCATCGAGCGGGTGCTGGACCTGGCGTTTGCCGCGGCCATCCTGCTCAGCGCCGTCCCGTTCGTGGTCGGCGCCGAGGGCGCGGGACGCATTGCCACTCTCATCGGTGGGTTGGTGATCGTCGGGCTGGCCGCTCTCTACTTGCTGGCGCGCAACCGCGCCCGAGCGCTGGGACTGTTCGAGCGGCTCACCGTCCGCTGGTCGAAGTTGCAGAAGGCGGGGGGAGGCTTCCTCGACTCGCTCTTCTCCGGCCTTGCCATCTTGACCGATGGCTGGCTCTTTGTGCGCGTCCTGGGGTGGATGGCGCTCAACTGGGGATTCGCGATTTTTCAGTTCTACCTGCTCATCCTGGCCTTCTTCCCGGAAGCGACAGTACTCTGGTCCCAGTTTGGGCTGGGGGCGCTGGCATTCGGGAACGCCATCCCGTCGTTACCTGGCGCAGTTGGCACGTTCGAGGGCGCCTTTGGCGGCGCGCTGACCCTCCTGAGCGGGGATCAGTCCACCTCGCTGGCCGCCGCCCTGACGACGCACCTGGTTAATTATGTTTCTACCGGCATCATTGGCCTGTACGCCTTATCGAATGAAGGCGAGACGCTGATGGGGATTTACCGGCAGTTGAGGAAGAACCAAGCATCATTCCCATTTGAGGATGATGCGCGAGAAAGCCACGCAGCGGCGGAGACACCGTCCCCGGACGGGATTGCCTTGTTGCTTCCTCCGGCCGCTCCTCGCAACGATACGGGAAAGAAGGAATAATCAAATCATGGCTCTCAATTACTTCATTACCGGCGGGGCCGGCTTCATCGGCTCGAACTACGTTCACCGTCTGCTGGAACGCGGCGAGAAGGTAACAATCTACGACAACCTTTCGCGGGCAGGGGCGGCGCGCAACCTGGCCTGGCTGCGCGAAAAGTTTGGGCAAAACGCCTTCCGGCTCACGGTCGGGGACGTGCGCGACGCAGCCCTTTTGACGGAATCCAGCCGCCAGGCAGACATCATTGTCCACCTGGCGGCGCAGGTGGCGGTGACAACCTCCGTTACCGACCCGCGCAGCGACTTCGAGATTAATGCTCTGGGAACGTTCAACGTGGTCGAGGCGGCGCGGCTCAACGAGCGCAAGCCCATCGTCCTCTACGCCTCCACGAACAAGGTCTATGGCGGGATGGAAGATGTACAGGTGGTAGAGCGGGGGACGCGCTGGGAGTATGAAAATCTGCCTTTTGGCTGTTCCGAGTTCCAACCGCTGGATTTCCATTCACCTTATGGCTGCTCGAAGGGTGGCGGCGACCAGTACGTGCGCGATTACGCCCGCATTTATGGGCTGCGATCGGTCGTCTTCCGTCAGAGTTGCATCTACGGCCCGCGCCAGTTCGGCGTCGAAGACCAGGGCTGGGTGGCGTGGATGATCATCGCCGCGGTCACCGGGCGGCAGATCACCATCTACGGCGACGGCAAGCAAATCCGCGATGTGCTCTTCGTTGATGACCTGCTGGACGCCTACGATGCGGCCGTCGAGCGGATCGACGCGGCAGCCGGACAAATCTATAACATCGGCGGCGGGCCGGGGAACACCCTGTCCATCTGGACCGAGTTCGGGCCAATGCTGGAGCGGCTGCTTGGCAAGCCAATCCCGGTGGGGCGCAGCGGTTGGCGTCCCGGCGACCAGAAGGTCTTCGTGGCCGACATCCGCAAGGCAGAGCGCGACCTGGGCTGGAAGCCGAAGGTGGGGGCGGAGGAGGGGGTAAGGCGACTGTTTGACTGGGTTAGGCAAAACAAGGGCATTTTTTAAAAAGAACAAGGCGGCTCACAAGCCGCCTTGTTCCATACGCCATACTCGCCCAGGATGTGCAACACGCCATTATTGGCGCGTGATCGACTCCACGCGGATTTTAAAGTTGACTCTACTGCAAAAAGGCTATTGCACCGCGCAGCA
>DYKZ01000228.1 GCA_020722345.1 Anaerolinea thermophila | reverse complement strand
CAGTTCGGCCGCGATATGCTGCGCATCGGCCGCGCTGCCGCCGTTGCCGCAGAGCAGGAGCTTATCTTTTGCTTGCAATGCATTCGTGATCACATATCCCAGCTGGGTAATGTTCTGCAGATCAGCAGACAAAGCCTGCACGGTGTTGATATGACTCTGAATAATTGAATTTGGCATAATTTTTCCTTCGCAGGCACACATCTTATCGTGCAATCGAGAATTTGGCAGATCGCTCCGAACAAGGGCCTCCTGATAGGCGATACCAGCTGGGGCCGAGCCATCGCTCAGCTTGCCGTTTTCATAGGCCTGGCTGGACTGATGACCTTGAATTCAGCCTCCAGCACGGCGCTGGTAGTCCTGTCGGCACTTGGGATTGCCTTGCTCATCAGACCGGCATGGGGACAGCCATGGGACAAGAGTGACCGGACGATCGCGCTCTTACTGAGCATCCTTCCCCTGATCTACATCCTCAACATGAACCTCTTGGGATGGGATCTCCGAGCTCTCGACAAACCATCAAGACTACTGCTTGCAGTTCTCGCGTTCGTGGCGCTGCGCAGCCTCCCCATCAATGCACGCACGGTGTTTTGGGCGAGTCTACTAGGGGTGATGATTTCGGCGGCGATAGCCTATCAGCAGACTCAGATAGCCCACTTACCCCGCGCCTATGGCATCAGCCACCCGATTCCTTTCGGCAACATCAGTTTGATCATGGCGGCCATCGTACTCGGGGGCTGGGGCTTGTTGTTCGATCGGGAGCAAAAAAAGGGGCTTGTCCCATGGGTTGTCCTCGCCCTCATAGCGGGGCTGTGGGCATCCATGGCATCCGGATCCCGGGGCGGATGGATCGCGCTCCCGCTCTTTGCCTACATCCTGAGCCTCACCGTGCCCACGGTGCGCACGTGGCATCGGACGATAGTATTGACACTCATCACGGTCTTAATGATCGCTAGTTACTACACCGTGCCTTCTGTGCAACAGCGCATCGACCCCGCAATTCACGAAACCATTCACTATTTCGCATCTCCTGACACCCATAATACAAATTTGGGCTCTTTCGGCACACGCCTCGAAATGTGGCGCGTCGGATTGGAAACCTTCCGGGACAACCCTTGGCTTGGGGCCGGCTTCACAGGATTCAATCAGAGCTTGGAAATGGGAATCAGCCAAGGCGCCATCAACCCCGAGCTACGGAATCACGCGCATCTCCATAATGAAATCATCACCACGGCCGCCAAACTTGGGATCCTTGGCCTTGGGGCACTATTCATTTTTTGGCTCGGCCTGTGGCATAAATTCAGAAGTTACCTTAAGAACGCGAACCAGAACCCCGAGCTGGGCTTTTTTGCACTCATCGGCCTCTTGACCGTAGGCGGCTTCGCCCTTTTCTCGTTGTCAGACTCGATGTTTGGCACATTCACAGGCATCCACGCTCAAGCCCTTCTGCTGGCGATCGCCGCTGGCGGGGTACGAACCCAAGAACTATCGCCCCGCACATGACAGAGAAATCAAACGACCGTCGGCCTCGAACCGTTGTTCTGCACCACGATGTAGGCATCGGTGACCTCGTTTTCCACCTGCCCTACCTGCGCGCCATTGCCAAACAAAGCAGAGACGGGAAAATCACCCTCATCTCTCGCCCCACATGCCGAGCGACCGATCTACTCGCCCATGAAGAATGCGTTGAGGCATTCATGGAATATGACCGTTGGAGAAAGAACGACGCGAAAAAAGGCCGGCACAATGGACTGTCCGGAATGCTTCGTTTCTCCAAAGAACTTCAGGAGGGCCAATTCGAGCGCATCGTCATCTTCTCCGACCGGATTCGCTATGGGTTTCAGGCCTGGTTGGCAGGCATCCCGACCCGCATCGGATATGGCGGCTTCGGATGGAACTGGCCACAACGTTTCTTCCTGAGTCGCGCCCCCCGGATCGTGCCCTATGAGGGACCATGCGTGGGCAACTACCAGTGGGCCACCGATCTTATGCTCAAGCACGGGTTCATAGACAAGCCCATGGCGCCCCGCATCTCGGTCCCGGAGCAAGCACTAGACCACTGGAAAAAAGACACCGAAGGCTTGCCCGAGAAACGCTGTGCGCTGATCGTAGGCGCCTCCGTCAAAGGCAAGGACTGGGGCTGGAAGAACTTTTCCACGCTCGCCAAGACGCTGATGGAAGAAGGCTACGGGGTCATATGTATCGGCGGCCCTGCTGAGAAGGGCTTGCTGAACAACATCGAAGACACCATACCTGCGAAACATCAGCCGATGTTCCAGGCCATCGTCCCGCCAAGCCTGCTTGATTGCGCAGCGCTCCTGAAGACCTGCCAATACGTTATCGGCAACGACACCGGGGTGAGCAATATTGCCGCTGCCTGCGAGCTCCCCACCCTTATACTTCTCGGCAACCGCCCCCTGCTCTGCCAGGACCCAGACATCCATTTCGTGATCGCACGCAGCGTGGCGGACATTACGCCCGAATTCGCCCTGGAGCGCTTCAGGAGGATGGCCTCGTCGTGCAACGCATCCTGATCATCCGCCTCTCGGCCATCGGCGACGTGGTGTTCGCCT
>DYKZ01000054.1 GCA_020722345.1 Anaerolinea thermophila | reverse complement strand
CGCTTTGACGCTTTGTTTGCGCCGGAAGCCTCCCCCAATTGGTAAATGCGCCCCTGACCCGTTTGCTGGCGAAACCGGTTTGGAAGGGCAGTAATAATGTAATGCACGAATTACCCGTCACCGAAAGTATCTTAGAAATTAGCCTGCGGGTAGCCCAAGCCCAAAACGCCCGCCGTATTAGCGATATTTACCTCAAAATTGGGCAATGGTCCACCATCGTAGATGATTCTATCCAATTTTATTGGGACACCATCGCCGAAGGCACCATCGCTCAGGGCGCGACCCTACACTTCAAGCGTATACCCACCCTCTTATTCTGCCAGGATTGCGCCCATTCCTATCACCCCACCGGCGAGGAATTCCTCTGCCCCCGGTGCGGCAGCGCTCGCTTCCGCGTCCATCAGGGCGAGGAATTTGAGGTAGAATCCATTGAAATCGAAACGGACGGAAGCCCCCCGTAAAAAAACAAAGGTACAGAAAATGAGCCAAACTGTTACCGTAGTCGAAAAAATTCTCTCCGCTAACGACCGCCTCGCGGAGCAGAACCGTGCTAAAATTGAAGAAGCCGGTGTTTATTCCGTCAACATCATGGCGTCCCCTGGCGCGGGCAAAACCAGCGTCATCCTCAAAACCATCGAAGCCCTGCCGGAAATGCAAATTGGCGTAGTGGAAGGCGACACTGCCCCCGTCACCATTGATGCGGACAAAGTGATGGATGCCGGTATGCCCGCCGTGCAAATTAACACCGGTGGCGAATGTCACCTGGACGCGCTTATGCTCCAGGGAGCTCTCAACACCCTGCCCCTCGACACCCTGGACGTGATGATTGTGGAAAATGTGGGCAACCTCATCTGTCCCGCCAACTTCAAACTTGGCACACACATCAACGTCCTCATCGCCTCCGTGCCAGAAGGGGACGACAAACCCTACAAGTACCCTGGCATGTATCGCGGCGTGCAAGCCGTTATCCTGAACAAAACCGACCTGCTGCCCTACATCAAATTCAACATGGATTACTTCCGCAAAGGCGTGGAAGCTCTCAACCCTGGTCTGGCGTTCTTCCCTGTCTCCTGCGTCACCGGGGAAGGCTTTGATGCCTGGATTGCCTGGCTAAAAGCTGGTCAAGTCGCCATTTCTTCACCCAAATAACCAGGGGGAATATTGCCCTAGCCAACTCAAAACCAACAAAGCAAAAGTACATGATTGATTCAAAAAATCTCGAATTAAATGTTCTAAAAAAATAGCGGGAGTTTTTTAGAACATTTAACTCAGGCGCTGCAAAGTCAAAACAGCTATCAATTTTGCAATGTCCCCCGTGCTGGAGTAGAAATGTAAGCCATAAAATGCTAGAATTCCCTTCACAAGTTACCCCATCGGTCTTTGCGTTTAAGCGCTTCCTTTGTGGAAGCGCTTTTTTTTTATTGCATTGCACAGGAAAATGGAAAGAAGCAAATTCGTTTTACTTGGCTCCCAGACAGATGAAACCGGAAACATGCTCAAAGTGGGCGTTCCCCTGGCAGATTTCACGACTCACGGATTCGTGGTAGGCACAACCGGTAGCGGGAAGTCTACCTTTTTGCGCAACATGGCGGTGCAGACATTCGGTCTGGGAGCCTCCACCGCTATTTTGGAACCGCACGGAGACCTGTGCCTGGACCTGCTCTCCGCTATCCCGGATGCACTGCTGGACAAGGTGGTGTACCTGGAGATGGACAGCCTGCAACCCCCCTCCATCCCGCTGATGACCCTGGGACTTGCCGCCGGGCAGGATACCGCCCTGGATGCAGCCATGAGCGTCATCCGCATGGCAGAACCGGAGTCCTGGGACCAATCGACCCGGATGCGGGAGGTACTCAGGAATACGGCGCGGGTAGTTTTGGACGCGCTGGGCTGGAAAGCCAGCCTGGTGGCAATGGATAGATTTCTCTCCCCCGGCGAAGAACAATTCCGGGCAAAGTTACTTGCCCTGGTCTCGGAAGAAAACCGCAAGGCGAAGGAGTTTTGCAGATCCGAGATTTCCGCCGCGCTGGAAGGCGATAAAAAAGCGGCGGGAATGCGGGAGAGCATCCTGGGCGCTCAAAGGCGCCTGGAAATATTCGTCTCAGACCGGAGGCTGCGCCGCTCGATGTCCCTGCCGCCCCTGGGACCCACCATCAGCCTGAGACAGTTTCTCTCAGATGGCAAGATGATTTTACTACCGGTGAACAAAGCCAGACTGGGAGAGAAGGTCTCCGGGCTGGTTTCGATGCTATTTATGCAAATGGCAAAGACCGCGTTCCTGGGACGGGTGGACCGGGCATCCCGACATCAAGCAGCTCTGATTATTGATGAGTTTGCGGCGATGGCAGGGGCGGACACGGGTGGTAGCGAAGTGGCGGACATCACCAACTCGCTACTGGCAGAAGCCCGGAAATTTGGAGCTTCGGTGATTCTGGCAACCCAATCTGCATCCCAACTGAGTTCGGAGGTGGCGAAGAAAATCCAGGTCAACACTAATCTGAAAATTATTTTGTTGGTGAGTGATATCGATGATGCACGTCAGGCGGCGCAGATTATGGGTAGCGAATTGGTGACGGATACCGACATTCGCGCCTTGCCGAAATATCACGGGTACGTGCGGGCGATGGTGAACAAATCTCCAAAGCAGCCCTGCATGATTCAGATGTTCCCTCCTCAAAAATTATCTCCGCCCCCCTGGGCATACTTCCCGGAACCTGAACAGCCCAGCCTTCCGAAGATTTGGAATCGGGCGAGGGAACTGGCAAAAAACGCCACTGACCCGGACGACCTGGCGGAGGCGCAGGATGTCGTCAAATTCCTCAGAGGTTTGGACGAACAGGACTGGACCCAGGTGGTGGAGAGCGCCCAGGCTTGGAATCTGTACCAGGCATCCGTTCTTCTCTGGAATCCTGACTCGTATCCGAATCACATCGAACGCGCCAAGATGATTAGCCGCGCCCTATATGGTTTACCCTGGTGGCTGAGAGAGGCTCATTTTTGGCGGGAGATGGCTGGGGGAAACCCCAGGAAAGGAAGACCCACCAAAACCGAGGAAGAGGAAGATATTTTCAGCTCTAAATAAGAAGCCATTAGATAGCCATTGGAAGCCCTGTATTTTGGGCAGCTTCGCCATTAGATACCTAGTAATTTTCGCACTTTTGAGTATATCCGCCATTAGGTATCCAATAGATAACCATTAGGTAGCCAATAGATAGCCAGTCTCGATATCCCCGAAAAAAAACCGCACTACCTATCCTTTGGATAGGTTTGGCTCTCTAAACTACCACCCGTTTACCCAAAAAGGAGAATCCCCAATGAAAACTATCGAACTGATTGCCACTGCAAACGAAGCCTATACTCCTCCTGGCCGTCGAGCACAAATAAGCGACCCCATCCAGAGATTGGCAGCCAGTCTAACACCTCGGATGAGCCGAATGCTGGACCTGTTAGCCTTTGGGGGGATACTAAGCGGAAATCGGTTTGGCGTGTCGGGGCGTACATTACGAGGATATCAAGCAAGTTCTCTTATTACGCGGGTTCTCATCCCTTCATCAGAATTATTTTTTCAAGTTGACCGGCGCTCGGATGTTTCACTCGCCTTTTATTGTCTCGGCACAGCAGGCGAAGAAATAGCGCGGCGGCGACATGCGCCCATGCCGCCCCTCACTGGCTATCTGGTATACACCCATGCCCGCGTTTTACACGACTTATATCTCACCGAAGTGGTACTGCGCATGGCAGAGGCTGCCCGCGCCAGGGGTTGGAGAACCTGGTGGGCAGGCACCAACGCAGCAGAAATCCGCAAAGGGTCAGAGCAAATCGTGGAACCCGACTCCATGCTTGTGCTGGAACGGGATGGGCAACGCAAAGCCTTTGCGATTGAATTCCACAACGAAGAGGAAAAACGTCAGCGGGCATTTGAAAAAGTACGGCGGTATGAACGACTGCGCGACATGCCAGACTTGTGGATGAACGCCTGGGAATTGGACGAATTCCCGACAATATTGGCAGTATTTCGGGACGCGGCGGTGGGGAATGGATACCGCGCGGCAACCCATGAAATGAAAACCAAAAACTTCTACTACGGCAAACTGCTCGACGCTTTTTTCACGTTTGCGGGCGATACCTTCCCGAACCTGCAGGAATGGGTCAACGTGAACACTGGCGGGAAAGAGGTGCTATTTTGAGAACGCTCATTATTGTAGAGTCGCCCGCAAAAGCGGCAACCGTCTCGCGCCATGCCAAAGAAGTCCTGGGCGGGGCAGTCACCTGCCGGGCTTGTCTGGGCCACTTGCGCGACCTACCCTCGGGCCGGATGGGGATTGATGTGAGTCGGGGTTTCGCGCCGGAATACGAGGTCACGGCTCCTAAGACAGTCAAAGCCCTGCGCCCGCTGATTCTGCAAGCTGAACAAATCATCCTGGCAACCGACCCGGACCGGGAAGGGGAGGCAGTCGCCTGGGACATCCTGAAAATCTTTGATGCCGAAATCCAGGGCAAAAAACTCCTACGGGTGCGCTTTCAAGCCCTCACCAGGGAAGCCGTTCAGGTTGCCTTTTCCCGGCCAGAGCCAGACCACCTCAACGAAAACCTTGTGAAGGCGGCGGTCGCCCGGCGGGTGATAGACAGGCTGATTGGCTATCACGTTTCGCCCCGTCTGTGGGCGGCTTTACCGGGGAAATATCACGGGATTGGCAGGGTGCAGGTAGCCGCCCTGCAGTTAATCGCCGCCCGCGCCGAGCAATGGGAGGTGCACCTTGCATTCTGATGTCGTGGTGGAAACCTGCCCGGAAGAGCAGGCTGCCCACATCGCAGCCTCGGAGTATGAGAAAGATTTGGTGGTTGTAGAAAGGCAGGAAACGGTGGAACTCGAATACCCGCCCCTGCCATACAGCACCGCCGAACTGCTTGCCGATGCGCATCGCCTCTTGGGATGGGGTGCGGGGAAAGTCATGAGAATAGCCCAAAACCTATATGACGAAGGCTTCATTACCTACCCGCGCACAGACAGCCAGCGGGTAGCGGATTCGGCAAGCGAAGCCGCAAAAGAGGTTATCCGCTCCACATACGGAACAGCGATGCTGGGCAGGAAATCGCCCAACGAAAGGCTTGCCCTGTCTCCCCATCAGCAGGACGCGCATGAAGCCATCCGCCCCAGCGACCCGGCCCAATATCCAGACTCCCTTCGTAGCGTCAACCCTCAGGGCAATGCCCTGTACCGCCTGATATGGCAGCGTTTTATTGCATCCCACATGCGCCCGGCGCAGGTCAAGGTCGTCACCGTCACTCTGGAGGCAGCGGAGGCAGCCACATGAAACAGGTGACGCTCACAGAACGAATTATCCTGGAACCCGGATACCGCCAGGTCTATCCGGGTAGCCGCCCCGACTCAAACGGCGTCTCCCGATTGAAGAAAGGGGAGAAGATTCGACCCCGGGCCTATGTATCCAAACGGGCGGGGATCGCAATGGGCGAACTCATCACACTGTTGGCGGTTGGCGGCGTGGGAAGACCCTCTACCTACGCCACAACGGTTGACGCGCTTCTGGCACATGGATACTGTGTGGAAACGGAAGGCAGCCTGCTCGTCACAGCTTTGGGAACGGATGTCCTGGCATTGGTGGGAGAAAAGTTTCCCTATCTGTTGGACCTGGGTTTCACCGCCACCCTGGAGCGGTCCCTGGACGGTCTGGCGGCGGGGAAAACATCCTACACCGACACAATCACCTCCGTTTGGGAAAAATTCTCCAAGAAAGGTCAAGAATGAGCAAGTCTCCCCTGAAAACCGTTAGCCTTGTCTTTGTTTACCGTCGGGACGGCCTCAAAGTGCTGGAGAAATTCCCCGGCTCGTTCCGCGTGCTTACTGGTGCGTTATTCCGACACAGCCGGGAGCGTTTCGTTTGATTCGGCGGTACTGACCTACAAAATCGAAAACCCCAGGTAGGGACAATGTGCCTTCAGTGGTGCCATGTCACCGGGCAGGTCGTGGACAACGACTACTTCTGCCCACACTGTTCGCTGTGGATGAAGAAGCCGGGACTCTCCTGCGCATCCTGCGCCCATCGGCGCGGGCAGTTCTGCGGACTCACCGGGCATCCGCTACCCCGGTCGGGATACTGCTGCCACCACAACGCCACCCTGCACCGCTTCGGCTTCATCCTGCTCACAGAGGAGCATGTTCACCCGGCAGAAATGGCACTCCACCAGGTCGAAAGCATCGAAGACATCTTCTGGGCGGTGGAAACCGCCCCGGAACCGGTCGCCCTCAGCCCCAATGAAGTCTGGGTATCCCTGCAAGAATTGGCAAGCCCCTGGGTCTATGGGATTCCCGCCTGGCTGTGGCAAACCGAACTGCCCTCGCCCCGCCAAACGGAACGCCAACACACGGCGAGGGCAAAGCAAAGAATTCATCTGAATCAAGCGATAGATTTGAGAGAGGTGATGATGGAGACAACGATTGAAACGATTGAGATGGACAAAATCCTGTTTTCGGCGGGCAACCCGCGCACCGATGCGGAGGCGGACTTGGAAGGTCTTGCCATCAGCCTGGGGACGGAAGACTCTCCCAACCTGGTCAACCTGCCCCTGGTGCGGCGAAACGGGGAAGGCGGCTACCTGCTGATAGCCGGAGAGAGGCGGGTCAGGGCTGCCCAAAAAGCGGGCTGGACGAAAATCCCTTGCATGGTGAGGGGCAACCTGAGCGCCACCGAAGCGCACGGTCTCACCGTAGCGGAAAACCTGCACCGCAAGGACCTCACCCCCCTTGACTTGGCTGGGGCGCTCAAGGTTTCCTGGCTCATCGCCAATGCCATCGCCCTGAACCTGGGCGGGAGGGTGGAAGAGGTGTTATCCGCCGGATACCCCCAGGCAGAAAACGCAGAAAAACTGGAAACCCTGTTGCACGAGGCTGGCTTCAGCCCCACTCATCCGCTGGTGACGTGGGATGAAACGCTGGACCGCTTGGGTGTGGAAATGAAACCCGCCAGCCGCAAAAAACTGATGCAGCTGCTCTCCATAGACAGGCAGGTTCAGCAAACCGTGAACAGCCTGGGGCTAACCGAGGCGGCGCTGCGCTCTTTGGGAAGCCTGCCCCAGGAGGAGCAGCGCAACCTGGCAGAAGAATTATCTCAAAACCCGGAACTGGGGAGGAAAGTGCGCCGGATAGCCCGTGTGGTGCGGGATAAAGGCGAAACCCTGGATGCGGCGCTTGCCGAAGCCAGGGGGATTGTGGGAGGGGATGTCGAAAACCTGGCAGAGCAATTCCCGAAACCGGAAACGGACGCAGGCGCAGAAAGCGAAAGCGCCGGGGATGATGAACGCATCACCGACCTGGTGATTCAACTCTTGGAATCCGCCACTGCCACCCGCCGGTGCGTGGACGAATTGCAAACACTGCTGGGAGAAAGGTTTCTCCCTCAACTCCCGGAGGTGTGGCGGGAATACGCATCCGATGCGGTTGCGCTTTTGCAATCCGCCGTCCATGATAGCGCCGGGTAGGGCAGAGGAGAGGAGAGAAGAATGTCCTGCGATAACAACAGAGACAAGTATTTTGAGCATGTAAAAGCGGTGGACGGCGACCAGGACCCCAAAGAGTTGGATGCCCTGTTTCAAGCAACCCGGAACCACACCGGGATAAGCGGGATGGAGCAAAAAAAAGCCGAAGCCAAAACCCGCCTGCTCTTTGCGGATATGCAGAAAGCGGGCATCAAGCCGCCCACCCATTCCGCCACCGGTTTACCCCGCAGGGATGCCCAGGTGGGGTATGCCGCCGTGTACGACCATCTCAAAAACACGGGCTATTTTGCGGCAAATACCCCGGCGAAACGCAAGGAAGCCATCGGAGGGCAGGCAAAACCCGGTCTTAGCCTCGCCGGTACCGGGGAGAGCGACCAGAAGGCGCAAGTGGAACGCTTTCCAGTGTGGAAGCATGTCCCGCGCTGTTCGCGCTGCGGGCGTTTTATGGCAACCGACAACCCGGTTTGTACCAACCCGCGCTGTCAGTTGCAGGGCAAAAAGCAGCACGAGCCAAGCGGCTGGCCCCCTCATGGCTCCCGTTTCAAGAAAACCAAAGTGCGCCCCGCCAACTATCAGGCAAACGATGCCCTACCCAGGGCGACCATCCGGGTACGGATAAACGGCAAAGAAAAGGATGTCACCCTGGAATCGATTCTCCCGGACGGGACGATTCGATATTCCGAGTATGTTTCCGCAGGCGGCGTACCCATCAGGGGGATTGGGATAACTACCAAATCTAACGTGGTCGCCTGGCAGGGAGGAGGAACCTCCCAACAAGCGCAAGGAAGCCAGACCGGGGGACCAGCCGCCGCTCCGGATGCCGCCGCTAGACATCGCGCGGAAGACGACCTTGCGATACAGCCGGATGCAGCGCTCCCCGCCGCAGAAGACGACCTCGTCGGGATGGATGCAGATGTGCTGGATGCCCAGCCCACCGGGAACGACTATCACATTTCGGACTCCGATGAAATCGGCAAGGGTAGCCCCAAAGCCAAAGCCCGCGCCAACATCGAAGCGATAAAACTGGTCAAGAAGCTGGAAGAGGAAAAACGGCAGGCAACGCCCGAGGAGCAGGCGATACTGGTCAAGTTTGTGGGCTGGGGTGGTCTCTCCGGGGTCTTCGACCGCCGTAATGAATGGTACAACCCCAGAAACTCGGAAAGAAAGCCAGAATTTCTAGACGAATACCGGGAACTGAAAGCCCTGCTCAGTGAAGACGAGTGGAACGCCGCCTCCCGCAGCACCGTCAATGCCCACTACACCAGCCCCACCGTCATCCGCGCCATGTGGGAGGCACTCAAACACATGGGCTTCGATGCCCGCACTGGCAACATCCTGGAACCTGCCAGCGGCATCGGTCACTTCTTTGGGCTGATGCCGGAAGAATACAAAGTCTCCAAACGGGTGGCTGTGGAGCTGGATTCCTTCACCGCCCGCATCGCCCAACACCTGTACCAAAACGCGGATGTCCGTAATGCGGGATTCCAGGATGTCAACCTACCCAACAACTACTTCGACCTGGCAATCTCCAACGTCCCATTTGGAAACTTCCCGGTGGTGGATAAAGACTTTCTGGGGGCAAGGCGGTTCCTCAGCCGCGCCATACACAACTTCTTCTTTGCCAAATCTCTGGACAAAGTGAAGCCCGGCGGCACGGTAGCTTTCATCACATCTCGCTACACCATGGATAGCAAAGACCCAGCCATCCGCCAATACCTCTCGGAGCAGGCAGACCTGGTGGGTGCGATACGCCTTCCCAACACTGCATTCAAGGAAAACGCCGGAACCGAAGTCACCACCGACATCCTGTTCCTGAGAAAACGCCTACCCGGTGAACCCGCCAAAGACCCATCCTGGGTGGACACCGATACGATGACAACGGCGGGCGGAGAGGAAATTCGGGTGAACCGTTACTATACTGCCCACCCGGAGATGATGCTGGGAAAGATGACCCTGAGCGGCTCGATGTACTCCAGAAACGAAGCCACCCTGGAAAGCGACGGGCGCGACCTGGCGGATGCCCTGAACGATGCAATCAGCCGCTTGCCCCAGGGAGAACTTGCTTCCCCACAAGGACGCTGTGCCTCCTGCGGCAGTTTTCTGGATAAGGATGGTAACTGCAACAACCCGCGCTGCCCCCGTAACCGCCCAGCGCAGCCCAAACGGATACTCCCGGAGAGGGGCATGGCGGAGGGGCAATACCTGGTGGAGACGGACGGAGTCTATCGCCTGGAAAACGGGGTGATGGTTCCGCACGAGAAAAACGGACAGGCGACCAAAGACGGCAAAGAACCCCTGGATGTGCGGCGCATACGCGGCATGGTGGCGCTCAACCAGGCGGCAAGAACCGTTCTCAAGTGCAATGTGGAAGAAGCCGAGGATAGTTTGCTGGCGGAAGCCCAAGCCTCGCTCAACCAAGTCTACGATGACTTCGTGTCGGAATATGGACCGGTGAACAGCCGCGCCAACCAACGCGCCTTCTCCGGCGACCCGAACCTGCCCTTCCTGATGGCGTTGGAACGCGATTACGATTCCGAGAAAAACACAGCCAGCAAGGAAGCCATCTTCCAAAAACGGGTTATCTCCATCAGCAAAGCCGTTGAAAAAGCGGATACCCCCCAGGATGCCCTGCGAGTGACCCTGAACGAAACGGGGATGATAGACTGGAACCGGATGGAGCAGCTTACCGGTCTTTCGGTGGCTCGCTTGCAGAAAACCTTGCAGGATGAGGGCTATGTCTTTGAAACACCCGGCGGGGTCTGGCAGAGCGCGGAAGAATATCTCTCCGGGAATGTGCGGCAGAAGTTGGCGGAAGCCGAAGCCGCCGCCGCCTTGCAGCCCCGCTACCAGCGAAACGTGGATGCTCTGCAAAATGTGAAGCCGCGAGACCTGGAAGCCGCCGAGATCAAAGCACCCCTGGGTAGCCCCTGGATACCCACCGAAGACATTGCCGAATTCGCCCGCAGCCTGCTGAAGGCAGACTTCAAGGTCAGTTTCATACCCACCCTGGCGGAATGGAAGGTCAACCCCAACACTGAATACCGCTGGAGAAAATACGATAGAAACTCCGCAATTGCCCGGCAAACCTGGGGTACTGGGGAAGTGGATGCCCTGACTCTGCTGGAATCGGCGCTGAATGGCAAAGAACCAACCGTCTACGATACTGTGTACGGTCCCGATGGCGAAAGGCGGGTGGTGAACCAGGGGGCAACCATCGCCGCAAGGGAAATGCAAGGGAAGATAAAGGCAGAGTTTGAAAAATGGATATTCACATCCAGCGAGGAACGCACCGAGCGACTGGTGCGCTCCTACAACGAACTATATAACGCGGAAGTGCCGCGCCGCTATGACGGCTCTCACCTGACCCTACCAGGGATGGGCGCTAATATGCCGGAACTGCGCCCCCACCAAAAGGATTCGATATGGCGCATCAGCCGGGGAGAGAACACCCTGTTGGCGCATATCGTGGGGGCGGGCAAGACCTTCTCGATGATTGGCGGCAGCATGGAACTGCGCCGGACCGGGATGCGCAAAAAACCGATGCACGTCATCCCCAATCACATGCTGGAACAATACAGCGCCGATTTTTATCGCATGTACCCGGCAGCCCGGATACTCGCTCTCTCCGCCGAGGATGTGTCTGAGAAAAAACGTAGCCTGACAATGAGCCGCATCGCCACCGGGGATTGGGATGCCGTCATCGTCACCCACTCCGCCCTGGAAAAACTCCCGGTAAAGACGGAGAGCGAACAGGAATTCGTCCGGGAACAGATTGGCGGATTGCGGGAAGCCCTGGAAGCGGCGAGGGCGGAAGACGACAATCTCACCGTGAAGGAGTTGGAAAAAAAACTGGCAAGGGAGGAAGCCAAACTTCAGGAACTTATCGTGAGCGCCCGCGAAAGCAAAGACAACACCATCACCTGGGATGAACTGGGGGTGGACCAGCTATTCGTGGATGAAGCAGACCTCTTCAAAAACCTGGACTTCCCCACCCGGCGCACCCGCCTGGCGGGGGTAAAAGGGGTTGCAAGCAAACGCGCCCAGGACTTGTTTATGAAAATGCGGGTGATGAGACAGAAATACGGCGATGACCAGAGCGTTGTGTTTGCCACCGGCACCCCCATCGCCAACTCGGTGAGCGAGATGTATAACATGCAGCGTTTCCTGGACTACGACCACCTGAAAGAGCTGGGGCTGGCTCACTTCGACAGTTGGGCGAGTCAGTTTGGGGATGTGGTGACGAGCATCGAGATGAAACCCTCCGGCGGCGGCTACCAGACCAAATCGCGCTTCGCCCAATTCAACAATGTCCCGGAACTGAAGCGCCTCTTCATGCGCTTCGCGGATGTGCAGGTGGACCCGGATGCCCTCAACCTGCGCCGCCCCAAAATCGAAAAAGATGAAGAAGGGAACCGCCGCCAGCGGGGTGTGGCGGTTCCGGCTTCCGAAGAACTGAAGGGGTACATTCAATCGCTGGTGGAGCGGGCAGAAAACCTGCCCAACGTAAACCCGCGGGAAGACAACATGCTCAAAATCACCTCGGATGGGCGCAAGGCAGCATTGGACATGCGCCTGATTGACCCTTCGGCGGCGGACGACCCCAATAGCAAACTCAACAAGGCGGTGGAGAATGTCTTCAGCATTTATCAACGCACAACCGGAGTCACCGTACCGGGCGAGGAAGTACCCCAAAACATGGCGCAGATGATTTTCTGCGACCTCGGCACCCCCAACAACGAAGACTTCAACCTGTATGCAGACATCAAGCGCAAACTGGTGGCGCGGGGCGTGAAACCGGAGGAAATCGCCTTCATGCAGGATTACAAGAAAGACGAAGACAAATTCGAGTTGTTCCGGCGGGTCAATGCCGGAGAGGTGCGGGTGCTGATAGGTTCCACCGAAACAATGGGCGCGGGAACCAATGTCCAGCGCCGCCTGGCTGCCCTGCATCACCTGGACGCGCCCTGGAGACCCAGGGACGTGGAACAGCGCGAGGGGCGGATATTACGCCAGGGTAACCTGAATGCCGAAGTGGGCGTGTACCGTTACCTGACCGAAGAGTCCTTCGATGTCTATAACTGGCAACTGCTGGAGCGCAAAGCCCGCTTCATTGCCCAGGTGATGAACCGGGATTTGAGCGCCCGTAGCGTGGAGGATGTGGACGCGATGGCGCTGTCCTACGCCGAAATGAAAGCCCTGGCAACCGGCAACCCGGCTGTGATTGAGAAGGTGGCGGTGGATGCTGAACTGCGCAAACTCACCGCCCTGGAAACCGCCTGGAAGCAGAAGAATCACCAGGTGCATATCAAACTCAGCAGTCTGCCCCGCGCCATCGAGGAGGCGCAGGACAAAATCCGCAGGGCGGGTGCATCCATCGAGGCAATCCAACTCGCCTATGGAGAGGAAGCGCAAAGGGAAGAAAAGATTCGGGAGGACATCGAAAAGATGAAAGCCTGGGCGAAAAAGACCGCCGAGGATGCCCGGCAGCCGGGCGCGACCGCCGAATCGCTGGAGATGGCAGAGACCGCCAAAACAGCCCTGCAAGGCAAAAACGAACGCTTCAAACGCAATGGGGCTTTCTCCCTTCGGATCCGCAATGCCACCCTGGACGAGAAGGATAACGCAGGGGAACACCTTGCCGCCCTGGAGAGCGACCTGATGAAGACCCCCGACCCCAGCGGCACGCTGCAGGAAGTGGGGGAGTATCTGGGCTTTACCCTGCTTGCCAAACCGCCGAGGATGGTGGGAGGCCAGGTTTCCTTTTATCTCAAAATCACGGAGGAAGAAGCCCAACTCATTCCCACTGCCAGCGACCTGGATAGAACCTTTGTGGAAGGGGAGAAGGGCACAAACGTGGCAAGGCTCCGCCGCGCCCTGTCAATCCCAGAGAAGAGAAAGCAAAGCGAAACCGAGAACCTGGCGAAATTGCAGCGTGACCTGGATGAAGTGAAGGCAATTGGCGGGGACTTTGAACACCGGGAGCAGTTGGATGCCCTGCGCAAGCGGGCGGCTGAGATTGATGCCCTGCTGCGGGAACTGGAACAAAAGCAAGGGCAGCAGGTGATGAGCGATGCCGCCTGACAAAATTGTATCTTGTAAGAGTGCATATCGTTACGATATACTTTATGTACCACCCTCAAACAAAGGAGAGCGCCATGAGTGACCTGGATATTTCCGACAACCCCCTGACTACCCTGAAGGCGGATATTCGCCGCCACTGGACCAAGTATCTGCCGGGGATGACAAAGCGCCTGACGGAGGCCGGAACTCTGGAAGAGCGGATTGAGTCAGCCGCCGCGCAGACGACCGAAGCCGTGCTGAGTTATGTGGAGACCGCTAAAGGCTCCAGTTTTACGCCTGCGCAAGCCTTTTGGCAGGCTTGGGAAATTTATCGCAACGAGTGGGCTTTTCTGCCCGCCGAGGTCTCGGAAGAAGAGGAAGAAGAGGAAGACCCCAACTCCTTTTCCGCACAGATGGCAGAGCGCCGCGCTGCGATTTCCGCCCTGTATGAAGAATACTATGCGATGATGGGCTGGCGCGAGAAAGGCGAGACTTCCCACAATCCCGAAGAGGCTGAAAATGACGAATAAAATGGGAGCGAAGAAACTTATCCGCATGGATGAGGAGCGAGACCTGAAGGCAATTGGCATCATCCGGGAGCGGTATGGTTGCGAGTCGGATAGCGCCGCCGTGCGGCTTGCCCTGCGCGTATTGGCGGCATCCCCCATGTTGGAGATTCATCAGGAAAATGCGAAAGGCCATGAGCGATGAGATTACGCTAAAGACCGGTCTCTACGAAGAACTCTTTGCGCCGCCCCTGCTCAGTCACCTGGCATCCCCCGAGGAAGCCTGGCAACGATATTATGAGTACAATCTTTCGCTGGGCGTAACCCTGGACGGTCCCAAGAGCGAAGCCGAGAAACCCATCTGGTATAACCTTGCCATGCTGTATTGTCACCAAGTGCGCCTGCGGGAGGTGATTGCAGGCTCTGCCCCCAACCCGACCGAGACCGAGCAGGCGCTGGCTTACCTGGTGCAAAGCGGCTATCGTCTTTCTCTTCGCCCCCTGGGGCTGGAATACAAAAACCCCAAGACCTTTGCCCCCGTCCTGACCCGCCTGGAGGAGGAACTTTGGCGGATAGGGATGCCCGACCAGGGGCGCAACAGGTTGTTCCATGCATCCCTGGAAAAGGCGGTGGAGGAAGCCCAGCATATTTACGTCGCCTGGGTGGATGAAGAGGATGGGAAGGAAAGTTGAGTCTTTATGTGTCGCTAAAAGTCCGAAAATTTGGTTCATTTTTGACACCTCCGTGCCTCACACACCTATCTTATCCCCACCTTTTTCAATTATGCAAGGCTCTCTAAATTAGGAAAACCAATGAACAGAATGCTTTTTATAGTTAGTGGTCTAATTCTATTTGTTCTAATTAGTTATTTCACTTTTTCCGCCCAATTTATGAGTTTGGATTTTCGCAATAATCTCTGGGCGCCAGCATACTTACTCACGCAAAGAGAGTCTGCTTACAACATTAATTCGATTTTTAATGATAGCAATTCAATCTGGTTTCCACAAGTCGTAGGGTTATTTTTCTTTCTAGGGTTTCTACCTCAACACCTAGCCACTAATATCTGGCTGATTTTGAATATTGTACTTCTTCTAATATTAATAAGATGTTTAATTCGACAATCCGGCCATGAAAAAATCAAGCCTCTATATCTTGGCATACTAGCATTGTCTGTTTTTCTCTTTATTCCCACCATAAGGCATCTTACTCTTGGGCAAGTAGATATATTGCTTATGATGGCGTTAATTGCAGGTGTATATTCAATTGGGAGACAGCAGTTAATACTGGGTGGGTTTTTATTCGCTGTTGCTCTTGTAAAGCCTCAACACTGTATTGTGGTATTGCCCAGCGTCTTTATTTATCTTTTATTCATCAAAAGCGCGTTGCAAGATATTTTGAAGTTATTTCTTGCCATCTGCTTTTTTGTGATTCTACAAACAGCACCGTTGTGGTTTAGTGGTTCGGCTTGGATAAATGATTTTTTATCGAATTTACAAAGAAATCCTGATAATTGGGCGCAACCTAGTATTTTCTCGGCCCTGCGCAACTTTGGCACAATTGGTTTTATTTTTTGGTTTGTTATTTACATAGCTATTATCGTAATAAATTTCCAGGTTTGGTCGAAAAACAAACCTGAAAATTCAGTTCTTTGGAGTTTAGCTTCGACCGCTATAATAAGCCCGTATTTGTGGAGTTGGGACTTCGTTTTACTCTTACCACTTTTTGTAGACACTACAATAAGATTATCAAATTTGTTTAGCAAACTGATTCTTTTCGTTTTTTATGCTGCCTGTCTCATCGGTTCGGTATTCGCGTTACAGGGCGGTTCTGCATCAGACGAAGTTTTATGGTGGCTTCCTTTAGTATTAATGACAGGAATTGCTATCTCAATAGTCATTGATAAAAAGACGCCCTGCTTCATTGCAGGCGGAGGTAAAAATGTACTCAATCATTGATTATGGATTGCACGATTTTATACGCAATGAAACTGGAAAACCGTTTTATTTTTCTAGTTCCATCGCGGCGGAAAGTTGGCTCAAAAAGAATGGCAGATTATACGGATGGACAAATACAGGCACGCGCTATTTTTATTGGGATGAAGATTAGAATGCGCGAAGATGTAAAAAAATAAGGTCGGATAATAACCATTCTTCGACAAAAACACCCCCAAAAAGACGTTTTTTGGGGGTATTTTGCGGTATTATCCCCTTAATTAATTGTCGGATAACTTTTACAAAGAGGTTTTTATGCTGCCCAACTTTGAAAAATACCTGCTGGAAGAGGATACTTCGCCTGCCACACGCAAAAGCTACCTGGGCGACCTGGGGCATTTCTCCCGCTGGTACAAGGAAAAGAATCAATGTGACTTCACCCCGGAACTGCTCACCCCGACCGATGCCCGCCAATACCGGCAGCACCTGCAAACAGCCCAGTATGCCCCGGCAACCATTAACCGCCGTCTGGCAGCCCTACGCACCTTTGCAGAATGGGCGCAAAAAAGCGGTTTACTGGTGTCCAATCCATTGAAGGGTGTGCGCGGCATCGAAGCCCAAAAACATGCCCCCCGCTGGCTGAATAAAAATCAGCAGTTTGCGCTCTGGCAGGAAGCCGAAAAAGACCTCAACGCCGCCAGGACGGAACCTGCCCAAAGACAGGCAAAGCGCAACCTGGTAATGATTGCCCTTTTGTTGCATACCGGGCTGCGCGTTTCGGAATTGTGCGATTTGCAGGTACGGGATATTGAAATAACCGCCCGCAAGGGGGAGTTGACCGTCCGGGCGGGGAAGGGGCAGAAGCAAAGAACTATCCCGCTTAACAAGGTGGCGCGGCAGGCGCTTGAAACCTGGCTGGAGGCGCGCCCCCTCACCGGCGGCGATGCGCTGCTGACCGGCAAACAGACGGAGGCGTTATCGCCTCGCTCGGTTGAGCGGATGCTTGCCGAGATGGGCAGACGCGCCAAGATAGAAGCACTCACCCCGCACGTCCTACGCCATACCTTTAGCAAGAACCTGGTGGATATGGGCGTTTCGCTGGAGAAAGTCGCCATGCTTCTTGGTCACGAGCGCCTGGAAACGACCATGATTTACGTCACCCCAGGAAAGTTGGATTTGGAGCAGGCAGTGGGGATGTTGGAATGATTCTTCCGCGTTCCGCCTGGCAATCATTTCGCGCAGTGTGTTTTTGTAGGGTAGCCAAAGTTCATCAGGAAAAGGTTTTTCCAAATACTTCCACCGCTTTCCCCAATGTTGATTGCCCAGGCGTCCAATGTGGTCGGACGCACCTTATCCTTCGAGGGGAC
>DYKZ01000227.1 GCA_020722345.1 Anaerolinea thermophila | reverse complement strand
CGCGATGCGCTGCAACAGGCCGAGGCGGTTTTCCTGCAACGCCTTGTCCTCTGCCATGACCAGAACGTTATCGAAGAACGCGTTGACGGCGGGGATCATGGGCGCGAAGGCGTTCAGGAAATCGTCCACGCTTCCTTCTCGACGGGAGGCAGATTCCGCCTTTGCAAGCGCGGCGAACAATTCGCTTTCTTCCTTCTCTACAAAGGCCTTTTCCAAAACCTCGAAGGTCTGCTTTTGATCGCGCGTGATGCGGACACAACGCGCAAACGCAGGCAGGACCTCGCGCCAGTCGTCGCGCTCCACCCATGGCTGCAACTCTCGGACGGCGCGCGCCGAGCCGGCGGGGTCCTTCGATTGCGCGGCCAGCACGGCGTCCACCACGTCATAGCGGTAACCCATATCCTTCAAAAGCACAGCCAGGCGGGCGGTGAGGAAATCGAGAATCTGCTTTTGCGTTTCCTCGGTCACGTCAATCGGCTGCAAGCGGGCGGACTTCTTCACCGCCTGTGCAAGATCGAAACTCAGGTTGTGCTCGATCAATGGCTGGACGACGCCAATCGCGGCGCGGCGCAGACCGAAGGGGTCTTTCGCGCCGCTGGGAGCCAGTCCCGCCGCGAACAAGCCAACCAGCGAGTCGATCCGGTCCGCTAACGCCAGCATCACGCCGGTCTCCGTCTGCGGGACAGGCAGGTATTGTTCGCCAATGGCGGCGGCCACAGCGGGGTCTTCACCGCTGCGCAGGGCATATTCACGCCCGATGATGCCCTGCAGGGAGGTCATCTCGGTGACCATCTGCGTGACCAGGTCGGCCTTCATGAGGAACGCGGCGCGTTCGGCGATCGGCAACTGGTGATTGGTAATTCCGAGGATGGGCGCAATTTCGTTGACCAGTTTTGCGATGCGCTCGGACTTGTCGAGCATGGAGCCGAGTTTGGTGTGGAAGGTGAGTCCCGCCAGTTTGGGACGGAAGTCTTCGAGTTTGCGTTTGAGGTCTTCGCGGACGAAGAAGGCTGCGTCGGCAAAGCGCGCGCCGAGGACGTGTTCGTTGCCCTGACGGACGAGGTCTATGCCGAGGTCGTCGCCGTTGCGGATGGCGATGAAATGCGGCAGCAGGGATTGGGCCTGCCCCGGACCCTGAGCCTGCCCCTGTCCCCGGACACCCGCAGGGGGTGTCCCAACGACGGGGAAGTAGCGCTGGTGTTTCTTCATCACCGAAATCAGCACGTCGCGCGGCAGTTGCAGAAATTCGGGGTCGAATCCGCCCAGGACAGCGGTGGGTTTTTCGATCAGGTTGGCAACCTCGTTCAAGAGATCATCGTCTATGATGGCTTCGCCGCCCACCAGAGAGGCGGCCTCTTTTACCTGTTGAACGATGGCCGCCTGGCGTTCTTCCTTATCGAGCAGGATGCCTGCTGCGCGGATGAGGTCGAAGTATTGATCGGCGGAGGGGAGGTTGATTTCGGGCGAGTCGTAGGGACGCAGTCCGCGCGTGACGTTGCCAGATGCAACGCCCGCATATTCGAACGAGATGACTTGATCCCCAAACAAGGCAACCAACCAGCGGATTGGGCGAGAAAATGCAACCCCTGAATCGTTCCAGCGCATGGACTTTTCGAACTTGATGCTTTCGATCAGTTTCGGCAGGGCTTCGGCGAGGACCTCGGGCGCGGGGCGTCCCTTTTGCTCGACCAGGGCGAAGACGTATTTGCCGCCGTTCTCCTCGCGGACTTGCAGGTCTTCCACATTCACGCCGTTCTTTTTGGCGAAGCCCTGCGCGGCGGGAGCCGGCTTGCCCTCTTTGTCGAACGCCTTGTCCGCCGGCGGACCCTTGACCAGGTCTTCGCGGTCGGGCTGCTGCGGGGCGAGAGAGGCGACCGAAACGGCGATCCGGCGCGGGGTCGCGAAGACGCGGACGCCGCCATGAGCGAGATGAAGTTCGTCAAGCAGAGCCGGAATCCGCTGGGTGAGTTGTTCGTGAGCAGCGTCCACATCCAAAGCGGGGAGTTCTTCGACGCCGATCTCGAATACAAAGGATGAAGGTTGAAGGATGAAGGATGAAGGCGTGGTGCGTCCCACGGGGATGCTTCGCAATGTTGCGTGTTGCGTGGGAGTCGCTTTGAGGAGAGGATATTCGAGTTGCTTGCGCTGTTCGCCGTACGCGACCGCGACGCCCTTCGCCAGTTCGCGGATGCGGCGGAAGAAGGCCTGGCGTTCGGCCACACTGATGGCGCCGCGCGTGTCAAGAATGTTGAAGGCGTGCGAGCATTTGAGGACGTAGTCGTGGACGGGAACGACGAGGCCGGCGGCCAGGCAGGCGTCAGCCTCGGCGGAGAAGAGGTCATACATGGCGCGGACGCGTTCGACGTCGGCGGTCTCGAAATAATACTTGGAGTGCTCAAACTCCTCTTGGCGGCGGATCTCGCCATAGGTCACGCCCGCGCCCCAGGGTTCGTCCCAGATGGACTTGGCGTTGTTGAGGGCAATGAGGATGCGTTCGAGGCCGTAGGTAATCTCGACCGAGACGGGATCGAGCGTCACGCCGCCCATCTGCTGGAAGTAGGTGAATTGGGTGATCTCCTGCCCGTCGAGCCAGACTTCCCAGC
>DYKZ01000226.1 GCA_020722345.1 Anaerolinea thermophila | reverse complement strand
GCGGTTAAGGATGGTGGAGAGGCGGCGGCTGACTTCGGTGGAGGTCGCCAGCGCTTTGGTGCGGTCGGCCACTTTTTGTTCCAGCCCTTCCAACGTTTGACGCAGTTGGATGGTCATCGAATTGAAGACCGTTGCCAGAACACCGACTTCGTCCTTCGTCCTGACCGGGGCTTCAACCATCAGGTTGCCCTGACCGACCTCCCGCGCCACATCCGTCAATTGCAGGATAGGTCGCAGGGTGCGATTGAGCAAGACGAAGCCAAGTCCAACCGCGATGAGCAGGCCGAGGGCCGTCAGACCAATCAAGTACATCTGCATTTGCCGCACGGAGGCAAAGGCTTCCTGCGTGGGCAGTTCAACGATGGCCGCCCAGCCTGTGCCTGGGATGGGCGTAAACAAGCCAACGACTTTCTGACCGTTCAAGCCGGTATATTCCAGCAAGGCTTGTTTTTCCGTAATGCCAGCCACAAAATTGGATACAGGCGGGATTTGCTTCATATCTTCGCCATACCGTTGCAGCACGGCACCCGGTTCCTGGTAGGCCAGGAAGCGCCCCTCGGCGTCCACCAGGTAAGCGTAACCGGTCTTGCCGATTTCGATGCGCGCCACGTCCTGCCACAAGCGGGCCACGTTGGCTTCCGCAACCAGGACGCCGGCAATCTGGCCGCCAGCTGCTTTGACAGGGATGGCAACCTGCACCGAGAGCAGGCCGCTTCCAGGCGAAACGAAGATGGGGCTGATATACGTCTCACCGCTTACGGCTGCGAGAAACGCCTCGCTGTCCGCCTGGCTGACCAGGTCGCTGCGCGAATACGTGCGCGTGGTCGAAACCTTGACCGCTTCGCGGCCGCTCTTGGTCAACAGCGCAATCTGGCTGAATACAGTTCTGCGGAGGATGAGCAATTGTTCCAAGGCTGCCTTTTGCTCATCAGACGTCAGAGCCATCAGCGACTGGGTGCCTTCGAAAAGCGACAATTCATTAGCGACGCCGTTGGTGTAAGACGAGATCAGCAAAGCGACCTGCCCGGCGCTTTCTTCCTGTTGCCGCAGGATATTTTCGCGCTGGGTGCGTTGAGCAATCCCAATCAACGTCACCCCTAAAACAAGAATAGAAAAGATGGTAATGACAATCCAGGTCAATCCCAACCGGAATGTCAGACTTCGATGCCATGCTATCCGCTGTACACCGCGTACATTATCGCTCTCGTTTCGTTGTTCCATGTATACTCCTACTGCTTGGTGCATCCTGCTCGAACCGTCCCGATGGGTTTACTCGAACCGTCGGGACAGCATATAAAAGAAGGATTTCTACGGATTCAAGTGCACTTTGCTGGCAGCAAACTCGGCCGGCCAGACCGGCACCAATTCCCCATTCTGGATTTGCGCCATGAACAGGGTCGCAAATTCGTTCTGTCCATCCGTATCAAAATGAATGCGTTCGGCGGGCAAGATCATGTGGGGACCCTTTGGCATATCGGTCGCAGCCAGGGCAGCGCGCAATTGCGCTTTATCTACCGAGCCGGCCCGTTCCAGGGCATCCGCAAGGACATAAACGGCCTGGTAGGCATAGGCGCTGTTGCCGGTGATGTCGGCGCCAAAGCGCTCGTGGAAGCGTGCGTTCAATTCCTCGCCGCCAGCGGCATATTTGGAATATTCGACCAGAGTAAAGGAACCCTCAGCCATTTCACCCAATTGTTCGACATATTCGGGGTACAGTACGCCGCCAGCAGCATCTACCAGCGGTATGGTCGCGCCGGCCTCGGCCAATGCCCGGGCGATCAGGATGCTGTCGTTCAGGTAAGTAACTTCCAAGATGGCGTCGGGGTCGGCTGCCAACACCTGGGCCACTTCGTTGCTGAGGTCGGCAGCCCCTTCGGCGGTGTAACTGACCTCGGCCACCACTTCCAGACCGTTCTCCTGGATAGCCGCCTTTTGCGCCAGCGAAGTGCCTGTGCCAAAGTCGGTGTTCTCGTATAACAAGGCAACGCGCTGGACGGGATAGCCAGCCAACTGCGCCAGGTCCTTCAAAAAAAGCACCTGATCGCGGCCATAGTACTGCGCCTTAGGGCAAACGCGGAAGGTATATTGAAAACCGCGCTCGGTAATGATGTCTGAAATTGCCATGCTGACGATAAAAGGCGTTTCCAGGCGCTCGGCGGCCTGCGTGGCAGGTTTGGTGACGCTGCTTTGGTAGGCTCCAATGATTGCTGCCACATTCTCTTCTTGGATGAGACGTTCGGTCTCTTGGGCGCCGATATCCGGGTTGCCCTGTGTATCGCCGAAGATCAGTTCCAACTTGGCGCCACCCAGGGATTGGATGCCCCCGGCGGCGTTGATCTCTTCGGCGGCCAGGATGGTTCCATTCTGGTTATCCTGGCCTGTGCTGGCCAGGTCACCGCTGAGCGGGTAGAGGACGCCTACCCGCACAACATCCACGCTTACGGGTTTGGGTTGGTTGCCGCAAGCAGTGAGCAACAACAGACCGGTGATGACCGCTATGCGAATAAAATTGACCACCTGCTGATGTTTCATCATCATTTCTCCTTGAATATATGTCGGAACAAATTTTCTCAAGTCAATCCTGACAATGAGACTTTGAAACGAGAACCCTTTCCAACTTCGCTTTCCACGCTCACCTGCCCGCCGTGTC
>DYKZ01000053.1:13404-17875 GCA_020722345.1 Anaerolinea thermophila | reverse complement strand
GCGAATCCGCTCCAGTTCCCGGCGTTGTCCTGAGCGCGCAGCCGCAGTTGGTACTCTCCCGGCTCGGACAGGCCGCAGTCGCGGGTCAGGGTGACCAGCGAAGGCTGCGTATCCGGGCTGGGGATCGAGGCTGCCGTTCCGTTGATCGTGAGTTCAAAGGCGGCAACCCCATTCGGCGAGGCGCCGTGCGCCACGATTTGACATGGGCCGGGCAGCACAAAGACGCTGTTGGGCAGGGGCGCGTCGAACCAGGCCTGCACGACGGCAGCCTCCTCTGTCGGGCTTGCCAGATTCAGGTTGCAGCCAGAGAGCAAAAGCGCCGTCAGCAGCCAGAAGGTAAGCATCCGTTTCCGCATGTTCGCACCTCCATCAAGGAGTGAAATAGTCAATGATTAATCTGACGTCAGCTCCCGTGTAGCAGTAACTGTCGCCATCGTTGTAGGGAGGTCCGACGTGGACAGGGTAGAGGATCAGGCCGTGATTGTTGATTGGGTGGTACATCCAGTGATACACAATGGAGGTGACGTCTATGTAACCGGACCAATTATCCGCAAATGGGCTGTCTGCATATCCCATCAACGCCGAGCCGGGGGAGAAGTGTTGGGCGTTGCCTAGGCCGGTCCAATCCCCATCGGCTTCGCCGACCGCACTGACACAAGTATAGGGTGGGGCGTTTGTGGCTTCGCCGCTCCTGTAATAATCTGTGAATTCCGAATCTATCACCAAAGTGGCTTTCTGAAGCACCGCAGACTGACCAAACTGCAACTCAGAAGGCAGCGTAAACCTTACCGCGCCGTAATGGTGTGCCTGACGGAAGCAATCCTTCTCCTCGTCATCCACCAGTAGATCACCGACGAGGACTTCGCCAGGCTGGTTGCCAAAGCCTGTCTCCTGATTTGCACCCACATACGCATCCAATGTGCCATAAGTTTCGCAACCATCTTCAACCCATGTCCCGCCGCCCGTCAGCCAGTGCGTGGGAGATAAGACCACCGTTTGTGGCTGGGCCCCGGCGTCGCCGGGGCACCAGGTGGCCATGGTGGACTCTCCGATGAGCGGGTTTTCAACGAAGGCCCGTACGCCGTAACAGATCCCCGGCCAGGGATATGGCACGGCAAACACTTTTTGCCAATCTCCGTCAAGTTCTTCCAGCAGTTCTTCAGCGCCGGTGGATTGGTTAATCTCGTAGATGCGATAGCCGTCAATTTCTGTGACGCAGTCGCTGCCGGGCCAGCAGAACCCGCTTCCCCATTCCCACACCAGCACCACATAGGCCGGGTCGTTGCGGAGGGCACAGTAGAACGGCGCCAAAAAGCCGTGATTTCGGTAGCATTCTTCCTCGTTGAGCGGCTTGCGCAGCGCAGACGGCGGCGGGACAACGATGGAACTGTCTGGCGCGCCTCCGCCCATCGGCTGCAAGTGCGGCACGCCGGTCAACACGAACCCGGCGCCGGCTAACTCCACCTCGTCCGGCGGCTGTGCCGGGTCGAACTGCGTCTCGCCCTCTCCCAGGTACTTGAGCGCGTTCCCCAGCCAGCCCCAGCACTCAGCCCAGATGGCTTTCTCCCCGCCCGTGAGCGGGAAATCATACTGCGGGTAATTTGTCCCATCTCCCTCAAAGAAGTGATAGGGCAGTTTGGGAAGTTTGTACCAGACCTGGTGGTCGAAAGAAAGATAACAGTAGGATTTGTCCACCGGCTCGGTGGGCTTGAAATGCCAGTGAATCAGGTTGGAGATGAGATCGCCCTCCAGGCCTCCGCCGCCTGGCTGTCCCCCGCCCGGGCCGGGCTCATTTCCATTTCCGCCGCCGGTCGGCACCTCTACCGGGAACCCGCCCGGCAGCGGCAGGGTCGGGTCCATCCCTCCGTTGGCGCTTGCCATCTGGTCAGGCGGCACGCCGAAGTCCGCGCCGATCTGCTCCAGCGTCTGCCCCTCTTGCGCCTGGGTTGGAAAAGGCCCCTCCAAAACCGTGACAATGACCGTCTGCGACTGACCTGTCTGCCCGTCAACCGTCGTGGCGCGCGCCGAGAGGGTGTGAATGCCCGGCGGCCAGGCTTGCCAGTTCCATGAAGCATGTTGCGGTATTTCTGCCACTACGCCCAGCGATTGACCGTCCACGAACAACTCGGCGCTCTGGATGGCGGTGGAGGCGGTTGCCTGCAATGTCACCGACACGACAGCCCCGGCGCCGATTTCATCACCGCTGGAAGGCGAGCGCAGAAAGACCAGAACTGGAGAAGCAGATGGCGCTTCGGCAGTTTGGGAGCGTGAGCGCAGGTACCACCACCCGCCGCCGATCCCCACCAAAAGCAGGACGAACAAGCCTGCCGCCAGACAACCCCAGAGAAAAGAGCGTTTTTTCATCGCGACTGCTCCTTTGTGACAGCGTATAAAGCAAACGCCGGCGTCTGCCGCAAGGGCTGGTCAGTGAATGCCTCACACGAGGACACATCTGTAACAGGGCATCTTTGTTTTGTGAACTGCTTGCACACTTTCGCGCTGCAAGCCACGCGCTCCTGTGTCGCAGGAGTTTCGTCCGCCATACCTTTAAAGCCAGTGGTTCTTGATACTCAATCTCATTGTATTTTTTTATTCGCCCCATGCAAGCAGTACAGCGGTACTACGCGGCGCGGCTTCCAGCATTACTCTGGCGGCATTGGCTTCACGATAAATTCCACCGTGCACGTCGTTCAGGCGAAGAAATGAGTGCAGCAACCCGGCCGTAGCCGGACCTGGGGACTGAAACGCCCGCAGGCTGCCGCCAAAGAGATACAGCGCCAGCCCCAGCCCCAGCACAATCAACGAAGAAGCAAGTCATGGAAGCGTATTCGGGCGGGCCATCTGCGCCATTTCAATCCAATTCATCTTCGTTCATCGCCGGTTCCGTTCAGCCCCGGTTGACGGCCCGGTCGGTGATTTCCAGCGCCGCGTCCAGCACGGCCATCCCCTCCTGCAACTGCGCCTCGCTGATGATGAGCGGCGGGATGATGAGCGCCGTGTGCCAGTGGGTGTAGAGGAACAACCCGCCGTCGAGACAGCGCTTGCGGAAGGCAGCCATCTCCGGGCTGGAGCCGTTCCAGGGCGCCATCGGCTCCTTTGTTTTTCTATCCTTGACCAGTTCGATGATGCCGAACAGCCCAAGATTGCGGACTTCGCCGACCGAAGGATGCGCCTCGCCCAGGTCTTTCAACATCCGGTTCAGCACGGACCCCATGCCTGCCGCGCGCTCGACCAGCCTTTCCTCCCGCATGACCTGGATGTTGGCCACCGCCGCCGCCAGCGAGACCGGGTGCGAGGTGTAGGTCAGCCCGGCCTCGTAGACGCGCTCATCGAACGCGGCGGCAATTTCGGGCTTCATCGCCACCGCCCCAAGCGGCGCGTAGGCAGAGGTGAGTCCCTTCGCCATCGTGATGATGTCCGGGAGGACGTCCCAGTGGTCAACCGCGAACCACTTGCCGGTGCGCCCGAAGCCGGACATGACCTCATCGGCAATCATGACAATGCCGTATTTGTCGCACAGGGCGCGGACGCCTTGCATATAACCTTCGGGCGGGATGAGGATGCCGTTCGTGCCGGTGACCGATTCCATCAAAATCGCGGCGATGGTTTCAGGCCCCTCATACTGGATAATTTCCTCAAGGTGATTGAGATAATCGCGGGTGAACTCGGCTTCGGAAATATCTGGGGTTGTGCGGTGGAAGGTGGAACGGTAGCGGTACGGGTCGAGGAAGTGGACAACACCGGGCATCAGCCCCGGCTCCCAGGCAATGCGGCGCGGGTCGCCGGTGAGGGCCATCGCTCCGGCAGTAGCGCCGTGATAGGAGCGGTAGCGCGTCAGGATCTTGAATTTTCCGGTGTAGCCGCGCGCCAGTTTGACGGCGTTCTCGTTGGCGTCCGCGCCGCCGAGGGTAAAGAGTACCTTGCTCAACCTGCCGCCGGGGGTCACCTCGGCGACGGCTTTGCTGGCCAGGGCGCGGATTTTGGTCGCCATGCCGGGGGCGGCATAGGGCAGCGCGGCGGTCTGCTCCTGCATGGCACGGATGACGGTCTGGTTGCCGTGGCCGATGTTGACGCACATCGTCATCGAGTTGAAGTCCAGGTAGCGCTTGCCGTCCATGTCCCAGAAATAGACGCCCTCGGCGCGCGTCACCGGGATGGGGTTCACTTTGGCCTGCGCAGACCAGGTCCAGAAAACGTGCTCTTTGGAAAGGGGGAGGATTTGGTCATCGGGAAGATCGAACATAGAAACCTCGTTGGATTGACGATAGAAGGTGGAAAGGAGAAGAATAACTTTCGTTTGGAAAACGCGCCGGGAATTATAACCTACCAATCACAGCCAGGGTAAAAATGTACCGCCGACCTTTGGTCGGCTTTGCCAGGCATAATCTAACGGCACGATTTACAAGACTACATTACTCGAAAAGCCTGAACCCTCCAATGTGTTAAAAACCCTGACCTTTGTGAATCCTTC
>DYKZ01000053.1:0-13304 GCA_020722345.1 Anaerolinea thermophila | reverse complement strand
AAAACCCTGACCTTTGTGAATCCTTCGGCGCCTTGGTGTCCTTTGTGTTGAAAACCCTTTGTGTTGAAAACCCTGCACTTGAGCCTAAAACGTCAACCAATCGCAGTATAATCCTGCCAATCCTCAACAGATTCTCCTGGTTGGAGTGAGTAATGGATCATTCCCTGCCTTTCCTCGATAAAGCCGCTCTTATCACGGGCTCCGGGCGCGGCATCGGGCGCGCCATTGCCCTGCATTTTGCCTCGCTGGGCGCGGACGTAGTGGTCAATTACTTCCGCAACCCGGGCCCGGCGCAAGAGACCGTTAATGCCGTTCGGGAGATGGGCCGCCGCGCCCTGTTGGTCAAGGCCAATGTCGGCGAACTGGACGAACTCAACCGCCTGTTCGACGAAATCGAGGCAAACTTCGGCGGGCTGGACATCCTCGTCCACAACGCCGCCTCCGGCTACAACCGCCCGGTGCTGGAACAGCGCCCCAAGGGCTGGGATTGGACGATGAACATCAACGCCCGCTCGCTGCTGTTCGCCGCCCAGCGCGCCGTCCCGCTGATGGAGAAACGCGGCGGCGGACACATTGTCAGCATCTCCAGCCCTGGCGCGAACCGCGTCCTGCCGGAATACGTGGTGGTCGGGGCAAGCAAGGCGGCCATCGAAAGCCTCACCCGCTACCTGGCCGTGGAACTGGCTCCCAAGAACATCATCGTCAATGCCGTCTCCCCCGGCATCGTCGAGACGGACGCCCTCAAACACTTCGACGCGCTTTCGGATAAAAACGTCATCCAGAAGGCAGTGGAAGCCACGCCCGCCGGGCGGCTGGTCACGCCGCAGGAGGTGGCCGAAGTGGTGGCCTTCCTGTGCAGTCCGGCCGCTTCCATGATCCGCGGGCAGGTCATCGTGGTGGACGGAGGCTACACCTTGCCGGGAAATTGACTCCCGAATGGGAATTGTGTGTTACAATCGCCTCACTTGCAGCAGGATTTGTGTGAGCGAAAGCCGCCAGACCTGAACCAGGCTGGCGGCTTTTTCGCAGCCCTCTGCGCCCATTCTTCAAGGAGAAAAGAAAGAATATGGAATCCAAACTGTATGTAGGCAACCTAGCCTACGAAACCACCGAAGATGAACTACGCACCCTATTCGCCCAGGCGGGAGCCGTCAACTCGGTGGCGTTGATCAAGGACCGTGACACCGGGCGCTCGAAGGGCTTCGCGTTCGTGGAAATGAGCAACCAGAGCGAGGCGCAAAAGGCCATCCAGATGTTCAACGGCTACTTGCTGTCCAACCGACCGCTGAAAGTCAACGCCGCCCGGCCGCGTGAAGAACGTGGTTTTGGCGGCGGGTACGGTGACCGGCGCGGCGGATACGGCGATCGGGGCGGCGGGCGAAACCGTCGCAGCGGATACGGCGGCGGCAACCGCAGATACTAAAAACAAAACTTCCCGCAGGAGAACTCCTGCGGGAAGCCTTTTATCCAACCAGAATCGCCCGGGCTGGCGCGCCGTCTGAACCGGCTAGTTTGAGCGGCAGGCAATACAAATCGTAGGTCCCTGCCTCAACAGCACTCAAATCTACACCTTCAAGGATGATCACCCCCGCCTTGAGAAGAATGTGGTGAGTGGGGTCGCTGTCTTGGAATGGCGCAACGGAGAGATAATCCACACCAATCAAACGAATGCCGTGTGCAACCAGCCACTCCGCCCCATCGGGTGAGACGGCCACGAAATCCTCCTGGAAGCGCATTTCGCCGCGCCGCCATATCTCGGAGTTGCGCGTCTTCAGCAGAAGGCGCGTCGTCCCGCCAGGGATGGAAGCGGCCTCCAAAACGGAGGCAGTCACCAGGTCCGCGCCGGGCGGGAGAGCAGCCACCCAGGCCGGACCAATCAGCGCCTCCAGCGGGAGGGATTCCACCGTCCGGCCATCGTTCAGGAAATGGTGCGGCGCGTCCACGTGGGTGCCGGTGTGGACACTGCACGAGAGGCGGGAAACGTTGACGTGCGCGCCGTCATCCATTGATTCAACCCGCTCCAGCACCAGCGGCGAGTCGCCCGGCCAAATCGGCAGCGCAGGGGAAATCGGCAGGCTAATATCGTAAATTTTCATGGTATCCAGCCTCCTGCTGTGAAAATATCTTCCAGGAACTGCGCCCGCTCCCATTCCAGCATCGGGCGCGGGCGGGCATAATCTTCGAGCATGAACGTGAGCAATTCCACGCTGATATAGCGGCCATCGTAGAACACGTGGCGGTCGGCAAATTCGCGCCGCGTGCCTTCGGTTGGATAATCCATCTGGTCAAAAAATAGATTGCCTAACCCATAATGGATATACGAATTACTGTAAAATTCCATGTACTGAGGAAAATGCGACTGGCTGCCGCTGACAATCACCGCTCCGGCCTCGGCCATGCCGCGAAAATCGGGCATCTGGGAGGCCTGCGGCGAAAGGCGATAATACTCCCAGTGTTGGAACGTGGCAATCGGAAGATAGCCTTCGGCGCGCAGGCGGCTGATTTCGCTGTGCATGAAGTCGAAGTCGCACGCTGCCGAGCCGGGACGCGTGTCTGCGGCCCAGGAATGCTCCGGCCCGACCGGGTTGCAGCCGATGAAAGCCAGTTTGTTGCCATGATGCTCCACCAGGGCGGCCTTCTGGGCGTCGGCGCGATTGCGCCCGCCGCCAAAATAAACCCAGCCGCGTTCCTCGTACATGTCAATTGTCAGCAGGGTTGCCTCCGAGCCATGGTCTTGGAAGTGATTGCCGGTCAGTTCCACGATGTCTGTGCCGATGTCTTCCAGCAGGGCAATGTAACGCACATCGCTGCAGAAGTTCAGCGTGGTTTGAATCGGATAGGGGTAGGGACAGCCTTCGTCGAAAGGCACCTCGTTGCTAATGTGCAGCAGGTCGGCGGCGCGGAAGATGTCGCGCACATCTTCACCGGGATAAGTCAACCCTTTTGTCTCCATGCGCCCGGCGGTAGAGCGCACCAGCGCCGTGACGCCCGTCATCACCAGCACAGTCAGTTTTTCAGGGTCGCGGTTCGAGGCGGGCAGGTCGAAGAATTCCGGCTGGAGGCGGAAGGCAACCTTGAGCGGATAAGCCGCCAGGTCGAAATCATTATGGATGGGAGACTGCCCGTCCACGCTGAGGACTTTCCAGCGCGGCTCCAGTTCTTCGAACGGGACGATCCCCCAGGATGGCTGCTCGCTCCAGGTCAAATCCAGCAGTTGGTCCGCCTCCGCCACGCGCACGGACCCGGAGCCTGGCGCGCCCCAAAGGGCGGTGAATGCGGCGAGGGTGGATTCGTCCATCCACAACGGGCGGCCGGCAAACGGTCCCTGCCCCGCCCCGCTCCAGCAGGCCTGCAGGTCGGCAAAACTCACGCCGTCCACAATCGTCGAGAACGGCGCGACAAGAGCATAAATCCATGTGGTGCTTTCCCCCTCGCTGGCGGTATCGGTCTGATCGAGGATTGCCGCCGCTTCGTCAGGTTGGGAGACAATCAGCAGCCCGGTCGTGCGGGCGTAGTCGGCCAGTTGGGCAGGGACGGCGGGCGAGATGTAAAGCGAAACGATTCCGGGTGTGGGGCTGGGTACGCTGCCGGGCAAGTCGCGCGTCACGGTCGGCAGGGGGAGGAACGTTTCCGGCTGGAAGGGGGTGTAGGTGGGCGGGCCTAAAAAGGCGGTAGGCGTCTCCAGCAGTTGCTCGCCCCAAGCCGGGCTACAGCCGCCGAGAAGGAGCAGGAGAAAGGTTAGGGCGAGCCAGGATGTTCGCATGATCAGCCGTCAAAAGCGCAGGAGGGGGGTCAAACTCGGCGGGAGGAGTTCAGTGATCATTCGGTCAATCAACAGCAGATGTACGTGCCCATGCAAAGGATGAGCCCATTATAAGCGATGATGAAAAATTCTTGGCCGGCCTGCGCGCCAAAATTCCCGCAAATTGGTGTGGAATTATGGATTCGAAATATGCTATAATCACCCCAGAATTATGGACGAAACCCTGACTGTTGAAACCGCCCCCACGAACGAAGACGAACTGGCTCGTCTGCAACGCCGCCGCCAACGCTGGATGGTGGTGGGATTTGTGGCTGCCATCGTGGTGATTCTGGCAGCCATCGCTGCTGCCGTCTATGGCTTGACGCGAGATGCTGAGACGACCTCCAACATACGCGATATCTTCATCATCTTCATGGCCTTCGAGTCGCTCATCATCGGCGCGGCGCTGGTAATCCTCGTCATCCAGGTAGCCAGCCTGATAAACCTGTTGCAAAACGAGATCAAGCCGATCCTTAAGGCCACGACCGACACCGTCAACAACCTGCGCGGGACAACCGAGTTTCTGAGTGAAAACCTCGTTGAACCCGTTATCAAACTCAACTCATACCTGGCCGGTCTGCGAAAGATCCTCAATCTGTTCAAACTCAAATAATCCATGTCCAAAGGAAAGGAGAAATAAAATGTCTGATCGTGATGAATTTGGTGCATTCCTGATTGGCTTCGTTGTTGGCGGTCTGACCGGCGCGGTGGTCGCCCTGCTCTTTGCCCCGCAATCCGGCGAGGAGACCCGTACCTACATCAAGGAAAAGAGCATCGAACTGCGCGACAAGGCCGCCGAGCAGGCCGAGTTGGTCGCCTCCAAGGCCGAGAAATTGGCCGAGGACGCCAAGGTGCGCGGCAAGGAAGCCATCGAAGGCGTCAAGAAGGCCGTCGCCAAAAAGAAGCCCGCCGAACCGGCTGCATAGTTTCCCCCCTCTCACCCCTACAAGGGTTTGGCCGCGATGACGGCCAGGCCCTTGTTTTGTTTTCCGGGGGAGTATTGTCTCAAAAATGACACATTCCATTGACAGACAATTTCGAGTCTGTTAGACTTCCCCCCGTTAAGGAAAAACTTAACGGTACATGCTTACCATCTCTCCTCTGCAATCTTTCGAGCAATTGAAACTGCTGGCCGACCCGAGGCGGCTGAAAATTCTGCGCCTGCTGATGGGAGCGCCCGCCACCCTCACCCAACTCGGCGAAGCGCTCGGCGAACACCCGGCTTGGGTGCGCCATCATCTCAAACAACTGGAGAGCGCGGGATTGGTGGAACTGGCCGAGAGGCGCGTCCAAGCCGGCGTGGTGGAAAAATTCTACCGCGCCTGCGCCGGGAGTTTCCTGCTCCAGCAGATTGTTTTGCCCGATAGCCGCTCCCGCCCGATGGTCATCTTTGCCGGCAGCCACGACCTGGGGATCGAACTGCTCGCCGCCCAACTCGCCCCCCGCCTCGACCTGTTCGCCATGCCCATCGGCAGCCTGGACGGGCTGGTGACCCTGCGCCAGGACCTGTGCCAGTTCGCCGGCTGCCACCTGCTGGACGCCAGCGGCGAGTACAACCTGCCCTTTGTCCGCCACCTGTTCCCGGACCGCAGTATGCGCGTGGTCATCCTGGCCCACCGCGAACAGGGACTGATGACCGCCCCCGGCAACCCCAAATCCATCCGCACGGTGGCGGACCTGGCGCGTGCAGACGTGACCCTCGTCAACCGCAACCCCGGTTCGGGCACGCGCCTGTGGCTCGACCGGCAACTGGCCGCCCAGGGCATTCCCGGCGGCGCGATCAACGGCTACGGAACCTCCGTCCGCACCCACACGGAATGCGCCCGCCTCGTCCAGAGCGGCGCGGCGGACGCGGCCATCGGTCTGCGCGCCGCAGCCGAACGGTCCGGGCTGGGGTTCGTGCCGCTGTTCCACGAACGTTACGACCTCATCTTCCCCGCCGGGACGGAATCCGTTCTCCTGCCGCTCCTCGAGGCCATCCAAACGGCGCGCTTCCGCCGCGAGATGGAGTCGCTGGCAGGATATACAACCGCTCATGCCGGCGAACAAATCCCATTATAGGAAACCCCACATGACACCTATCCACTTCCGCATACTGAGGACAGCCATCCTCCTGATAGCCGCCTTCTGCCTGCCTGCCTGCAGCCCCAAACCGGAAAAGCCGGCTTTGATCCTGGCAACCACCTCCAGCACACAAGACTCGGGATTGCTCGATGTGTTGATCCCCGCCTTCGAAGCGGAGGCCGGATACACGGTCCAGGTGGTAGCGGTGGGGACCGGCGAGGCGCTCAAGATGGGCGAACAAGGGAACGCCGACGTGCTGCTTGTCCACGCGCCTTCGTCCGAAGTCACGTTCATGGAAAACGGCTTCGGCTCTGACCGGCGACTGGTGATGCACAACGACTTCGTCATTGTCGGCCCGGCCAGCGACCCGGCGGACATTCGCGGCCTCGGCCTGCTTGAAGCCCTAGTTGCCATCGCCGACAGCGGCGCGACGTTCGTCTCGCGCGGCGACGACTCGGGCACGCACAAGAAAGAACTCAGCCTGTGGAAAAACGCAGGAGTCAATCTAGAGGGACAGGCTTGGTACGTGGAGTCTGGGCAAAATATGGGTGTCACGCTGGCCATCGCCTCCGAGACCGAGGCCTACACCTTGACCGACCGCGCCACCTATCTGGCAAACCGGAATAACCTGTCGCTGGAAATCCTGGTGGAGGGCGATCCAAATCTGCTGAATGTGTACCACGTCATCGTGGTCAACCCAGAACTCTGGCCAGAGGTAAACCATGCCGGGGCGGTTGCCTTTGCCGATTTCATCACCTCCACCGAGGGGCAGGAAATCATCGGCAACTTCGGCCTGGAGGAATTCGGGCAGCCGCTCTTCACCCCCGACGCCGACAAAACCGATGCCGACCTGGGTCTACCGTAAGCAACTGACCGAAGAATGACTCTCTTGAGCGCTTCAAGAGCCTGACAGGAAGGATGAAGGTACGACTTATAAAAGATGGACAGGATTGGCAGGATGAACCCTTTGAAAATGCCAAAATACCTCCTGTTTATTCTGTAAATCCTGTGGCTGGTTATGAATTTTTATCATGCCCCTTGACGAACTCTCTGAAATTACCCTCCTCTCGCTGCGAGTATCCGGGGTAGCAACGCTGCTCAGCGTGCTGATCGGCCTGCCATTCGGCACGCTCCTGGCGCTGAGAAAATTCCCGGGGCGAAGCCTCCTGCTGACGCTGGTCAACACCGGCATGGCCTTGCCGCCTGTCGTTGTCGGGCTGGCGGTTGCCATAACTCTCTGGCGCAGCGGACCGCTGGGCAGCCTGCGCCTGATCTACACCCCCACGGCTATCGTTATCGCGCAGGTCATCATCGCTGCGCCAGTTGTCACCGGTCTAACCGCCGCCGCCCTGCAAGCCCTCGACCCGCGCCTGCGCCTGCAGTTGCTCGGGCTGGGGGCCTCGCGATTCCAGATGGTGCAGCAACTCTGGAGAGAGGCGCGCCTGCCGCTCCTGGCGGCCCTGATGGCCGGCTTCGGCTCGGTCATCTCGGAAGTGGGCGCTTCGATGATGGTTGGCGGCAACATCCGCCACCAGACGCGCGTCCTCACCACCGCCATCGTTCTCGAAACAAACAAAGGCGAATTTGAGCGCGCCCTTGCCCTCAGCGCGCTCCTGTTAGCCATCACACTCCTCATCAACTACACCTTGACCTGGATCCAACAGCGGGGGAAGCGATGAGCGCCCTAATCGAGATCCGCGACCTGAAAATCCGCCGCCAGCAGGGCATCGTGCTGGAAATCGCCCGCCTCGACATCGAACGCGGCCGGGTGACAGCGCTTGTCGGCCCAAACGGGGCAGGCAAGACCACCCTGCTGCTGGCCCTGGCCCGTCTGCTGAAACCGGCCTGCGGCGAAATCCGCTTCGACGGCCAGCCGCTGGAAACGGTTTCCACCCTCGATTATCGCCGCCGCATCGGACTGGTGATGCAGGATGCCCTGCTGCTCGATCGTCCGGTGTTCGACAACGTGGCGCTCGGCCTGCGCTTCCGCCGCCTGCCCAGACCCGAAATCTGCCGCCGCGTGGACGAGTGGCTCGAACGCCTGGGAATCTCGTCCCTGCGCAGCCGCAAGGCCACCCAACTCTCCGGTGGCGAGGCGCAGCGCGTAGCGCTGGCGCGCGCCCTCGTCCTGCAGCCCGACCTGCTCCTGCTCGATGAGCCGTTCAAGTCGCTGGATGAAATTTCCCATGCCCGCCTGCTGGCGGATTTGAAGAATATCTTGCCTCAGATGAACACCACTACCCTGTTTACCACGCACAGCACGAGGGACGTGCGCGAACTGGCAGATGAAAAAATTTCGCTTCGGAGCGGGAAAATAAGCGAGTAAAACCGGGCGGCAACCCTTTTTCCCTGCACGCGCACGCCTACTTCGGCCAGGATGCGCAGGCTCTTAAACCACAGGTTGCGGTAAAATGGGGGCATGGAAGTGCAGATTGCGGTTGCCAAGACCAACAAATACGCCGTCACCGAGAGCGGAGACACGCTCGAGGCCGTGGAACGCCCCAACGGCGGCCTCTCTGTGGTGCTGGCCGACGGGCAGACCTCCGGGCGCGGGGCCAAAGCCGTCTCGCTGATGGTGGTGCGCAAAGTGATCTCGCTGCTGGCCGAAGGCGTGCGGGACGGGGCGGCGGCGCGCGCCGCTTCGGACCTGCTCTACACCGAGAAGGATGGCAAGGTCACTTCCACCCTGAACATCGTCTCGGTGGACCTGGAGACCAGCACGGTCGTCCTGACCCGCAACAACCCGGCGCCCTTCTTCATCGCCCATAACGACAGCGTGGACTGCATCAGCGTGCCGTCTTCGCCAATCGGCATTTCGCGCTCGGTGCGGCCGGTCATCACCGAGGTTCCGCTGGAGGTGGGGCTGACCATCGCCATCTACACCGACGGACTGGTCCACGCCGGGGAGCGGGTTGGGCGGCCAATGGACGTCTGCACCTCGCTCAAGGCTATGCTCGAAGAGCAAGACCCCAGCCCGCAGGAAATCGCCGACGCCTTGCTGGGAGAAGCCATCCGCTTGGACAACAACCGCCCCTGCGATGATATCAGCGTGGTGGTGCTCAAAGTGCTCGCCCGCAGCGGCGACGACGTTCGCCGTATGACCGTACGCCTGCCGATCTGATGGAAAAACCTCGCCCGCGACTGCAGCGCTGGAAGGCTTCCTGGCGGGATACCCAACTCCTGCTGCGGCAATTCCGCGTCCCCCTGCTGTTCTTCCTGGCCGCGGTGATGGGGGCCGGATCCCTTTATTACTACATTGCCGCCAGAGTCAACGAACCGGTGGACAGTTGGCTGGCATCCATCTATCTCGTCCTCACGATGGTGTTCCTGCAATCTTCGGGGGAATTTCCTCATCACCCGTTGCTGCAAATCTTCTTTTTTGTCATGCCAATCATTGGGATGGGCGCGCTGGCGCAAGGGCTGGCCGACTTCGGCATTCTGCTCTTCAACCGCCGGGCGCGCAGCAAGGAATGGGAAATGGCCATTGCTTCCACTTTCTCCAACCACACAATTCTTATCGGGCTGGGCCACTTGGGATACCGCGTGGTGAATCAACTGCACGCCATGGATGAACAGGTGGTGGTCATCGAACTCAATTCCTCCGCCGATCAGGTGAGCGCCGTGCAGAAGATGGGCATTCCGGTCATCCAAGATGACGCCGCCCGTCCCTCCACCCTGGAGGCCGCCGGGGTGGAGCGCGCCAAAACAATCATGCTGTGCACGCAGAACGACGCCTTGAACCTCCAGATTGCGGTCAAAGCACGCAGTATCAACCCGCGCCTTCACGTGGTCATCCGCATTTTCAATGAAGACTTTGCCCGTTCGCTCCAGGAGCAATTTGGTTTCTCAGCGTTGAGCGCCACCGCCATAGCCGGCCCGGCTTTTGCCGCGGCCGCGGCAGGCGTGGACATCACCAACCCCATCACCGTGGAAGGCGAATCGCTCAGCCTGGTGCGGATCAAGGTCGGGGCCGGTTCCGCCCTGGCCGGAAAAACGGTCGGCGAGGTCGAGCAGGAATATAACTTGAGCATCGTCCTGCTGAAATTCGACGGCCATCAGGATATGCACCCCTCCCCCGCGCAGGCCATCCCCCGGGGGGCGACGCTGGCGGTTCTGGGCGCGCCGGAACGGTTGAACCTCATCGTGCATGACAACCAGTAAGCGGCCCCTAATCGGGATTGTCGGTCCATGCGGCGCGGGGAAGACCACCCTGGCAAACGGCTTGGCTTTGCACGGCTACAACGCCCGCGCCATCGCCCAGGAACATTCCTACGTCCCTGACATGTGGCAGCGGTTGACGCGGCCCAGCCTGCTCATCTTCCTGCAAGCCTCCCATGCCGTTGGAGGGGCGCGCAGGAAACTGAACTGGACGGAGGCCGAATGGCAGGAGCAGCAGCGCCGTCTCCGTCACGCCCGCCAGCACGCCCACTTCTACCTGGATACCGACTCTCTCAGCGTCGAACAAGTGTTGCAAAAGGTGCTGGATTTCGTGAAATCCGGGAAGTAAATCCCATCTTCTCCAATCGGTAGTATAATCGCCCCGCCGCCGCACTTCTGGCGGGCATTTTTGTGACGGAGACCCGTATCCCATGAAAAAACCGATTCCTCGATTGATTCTCATCCTGTTCATCACAGCCCTCGCCGTCTGGGTGGATTTCAGCAAGAGCCTGCGCATTGCCAGTCCCCTCGACGGCTCCACACTCTACGAACGCAACGTGGAGACGCGCCTCGGCCTCGACCTGCGCGGCGGTCTGCAGGTCATCCTGACCGCCAATCCGGGCGAGGGGCAGAGCGTCACCGCCGAGCAGATGGAAGTGGCCCGCTCGATCATCGAGAACCGCACCAACGCCCTGGGCGCATCGGAGAATTTGGTGCAGGTCGCCGGGGAGACGCGCATCGTGGGCGAGTTCCCCGGCCTGAACGAGGAAGACGCCCAGGCCATCCTGGCCATCATCCAGCAGACCGGCCTGCTCGAATTCGTAGAACTGGGCTCCAATTTCCTGCCGGAAGGGACACGCCTAGAGACCTATACTGGCGACGCGCCGCCCGAAGGGGTTGAAAACGCCTACCATACCATCATGACCGGCGCGGACCTGAAATCCGTCGGCGTGGACAGCCACCCGGTCACCGGCGAGCCGGTGATTACGTTCACCCTGACCAACGAGGGGGCGCGCATCTTCGGGGATTACACTTCCACTCATCTCGAGCAGTTCCTGGCTATCACCCTCGACAAAGTAATCATCTCCGCGCCCCGCATCGGCGATGCCATCACCAGCGGGAGTGGTATCATCGAAGGCGGATTCACCGCCGAGAGCGCCAACGCCCTGGCCGTGCAGTTGCGCTATGGCTCCCTGCCGGTGCCGCTGGAAGTGGCAGACTCGCGCTACATCGGTCCCACGCTGGGCGAAGATTCCCTGCAAAAGAGCATCATCGCCGGGGCCATCGGCATGGTCATCGTCATCCTCTTCATGGCCATTTACTACCGCCTGCCCGGTCTCGTGGCCGACCTCTCCATCCTCATCTACGCCGCGCTGGCCTTCGCCATCTTCAAGTATTTCCACTTCACGCTGACCCTGCCCGGCATTGCCGGTTTCCTGCTCAGCACGGGGGCCGCCCTGGATGCGAACATCCTCATCTTTGAGCGCATCAAGGAGGAACTGCGCATCGGCCTGACACTTTCCTCCGCCGTCGAAAAGGGCTGGAAGCGCGCCTGGTCTTCCATCCGCGACTCCAACATCGCCACCATCATCACCTCCGCCATCCTGTTCTGGTTCGGCTCCAGTTTCGGCGCCACCATCGTCAAAGGCTTCTCCTTGACCCTCTTCCTGGGCGTCGCCATCAGCCTCTTCACCGCCCTGTTCGTCACCCGCACCCTGCTGACCCTGGTCATTGACTGGTTCAAACCGACCAACCTGGCACGCTGGTTCGGCATCTAGGAGACCGCCATGAACATCCTGAACAAACGCTACCTTTACTTCGCCCTCTCCCTGCTCATCATCGTTCCCGGCCTGGTCATCCTCATCGGCCAGATTGCCCGGCAGGAAGTGCCGCTCTCGATTGACTTCACCGGCGGCAGCCTGCTGGAAATCCGCTTCGAATCCGCCAATCCTGCTCCCGCCGAGATCATCGCCCAGTATAAAAACCTCGGTATCCAGGATACCCAGGTGCAGACCACCGAAAAAGGCACCATTCTGATCCGCTCCTCTTACATAGACAACGACACGCGCGACCAGGTCCTGAATATCCTCGAAACCGAATTCGACTCCCCGGTCGAAGTAGTGCAGATGGACAGCGTCGGCCCGGCCATCGGCAAGCAGGTTACCTCGCGGGCAGCCATTGCCGTCGGCTTCGCTGCGCTGGCCGTCGTCATCTACATCACCTCCGCCTTCCGCGGCATGGCGCACGCCTTCCGCTATGGCGTCTGCGCCATCATCGCCATGATCCACGACGTGGCCATCGTGTTCAGCGTCACCGCCATCGGCTCGATTTTCTTCGGCTGGGAGATGGACGCCCTCTTCCTGACCGCCCTGCTGACCGTCATCGGCTTCTCGGTGCAGGACAAGATCGTGGTCTTCGACCGCATCCGCGAGAACGCCAACGTCCTGCGCCGCCTCGACTTCGAGACGCTCGTCAACCACTCCATCGTGCAGACCCTCCAGCGCTCAATCAACACCCAGTTGATGACTGTTGAATTCCTGCTTCTGGCCCTGGCGCTGATGGGCGGCGTCACCCTGCGCGAGTTCGCCATTATCCTGCTGGTCGGCCTGTTGAGCGGCACCTACTCCTCGATCTTCATCGCCGCGCCCATCCTCGTCCTGTGGGAAAACCAGGAGTGGCGCAAATGGTTCCGCCGCAAACCCGCCGCTGCCTGACCCTCCAGCCCCTTCGCAAGAAGGGGCTTTTTATTTTACAGTTCTCTACCGTACATGTCGGAAATTGGACGCGGATTAACGCGGATGTGCGTGGATTTTACAGGCTTTCCTCCGCGTTTTCTGCGCTCGTCCGCGTCCCATATAGGAACTTAGAAGTGAAATGCTTGTTTTTTTGTGCAAGAATTTTTAAACACAAAGGCACGAAGTATACAAAAGGGGGTTTAAAGTTTTCCTTCGTAACCTTTGTGTCCTTCGTGTTTGAATCTCTTTCGGCTTGTCCGAGTTAGGTTTTGTACGATAGAGAGTTTTACAGGTCGGGTTTTCAACCTGACCCACTTAATCCCGTTCCGCCGTGTTTACAGTTTTGATGGCCCCCTCCGCCCGTTGCCTTCTCCTGTAAAGCAGAGCCTGACGCTGCGGTTGCCGGATAATCTTGGCGCGTTCAATGCAAATATTGCACGATAATACGATAGCGCGGCTTGAGCAGGGCCGGGGCTTCGCCAACATGAGTATAATAGCGCCAGCCCCCTCACGCCTCACGAATCACGCCTCACGAATCACGCCTC
>DYKZ01000225.1 GCA_020722345.1 Anaerolinea thermophila | reverse complement strand
TAGACTCTTGCGTGGCAAGACCGGCCAACATCTCAACGATTACATCATATAGTTTGGGTGGCTCGGTAGATTTCTGGCCCGAAGATTTGCGCGGACGGTCGAGCCAGATGACATTGGGTGAAACATTTTCTTCCTGGGGACCTTTATAGTCACCGCCAGTATAGGCGGTTTGTATCAATTCGATGTTTTCGTTGCCGATTTGCAGATAACCGCGTCCCGGAATGCCGGGCGGCAGGAAGGCCGCATCGGCGCGCCGCAACACTTCGCGGCTATCATCAGGCGTTTCCACGCGCAGCGAGATGCGGAATTTGATGTTGGCGCGCATCTGGTCAGTCACGCCAACCGGGCGCTGGGCCGCCAGAATGAGTGTTACGCCAAGCGCGCGTCCCAGACGGGTGATGCTTTCGAGTTGAGCCTTGTATTCAGCGTTGCCCGAAATCATTTCGGCAAATTCGTCAATGATGATGAACAGATGCGGGTAGGGCGGGCGCTCTGGGTCGAGATTGAGCCCCTTGCGGCGGTAGTGGACAATGTCTTTGGAGTTGGTGTACGTGTTCAGGCGCTGGCGGCGATCCAATTCCGAGATGATGGAGGCGAAAACGCGCGCCGTGGCCGATTGGTCGAGGTTCGAGACGATATCGACGGCGTGCGGCAGGCGTTTGAACGGCTCGAAGGCCGAACCGCCTTTGTAGTCAACCAGCACAAAGTTGAGCACATCCGGGCTGAAATTAAGCGCCAGGCCGATGATCAACGTCATCAGTAACTCAGACTTGCCGGAACCGGTTGAACCGGCAATGATGCCATGCACACCATCCGCTTTGGCTGAAAAGGTCAGCACGCGCGGCTCGTTGCCCGAAAGCAAGCCAATCGCCGCATAGAGCCAGTCGGCAGATTTTGGATCCATGCTGCGCTGCCAGTTTTCGCGAGCGAATTGCTGCATCTGGTCAATTGATTGCAGGTTGAGCATCTCCATCAGGGTGACGGTGGTTGCCAGGCTGGAACCATAGCCCCGACGGATATCAACCGGTTCGAGATTGCGCGAAAACTCGCGGGCTTTTTCCTGGCTCGGGACCAGTTGAGTCTGGCCAACATAGCGAATCGAGTTGAAACCCGTTTCTGCGTAGCGGAAAACAGCGGACTCATCATCATCCGGGTCATCATCAACTTCGATGACTGCCGAGCAGCGGCTGGGGACCTTAGAACGGTCGGGAACGAGGAAAATAATCCCCGCGCCGAGCATCTGCCCATCCATCAGAATGGTCGAGATAGCGGCTTCGCCTTCCAACTCGTGCAGCGCAGACCAGGCCGGGGCCGGAGTACGCACGTCAACCACCACCAGCAGGAAGGGCAGTTTGACTTCGGCACCGCTTTCCTTGTCTTGCAAACGCATTCGGCGGCGTTCAAGAATGGTGCGAATGTTCTTCCAAAACAGACGCATCCGGTCGGCTTCGTTTTCCCCGGGTTTTTCGTCACTCTCAAAGAGCAGCGTTTCAGACTTATCGGCTTCTTTGCAGTGCGGCAGGGCATAGGCCCAGCGCCAATACTGACGCGCATCGCTTGTCCCGGCCACGTAGAGCATGGTATCTTGCGGTGAATGGAAGGCAGCATAATCAACGAGCATCGTCCGCAGGTAGGCATAAACCTTATCGGCAGACTCGCCGGTGATACCAATGGAATGGCGCACCGTGATGCCCTTGGCTTCCTGGGTTTCTTCTTTTTCTCCGCCTTCCTCCTGTTCCTGCTTTTTCTCCACTTTTTTCTTCTGGCTGTCATCAGAAGGCAAATAGACCGGGATGATTACCGGAACATCGTGCAAAAGACGAGAATCTTCGGCCAGACGGGTGGCTTCGCGCATCAACGGGCTTTCAGTCTTTTCGGTCTCTGAAATTTTATAAATCACAGTGGAGACGCGGGTGCTGATTCCCAGGCGCAAGGCCATGAAATCATGATCGCCGGGCCTTCGTTCCCATAGGCGAGTGCCGGAGCGGATGGCCTCTTCGCGGGCTGCTGGTTCGCGCCGCAGGTCGGCGGCAATGCCAAGAGTTTTCTCAGGGTTAGGATAGTTATAAAAGTAATAAATGCGCTGCTGCTCGTGTTCGCTCTCCATTTTGCGGCGCAATTCGCTGATGCGGCGTTTATAAGCGGCTTCGGCGGCGTCACGCTGCTTTTTTTCCTCGAAATAGGTATAAATTGCCAGCGCGACGGTCGCGATAACCGATAAAATCATCGGGATCATCATCAGCATGTTGCGACCCTGCCCGAAGAATGACATCAAAATGTAGCCGAGAATCATAATCATCGGCAGGAAGGCCTGCTGCAAAATTTGACCGGCACTGACATCTATATCTGGCGGGTTGGGGATGGAATATTGCCCGGCAGGCAGCTGCGGTTCGATGCGGGGCGGACGGTCTATATAGACTTTTTCTGTCATTTTCTTCCTCTTCAACTAAACAGTTGCCAGTGCAAACATCAACAACAGAGAAATGGCCAGCAAGGAACCAATGACGATGAATACCATGCGCCAATTGATGCGAAATGGCTTTGGCTCTGCGGGAATAACCGGGAAATTAGGTTGAAGGGCACGCACAAAACTGAGTACATCGGGGTAACGAAGGTTGGTTTGTGGGCTAATGGCTTTTTCTGCCACAGCGGGGATGTTTTTCAAG
>DYKZ01000224.1 GCA_020722345.1 Anaerolinea thermophila | reverse complement strand
TATCCGTTTGGCATCCGTTGCCCTATCCGCTTATCCGTTTTACATCCGTTGACCACTTCATCTCTGCCATATCCCGCTCCACCGTTCGCAGCCCCACCCCCAGCGCCTCGGCCAGGTCTCGCTGCGTTGGCGCGGCGCCCTGCTGCCTGGCCTCCTCCAGCAGGCGGCGCAGGCGATGGCGGCGGCGGGCAACCTTGTCCGAAATAGCGTCATCCTCGGGGACGGACGGCGTCCAGACTGCCTCGATGGTTTCGTCCGCGCAACCGGCACGCGGCAGGCGGACGGCAACCTGTCGGCTCTGGGCTTTGCGGTGGAGTTCGATGACCTGCGCGTTCTGCGGGACGCTGGCGATGAATTTGCGCCGCGCCTCTCCCTCTGGAACGGTGGCGGCGCGCGCCATGAGGTCGTCGTAGGCGGTTTGGATGATTTGTTTTGCGCGTTCGCGTTCGCCCGCGGCGGTGAACGTGTGGAAGGCGGCGAGGTAGACCAGCCCGATGTCGCCGACGGCGAATGTCCCGTGTTCGGCCACCCAATCGAGCGCCTCGGCGATGTGCGTTTTGGCCGCTTCGACCCGTCCCAATTGCAGGCAGGCGCGCGCCAGCCCAGCCAGCGTATCCACTGTCAGCGCGGACTGCCCGATCTGTCGGCGGATCTCCAAGGCGCGGGTATATTGCCTGAGCGATTCCTCGGGATTGCGTTCTTCCATGAGCAAGCCCAGGTATGTACGGTCATACCCTTCCAGCCGCTGGTCGCCGATGGCTTCGGCAATGGACAGTGATTCCTGTACGTGTTTCAGCGAGGCCTCGTTATCGCCCTGGTTCCGGTAATGGACCGCCAGGTTGTACAAGGTCATAGCCTCACCGCGCCGGTCTCCTAGTTTGCGCCGCAGTTCCAGCACGGTCAGTCTTTCCTGCCGCCCCTCCTCCAGGTGGCCCAGGTCGCTGAGAATGTTGCTCAGCATGTGGCGCAGGTTGGTTTCCAGTTCGCGATCTGTCAGGGTTTGCGCAATGCCCAGCGCCTCCCGGCAACAGACCAGCGCTTCTTCGTAGCGGTCCTGGTGGTCGTAGTAGAACCGGGCCAGCGCGTGCAGGCAGACGGCTTCCTGCAAGGGGGATTTCGCGGCGCGCGCATTTTCGAGGGCGCGCGTCAATACGGACTGTGTACCTTGCGGGTCGGCCTGCATGTTCAAGACGCGTCCCAAAACAATCTGCCCGGCGGCCATGAGCGAAAGATTGTTCTCCGCCGCCGCAAAATCAATGGATGTTTGCGCGGCGCGGATGGCCGCGGGGTAATCGCTAATTACCTCGTAATATTTCGCCCAGCGCAGGGAATGTTCGGCGCGGCCAGCGCGACCGATCGGCAGGCGCTCCAATTCTTCGAGATCGGCTTTCTGCGCGGGCCTGTCACCCAGCAGTCCGTTCACGATCTCGCGTGCCCGCAACAGGTCCGCGCGCTGCGCCGGTTCGGGAGGCTTCGGCAATTTGTCGAGGGCTTCCAACGCGCGGGTCAGGTAAGTACGCGCCTCCTGGTTGGCATGAAGCGCCAGGGCTGATTCACCGGCCAGACGGTTGTAGTGGGCGGCCTGTTCCCACTGCTCGCCGCGCCAGAAGTGATAGGCCAGCGCGTCGGGTTCGGCGGGGCGCATGGCCGCGAGCGCGGCGGCGATCCTGCGATGAATCTGAACCCGCTTTCCCGTTTCGATCTCGTCGTAAACGACCTGGTGAATCTTGTCGTGTTCGAAGCGATAGCCGTTCTCGGTCTCTTTCAGGAACGAACGCTGGATGAGTTTGCGCGTGGCTTCCAGCGTGGCGGGAATGTCCAGGCCGCTGATGGCGGCCAGCGCGGGGAAACCGAATTGACTGCCGAGCACGGCCATCACCTCCAGGGGCTGTCGCAGCGAATCGGGCAAATATTCCAGGCGGCCAGTGATGACTTTTTCCACGAGCGGCGGCAGGGGCAGTTCGGCGTAATCGGCAGTGGTCTCGTCCCAGGGCGTGCTCCAGTTGCCGCCCTCTTCGCGTTTCAACAGCCCCTCGTCTTGCAGGGCGCGCAGGGTTTCCAGCACGAAGAGCGGATTTCCATCCGTCTCGTGATGGATGCGGACTTCGAACAACGGGGCGGGACTCGCCAGCCCCAGCGAGCGGCGGATCAACTCTCCTGTGGCCGCCTCATCCAGACGGGAGAGGACGCGCCGTTCGAGCAGGTTGCCGCGGCTGACGGCTTGCAGCGCCTCCCAGACCTGCGGGCGGGCGCGCGCCTCCTCCCCGCGGTAGGAGCCGATCATTAAAATCCCCCAGGAATTTAATCGCCGCGCCAGGGTGGGCAGGAGGTCGAGCGTATCGTGGTCCGCCCAATGCAGGTCTTCGAGGATAAGAACGAGCGGAACAATTCCCTGCCAACCTTCGAGGAAGCGGATGACGGCCTCGACCAGGCGCGCCTGCTCCTGCGCGGGGGGCAGGGGCGGCGCGGGTTCGATCATGGGCAGGGCCGGGTGGGGAGCCAGCAATGGATGGATGGCCTGCAGCCAGACGCGCTCCACGGTGTGCCCGATCTGCGTCACGCGCAAGGGTGAGAGTCCCGATTGCAGGGCTTCGACGAGCGGGGCGTAGGGTTTGAGCCCCTGCGCTTCGCGCGCGTTTCCCCACAAAACCTGCGCGCCGCGCCACTCGGCGTCGC
>DYKZ01000052.1:13221-18088 GCA_020722345.1 Anaerolinea thermophila | reverse complement strand
GCATGGGCGTGAACGGCTACGTCAACTTTGAAGCGGAAGATTTCCAGCGATTCCGGCGGGAGGCTGTTACGCGGGTCTTCGGAGGCGGGAACAGGGCGGAGGTACGGCAGGCCGTCCTCGAACGCGCCTTCCAGGTGGAGCGCGGCAGCTTCGAGTAGATTCTGGCGGGCCTCCTGGGCTGTTTTCCCCTGCGAGGCCGTATCCAGTTCGGGGCAGAGAGCGGAATACTCTTTGCCTTCTCTCCACACAATTCCAGTAAATACGAACATTTCCATGTTTCTGTTCTCCTTGTGGGATTATACCCGTTTTCCTTCTCGCTCCTCACTTCTCCCTTTTCGTGAACCACAATCACGCGCTCGGCCTGCTTTTCTTATCCCAACCACCCTGGCGCTTCGACAGCCGCAGGGTTTCACCGGCGCGGGATACATCTTCCTCGGTCAGGCCGGCGGCTTGGGCGAGGGCCAGGCTCGAGGTCCCAGCGCCGCAGCCCAGGTCCAGCGCCGCTCCGGGCGGGACGATGCCCGAGTTCCAGGCCGGGCGGCGCAGGTAGCGCAGGATGAAGTCGAGGCGGCGGAGCAGGGGGGAGGCGAAAAAGGCAAAAGCAAATTTTGAAAAGATTGGTATAATCAGGCGGCTGGAATCATCCCAATCCATTCACGAGGTTCGCACATGAAAGAGTACACTACCGAATTCATCCGCAACGTTGCGCTGGTATCGCACAGTTCGGGAGGTAAGACCATGCTGGGTGAGGCCTTCCTGCATGCTACGGGGGCTACCACCCGCCTGGGGAAGATCGAAGACGGCACAACTGTCTCGGATTTCGAGGAAGAAGAGATACGCCGCAAGTTATCGCTCTCCACGAGCGTCCTGCCGGTGGAATACAAAAACTACAAGATCAACGTACTCGACACCCCCGGTTACACCGACTTCGTGGGCGAGGTGATCTCGGCCTTGCGCGTCGCCGACGGCGCCATCGTGCTGGTGGACTCTGTCGCCGGGTTGGAAGTAGGCACCGAGATAGCGTGGCATTACTGCGATGTGTTCAAAATTCCGCGCTTTGTGCTTATCAATAAGATGGACCGCGAGAACGCCGACTTCAGGAAAGCGCTGGCCTCGGTGCAGGAATTCTCGCCCGTGCGCCTCATCCCGGTGCAGTTGCCGTGGGGCGAAAAGACGGCCTTCAAGGGCGTGATTGACCTGCTGACGATGAAGGCCTACGCCAACGAAGGCAAGACCGCTGAAGAGATTCCCGCCGACCTGAAGCCTGCCGCGGACGAAGCCCGCATGGCGCTGATGGAAGCCGCCGCCGAGGGCGACGATTCCCTGATGGAAAAATACTTCGAGAACGGCTCCCTGAGCGACGAGGAACTGCTCAAAGGGCTGAAAGCCATCGTCCGCTCCGGGACCTTCGTGCCGGTCTTCGTGGCTGCCGGCGCGCACGAGAAGGGCATTCTGCCGCTGCTCGAGGCGGTCATCAGCCTGATCCCGTCTCCGGCCGAAGCGCCTGCTGCTGTTGCGCAGGGCAAGGACGGCGAGGAGACCCTGACCTGTTCCGACTCCGGCCCGCTGGCGCTCTACGTCTGGAAGACGACCGCCGACCCGTTCGTCGGCAAACTGACCTATTTCCGCATCTACTCCGGTTCGCTGCAAGGCGATGCCCGCATCTGGAACCAGGTGAAAGGCGGCGAGGAGCGCATGGCGTCACTCTCGGTGCTGCGCGGCAAGGAAGGCATCCCGCACAAGGCGCTGCACGCCGGCGACATCGGTATGGTGGCAAAACTCTCGGTCACCAGCACCGGCGACACGCTGTGCGACAAGGGACACCCGCTGACCCTGCCCAAGCCGCAGTACCCGGCCGCTCTCTACCGTGTGGCTATTGTGCCCAAGACGCAGGCCGACGCAGCCAAGATCTCGCCCACACTGACGCGCCTTTGCGAAGAAGACATGACCCTCTCCTGGTACAACGAGCCGGCCACGCTGCAAACCATCCTGCAAGGCATGGGCGACCAGCACATTGACGTGGCCATCCGCCGCGCCGAGGGCAAACTCCAGGTGGGGCTGGTGACCATCGAGCCGAAGGTCCCCTACCGCGAAGGCATTACCAAGAAGGGTGATGCTATGTACCGCCACAAAAAGCAAACCGGCGGCGCGGGCCAGTTCGGCGAGGTCTGGCTGAAGATCGAGCCGTATATGGAAGGCGATTTCGATTTCACCGACGAACTGGTCGGCATGAACCTCTCGAAATCCTACCTGTCACCCATCGAAAAAGGCATCCGCGCAACTTTGGCGCAGGGCGTCATTGCCGGTTTCCCGATGAGCAACGTGCGCGTCATCGTCTATGACGGCAAGGAACACCCGGTGGACTCCAAGCCGGTGGCCTTCGAAATTGCCGGACGAGAAGCCTTCAAACTGGCCGTAGCCGAAGCCGGGCCGGTGCTCTTCGAGCCGATCATGAACGTGCGCGTCACCGTCCCTGATTCGTACATGGGCGACATCATGAGCGACATGAACACCCGCCGCGGCCGCGTGCAGGGCACCGAGTCGGAACGAGGACGCACGATCGTCATCGCCCACGTCCCGCTGGCCGAAATGCTGCGTTACACCACGCACCTGCGTTCGATGACCGGCGGGCGCGGCGTCTTCACCATGGAATTCGACCACTATGAAACCGTCCCGGCGCACATCGCCAGCGGTATCATCGAGGCGCACAAGAAGGAACTGGCCGAGAAGAAGGAAGAGTAATCTCGTGCTGATACGTTCGAGCGGCAGTCCATGGACTGCCGCTCGTTTTTTTGCCTTCGATAGACTTATAAGACCTGTTGGGCTAAAATAAAGCCATGCCTGTCATCCGCATCCCCAACCCCCTGCGTTCCTACGTCAACGGACAAGCCGAAGTGGTGGTGCAAGGCGCAACGGTCGGCGAAGCGATGGAAGACCTGATGCGTCAGTTCCCGGCCTTCCGCCCGCACCTCTACAAGCAGGACGGCTCCCTGCGCGCTTTCGTGAATCTCTTCCTCGACGGGAGAAATGTCCGTGACTTGGAAGGGCTGGAGACTGCTCTTGGGCCGGACGACACCTTCAATCTGGTTCCCTCCATCGCCGGCGGATAATGCCTTCTTCTCCCATCTAACTTTTTTATGCTGCCCGAACTTTCCCGCGAAGAGATTTTGCGCTACTCCCGCCATCTGCTTGTCCCTGAAGTTGGGCTGGACGGGCAGCGCAAACTCAAAGCCTCCTCCGTGCTTGTCATCGGGACCGGCGGCCTCGGCTCGCCTGTTGCTCTCTACCTGGCTGCGGCCGGGGTGGGGCGCATTGGGCTGGTGGACTACGATGTGGTGGACTCGAGCAACCTCCAGCGCCAGGTAGCGCATGGAACTTCGACTGTGGGCCAACGTAAGGTCGAGTCTGCCCGCGCCCGGCTGCTGGACCTCAATCCGGCCATCCAGGTGGACGCTTTCGATGAATCTTTCACGTCTGCCAATGCCATGCAGATTGCTGCGCCGTTCGATGTGATCGTGGACGGGACGGACAACTTCCCGACCCGCTACCTGATCAACGACCTGTGCGTGCTGACCGGCAAGCCGAACGTCTATGGGGCGGTCTTCCGCTTCGACGGACAGGCCAGCGTCTTCGACGCCCGAATCGGACCCTGTTACCGCTGCCTGTTCCCCGAGCCGCCCCCGCCGGGACTGGTACCCTCGTGCGCCGACGCCGGGGTGTTGGGCGTCCTGCCGGGGACGATTGGCACCATCCAGGCTACCGAAGCAATCAAGTTGCTGCTGGGCATCGGCTCCTCGCTGGCGGGGCGGCTGCTGCTCTACAATGCCCTCGACATGTCGTTCGAGTTCGTCACCCTGAAGAAAAACCCAAACTGCAAAGTTTGCGGCCCGCGCCCAGAAGTGACCGCCCTCATTGACTACGATGAGTTTTGTGGCGTGCCGGGCATTGTCCATGAGGAAGGCTCAGCCGGGGCTGAATGGGACATCACGGCGGGCGAATTGTCACGGCGGCTGGGGGGCGGCGACCCGCTGCTCTTGCTCGATGTGCGCGAGCCGCACGAACTGGAAATCTCGCACCTGGAAGGGGCGCGCAACATCCCCCTCGGCGAATTGGCGGCGCGTCTCTCCGACTTGGACTCGGCGCAGGAGATTGTCCTGTTCTGCAAGATGGGTTCACGCTCGCGCCGGGCGCTGGAGTTGCTCGTCAGCGCCGGGTTTCGCAAAGTGAAGCATTTGAAAGGGGGTATCAACGCCTGGGCGAAGGAAGTGGATACAAATCTGCCGGTCTATTGAGCGGGGCAACTGCTAGCCGTTATCTTACCGACCTGGCCGGAGTTCTTCTCTTACGAATAATAAGGGCGGGGGCGGGATGCGGCGCGGCGTGATGGGTTTTTTAACCGCCTGCTGAGAATCTATCACCACCGCGAAGATTCTGTGTTGTGCTGTCATTGCGAGCGCAGCGAAGCAGTCTCCAGGTAACAGGGGATTGCTTCGTTGGGGAGAGCGCCATCCTTGCAATGACAGCCCAGTTGGTTGTGGCTGGAGGCCGCGCTATGCATAGCCCAGGAGGACTTGCTTCATGAGGTAGCAAAGATAGGCGCTGTTGGATCTGTTTCTCGCTATGGCTGCAACGGCGAGTTTGATCAGAATAATCAGCATGTAGTAGTATTTCATACGCACAGTTTATCCCGGCTGGAGCGCAAACAGGTTAACCGCTTGTTTTGGGTTGGTTAAGGGCGCTTAAAGGTAAAGGCCGCCCGGCTTACGCAGGCTGTTCTTTCATGGGCGAGGTAACTTTTCCCCTGACGGCGCTCAAATACGAGTAAATTACTCCGAACCGCACAACCCGCTGTCCCAAGCGGCGCGAT
>DYKZ01000052.1:0-13121 GCA_020722345.1 Anaerolinea thermophila | reverse complement strand
CAAATACGAGTAAATTACTCCGAACCGCACAACCCGCTGTCCCAAGCGGCGCGATTTTTTAACTTGACAAACAGAACAATTGTTCTATAATTGCGGCAATTCCCCACGCTGGGGATCGTCTCTCGGAAGGAGGCACAGATGAACTTCACTCCCCTTAAGTTTTTGTCCCTGACGCGCAAAGCCGGTCTCCGGCGCGGCGTCCTGTTTGGCGGCATCCTCGTCCTGGCCCTGCTCGCCTTCGAAATCTTCAACTATTCCACCACCGATTTTGCCCTCACCGACCTGCTCGGCGCGGACCTGCGCTTTGCCGGCATCCGCTGGGCGACCATCCTCTCCATCGCCTTCTGCGGCATTGACTTTGCCGGCATCGCCCGTCTCTTCACCCCGGAGCGGGGCAGGGAGGAACCGGCGGAAGTCTGGTACCTGTTCGGCGCCTGGCTGCTGGCCGCAGTAATGAACGCCTTGCTGACCTGGTGGGGCGTGGCGGTGGCTGTCCGCACGCACAGCGCCCTGGCCGATGCCATCATGAGCCAAAAGACGCTGACTTCCATCGTCCCGGTCTTCGTAGCGGTAATGGTCTGGATCATTCGCGTGCTCATCATCGGGACCTTCTCGCTGGCCGGGGAACGACTCTTCACGGACGCCGAAAGCCGCCCCTCGCAGGCGCGGCCGCGCCCGGCGCTGACCCGTGACCTGCCGCGCCCCACACGTCCGCTGACGGCGCTGACGCGCCCGGCCCCCAAGCCGGAGCCGACCTATCACCCGGTCGGCATGTCGGCCAGCCAGCGGGATGGCGAGCATCAGACGAGACGGTAAGGAGGGGGAAGGGATAACGAACGCAAAGGCGCACAGGAGTAAAAATACGAACCGCAGAGTTTCTGTCGTTTCACGGCGACTCTGCGGCTTCGTGGTTTACAGCAAGCCAATCTACGGCTGTGGTGTGGGCGTGACCGGCGGACCAAAATCGTAGCCGGCAAATCCGTAGAACTTGAAGTACGTCACCTGCCCGGGCAGAATCTCGATGTTGACGATGCGGTTGAGCGCGCCGTAGGGGATGTTGAGTTCGTACACACCGGCCGGGAGGTTGCCTATCGCCATGTTTTCCTGATAGTACTCGTCGGCGTGGACGTTCAGTTCCGCGTACGTCCATGTGGTGTAATAATGCCCGGTCTCCAGCGACTTGGCCATCACCAGATACGAGTTCAGGATCGTGCCATAGGTGCTCATCACCCGCCCGGCCAGCACGCCGTAGCCTTGCGGCGGAGCCAGCCACAGTTCCGGGTTACGCGTCTCCCAGAAATCATTCTCGCCCAGGCGCACCTCGAAGTGCAGATGCGGCCCCGTAGTGACGCCTGTTACGCCGACGTTGCCGATTACTTCGCCCGTTTCCACGTGCTGCCCGACAACAACATCCACTTCCATCAGGTGGGCATAGACGGTAAAGAGCGGTTTATTGTTGTAACCAAAGTCGTGCCGGATGGTAATTGCCAGCCCGTAGGGATCGTCCATATTGTTCAGCGCGCCCGAAAAAAGCCCGTATCCCGCCCAGACAACCGTTCCCGGACCGGCAGCCATGACATCGGTCCCGTTCGGGGCGGGCAAGTCAATGCCGGTGTGGACGATTTCTGGCCCGAAGTAGACGCCGCCGTAGCGGTAGTCCCAGACCGGGTCGGCGGGGTAGTAGGCCGAGATCGGCCGGGTGAAGTAAAAATGGTCGTGGGGGGAGAGCGCCCAGGGCACAGGGTAGATGGGGGGGCGGAATTCCGCGCCTTCGACCGGGATGACAGTGGGGAAGAACAACTGCATGGCTTCCACCGTTTGCGTGGAGGGCGGGGCGGAAAGGAAGGTCGGGGTGGAGAACGGGGCTTCATCTGCGGGTGGCAGGACGACCATCTCAGGCGTGGCGGATGGTTCGAGGGTCAGCGTCGCGGTGGGGCTGGCAGTCGCCTGCGGCGTGGACGGCGCAGCGGTCGGCGCGGGGGCGGGTGCGCAGGCCGAAAATGCCAGCAGGGAGGACAGCCATAGGAGTATGGATATTTTGCGGAGATTGCTTCGCCCTGCAGGCTCGCAATGACAAAAATATGTTGATTTTCTCATGGCGTGCTGGTGGGGCGCGGGGTGGGGGTGCGCGTCGGCGTGGGCGAGCGGTACCAGAGCGGCGTGCGCGTGGGCGTGCGCGTGGGCGGGACGACCACCGTGGGCGTCATCAGCGCCTCGGGCGGGTAGAGTTCGAGCATGGCGCTGCGCCAGTCGGTGCCCTGGATGTAAGCCAGTTTGTTGAACTGCGTCCCGGCGTAATATGTCCGCCAGTTGGTCAGGGCGGGCAGGCGCTCCCAGCCGTATTCGGCGGCCAGGGCGGTCAGGTCCAGCCAGTAGCCGTCGGGGATGGCGTCCATCAGCGCGCCGCCCTCCTCGTAGGCTTTCGACGAGCCGGTGCGGGCGGAGAAATCCCAGGGCAGTTGCGTCAGGGGGCGGCCCTGCGAACCGTCCTGGGCAGCGGTGCGCAGGTAGATGCGCCACCAGGTTTGCTGGCCGAAATCCTCGCGCACGACGGTCATCCAGCCGCCTTGCAGGAGCGCCGGGTTGAGTGTGAACGCCCGCCCGGTGTAGAGCCAGTCCTCGCTCAGGCCGGGATCGAGCGGGGTGGTGAGCGGCACGAAGGCGTTTTCGAGGCTGACCAGTGCGTCCCAGCCGGCCTCCAGCGCCACGTGGGCGCGCAGGGCGGCAAAGGCGTCGTCGGCGGCGTCGCTCAACTGCGGGTAGGCGGCCTGGACGCCGCTCACCTCCACCAGCGCGGTGCGCCCGGGCAGGGTGTCGCCGTCTGGGTTCAGCGCCGGGATAAAGAGCGGAGCGGGCGTAACCTGCGCGGCCGTCTCGAAGATGCCCGGCAGGGGGGCAGAGACGATTCCGTAAGACAGCCCCTCCAGCGCGCCCGGCAGCAGGACGGGCGGCAGGGAGAGCAATCCCTGCGGAACGGTGTAGGCGGTTAGGTATGTCTGGTTGGGGGAAAGGAGGCGGGCGGCCGCGTGACCGGCATCCTGCCAGACGGGCCAGTCGCCGGCCCCCAGGCTGACGGCGGGCAAATCGGGCGTGCGGGCGTCCCAGACCTGGAGGCTGGTGAGGCCGGTGGACGGGTCGGCGGAGACCCAAACCAAACGCGTGCCATCCGGCGACCAGGCTGGGTGCGATTCGACCGTCTCCGAACTGCGGCTGACGTTGGCGAACTGGTCGCTGGAGGCGCGGTCGAGGTCAACGATCCAAATTTCCGGTTCGCCGGAGCGGTTCGAGACGAAGGCAATCTGCCGCCCGCCGGGGGACCAGGCGGGGGAACTGTCGAGGAAGGAGTCGGAGGTCAGTTGAATGGGAGCAGCCGCCGGGTCCGCGACCGGGCGGATGGCGATTTCGAGGCTCTTTTCGCCGTAGGTCTCATAGACCAGCCAGACTCCGTCTGGCGACCAGGAGGGGGCGCCGTCATAGGCCAGGGTGTCGGTGAGGCGCAGACTGCCGCCGTTTTGAAGGTTGAGCAAGTAGAGGTCCCAGTAGCCGTTCTGGCGGGATGCGTAGGCCAGCCACTCGCCGCCGGGGCCGAGGGCGGGCGTGATGTCGTCCCAGTTGCCGTTCGTCAGGCGGGTGAGGGGCAGGGAGTCGGGGGCGTAGGCGAAGAGGTGGAAGCGGCCGCCGTCGGGCAGGGACAGGAAAAAGGTCCCGCGCGGGGCGGCGGGGAGGGTCTCGGCGGCCTGCGGCGCGGCGGTGATGATCCAGGGGGTCTGTGTGGGGGCTTCGGTGGGCGTTTCGGTGAGGGTGGGAGTCGTCGAGGCGGTGACGGTGGGCGGCAGGTCTGTGGGGGCGTGGGCGCAGGAGGCGGTGATGAGTAAGGAGTAAAGAGAAAGAAGTAAGAAGGGGATGGCAGGAAGGCGAGAGGGCATGTTATTGGCTGGATGAGATTTCGAAGGTGGCCTGGCGGCGGTCGGTCTCGCCGAGGTCGGGGTAGGAGAGGACGGCGGTGAGAGTGTATGTGTCAGGCGTCGGCTGTGAGGTGTCACGCGCCTGGGAGCGGATGTGCATGGTGAGTTCGAGGGTCCACTCCATGGGTTCGACCAGGCTGACGGAGCCGCAGGGGAGGCCTTCGGCGTCCGTCAGTTCGAGTTCGATTTCGGGGCGCTGGAGGAAGGGGGTGAGTTCCAGCCCGACGCGCACGCGGCGGCCGTCGGGGTAGGGTTCGGCGTGCAGGTTGAGGATGCGGATCGATTCGGGTGGGAAGCGTTCCACATCCGGGTTGAGGAAGAAAGTGTTCATGGGGGGTATTATAGCAGGGGTTTTGGGGGGAGATAAGTGAGAAATGCGGCAGGCAATCAAAGAAGGGGGGTATCAAGAGATAAATCGTGTTGTAATAGCAAACCCCGGCAAGCCAGAGCGGCCTGCCGGGTTATTCTTGGTGTTTCTTGGCGGTTTGAAAACCTACCCGTTCTTTGCCTGGAACTCTTTCATGAACTTGACCAGTTCCTCGGTGGACTCGACAGTCACGGCGTTGTAAAGCGAGGCGCGCATGCCGCCCACCGAGCGGTGGCCCTTCAGGCCAATCAGATCGCGCTTCTTGGCCTCGGCAACGAATTGCTCCTCAAGGGCTTCGGAGGGCAGGCGGAAGGTTACGTTCATGACGGAGCGGTCGGTTTTGGCGTGACCTTTGTAAAAACCGCCAGATTCATCAATGACCTTGTAGACCATGCTGGCCTTAGTCTGGTTGCGCTGGTAGATGGCTTCCAGCCCGCCGATGCTCTTGGCCCATTTCAGCACCAGTCCAACGATGTAGATGCTCCAGCAGGGGGGGGTGTTGAGCAGGGAGTTCTCCTCGGCCAGCGCCTTGTAATTGAGCAGAGTGGGCAGGTTGGCGGGGACCTTCTCCAGCATGTCGTCGCGGATGATGCAGACCACCGCGCCCGCCGGGCCGGCGTTCTTCTGCGCCCCGGCGTAGAGCATGGCGTATTTGCTAACATCAATCGGGCGGCTGATGAAGTCAGACGAGGTGTCGCAGATGAGCGGGACGCCGTCCGGGGGAACCGGCTCGGCAAAATATTCCACGCCGTGGATGGTCTCGTTGGAGGTGAAGTGCAGGTAGGCAGCCTGCGGGTCCAGTTTGAGTTCAGATTGCGCCGGGAGACGGTTGAAGTTTTCTGCTTCGAGATTGGCGGCGGCCCTGGCCGTCCCCAGTTTCTGTGATTCTTTGAAAGCCTTCTTGCTCCACGTGCCGGTGACGATGTAATCGGCCGACGCTCCGGCGGGGCGGAAGTTCATCGGGATCATGGCGAAATGCAGGCTGGCGCCGCCTTGAAGAAAGAGAATTTTGTAGTTGGCGGGGATCTTGAGCAAGTCGCGCAGGTCGGCCTGGGCTTCGGCTACGATGGCCTCGAAATCCTTCGAGCGGTGGCTGATTTCCATCACCGACATGCCCGTGCCCTTGTAATCGAGCAGTTCGGCTTGAGCCTGCTGTAGCACTTCCAGCGGCAGAGCGGCCGGACCGGGATTGAAGTTGTGAACACGTTTGGTCATTTTCATCTCCTGTGGATTGGGAAAGAAATTTCTGCTGACTTGCTTTTATTATAGCCTAGCCCGCCGCTTTCGCCACTAACAATTGGCACAGGCCGCGCAGGATGGAAATCAGTTGACAGACATGGATGGCGTGTTACAATGACGCTGTGAAACGGATTGCGTTCATAAGACCGGGATAGGCGGGCATGCGGCCCGGCGCTCCCGGTCATTAAATTTTTTGAGAGGAGCAAAACATGAAAATCCTGGTTTGCGACAAGATGGAAATGAATGCTATCGAGAAGATGCGCGCCGCCGGGCTGACGGTGGACACGAACTTCGAGATTACCGCCGAGGAACTGCCGAATGTCCTGCCAAACTACGACGGCTGCGTCGTGCGTTCCCGGACCAAGATCCGCCAGCCGTTGATTGACGTTTGTCCCAACCTGAAAGTGATCGTGCGCGGCGGCGTGGGTCTCGACACCATTGACGCCGACTATGCCCGCTCGAAGGGCATCACCGTGATGAACACGCCCAAGGCCTCGTCCGCTTCGGTGGCCGAACTGACGATCGGTTTCATGTTCATGTTGGCGCGCAACCTCTACAAGGCGACCGCTACCATGAAGGATGAGAAATGGGAGAAGAAAGCCTTCGAAGGCGATGAGATCGGCGGCAAGACGCTCGGCTTGATCGGCATCGGCAACATCGGCAGGGAGGTCGCCAAACGCGCCGCCGCCCTCGGCATGACCGTCATCGCCTATGACCCGTACGTCAAGGAGTTCGCCGGGGTCCAACTGGTGGGGCTGGATGAACTGCTGGCGCAGTCTGATTACATCAGCCTGCACCTGCCCAAGACGAAGGAATCGGCCGGCATGATTGGCGCGGCGCAGTTTGCGAAGATGAAGACCGGCGTGCGCATCGTCAACTGCGCCCGGGGCGGCATCATTGACGAGCAGGCGCTCTACGACGCCCTGACCGGCGGCAAAGTAGCCGGCGCGGCGCTGGATGTCTTTGCTGAGGAACCGCCCACCGACTGGAAACTGCTCAAACTGGAAAATGTCATTGCCTCGCCGCACATCGGCGCAGCCACGAAGGAAGCCCAGGGCCGCGTGGGCGCGGAAGTGGCGGAGAAATTGATTGAGTTCGCGAAAAACCATTAGGAGGCGGACAAGCGCGGAGGGACGCGGAAGAAGGAACCTTCTGCGTGGACACGCGTTCATCCGCGTTCCATCAGGTGTGCACATGAAAACTTACGAAGATATCGGTATCCAAATTCCCCAGGTATATTTGCCCCAAAAAGGCATTGACCTGACCAAGTGGGCAGTCATTGCCTGCGACCAGTTTACCTCCCAGCCCGAATACTGGCAGGAGGTGGAGTCAATTGTTGGCGACTCACCCTCGACCCTCAACCTGATCTTGCCTGAGGTCTATCTCGAAAAACCGGGCGAGGCTGAACGTGTCCAGCGTATCCAGGCGTCCATGCGCCGCTACTTGGACGAGGGCATCCTCCAGCCCCGCGAAGGCCTCATCTACGTGGAGCGCAGCGTGGACGGCAAGACCCGCCGCGGCCTGATGCTCTGCCTCGACCTGGAGCATTACGACTATACCAGAGGCTCCACCAGTCTCATCCGCGCCACCGAGGGGACGATCATCGAACGCCTGCCCCCGCGCATGAAGATTCGCACCGGCGCGGCGCTCGAACTCCCTCACATCCTTGTGCTGATAGACGACCCGCGCCGGACGGTCATCGAGCCGCTGGCAGAGGCCAAGACCGGCTTGGAGAAACTCTACGACTTTGACCTGATGCTTGGCTCTGGTCACCTCACCGGCTACGCCATCAGCGAAGCGTTCGAAGAAAAAATAGTGGCCGCCCTGCGTGAACTGGCCAGGCCGGAGGCTTTTGCCTCCAAGTACAAAATCGGCAAAGACAAGCCCGTGCTCCTGTTCGCCATGGGCGATGGCAATCACTCCCTGGCCACAGCCAAGGCGGTTTGGGAACGTATCAAGCCTGAGGTGGGGCTCGGCCACCCGGCACGCTACGCGCTGGTGGAGATCGAAAACGTCCACGATGAGGGGCTGGCCTTCGAGCCCATCCACCGGGTGCTGTTTGGGCTGAAGAAGAATGTCTTTGCCTCGCTCCAACAGCATTTCGGCCACAATTTCACCCTGACGCACGTCAACAGCGCCGAAGAGATGATTGCCCGTGTTGACCGGGCGCGCGGCCCCAAGCACACCCTCGGCGTAATCAGCGATGGCGGCTGGGTCAACTACGGCGTCATCGAGATTGCCAACCCTTCCTCCAACCTGCCGGTCGGCACGCTGCAAGCCTTCCTGGATGTGTTCATGAAGGAAAGCGGCGCGGCCAAGATTGATTACGTCCACGGCGGGGAGGTGGCGGTCAAGTTGGGCGCACAGGCGGGCAACGTCGGCTTCTACGTCCCCGGCATGGACAAATCCGACCTGTTCAAGACGGTCATTCTGGATGGCGCCCTGCCGCGTAAGACCTTCTCGATGGGCGAGGCGCACGAGAAACGGTTCTACATGGAGGCGCGGAAGATCGTCTAAATGAGGTCGGCAAGTTTGCACGTTGGCGGGATGCGTCAACGTGCAAACTTTTCGACCTTCAAATGTGTCAACGCGTTTGCAAAATCATCGGGGTAGGGAGCGCGGAAAGAATAGGATTTCCCCTCGAACTCGAATTCCAGGGAAAAGGCGTGCAGGGCGGGACGGAGAATGAGGCTGGTGACGGGCGCGCCGTAGAGGACATCGCCCAGGATGGGGAAGCCGAGCGCCGCGGCGTGGGCGCGCACCTGGTGCGTGCGTCCCGTTTCGGGGGCGGCCTCGGCGAGGACGTGCGCGGCGTATCGCTCGCGGACCTGGAAGCGGGTCGCGGCGGGGCGGCCGCGGGTTTCGTCCACCACGGTGCGGTGGCTGTGTCCCACGTTTGGGCGCAGCGGGTGGAGGGCGGTCGTCTCCTCCCAGGGAGGCAGGCCGCACAGGAGGGTGTGATAGCGTTTGCTCACGGCGCGGGTCTCGAAGAGCAGGCTCAGGGTCCGGTGGGCTGCGGCGGTGCGGGCGAAGAGGAGGACGCCGCTGGTGACCTTGTCCAGCCGGTGAACAATCCATAGTTTGCCGTATTCCGCCTGCAATTGCTCGAAGAGGCTTTTCCTGCCTGCCTCCCAGCCGCCGGGGACGGAGGCGAGGCCGGGCGGTTTGTTCACAACCAGCAGGGAGGCGTCGAGGTGGAGGATGTCCATGAAAAACTGCTTACCGGTGACTGTCCTTGGCCGGCACCTGACTCATGGCATATTCGGCCAGCGCGGTGATGGTGAGGCTGGGGTTGACGCCGGGGTTGCCGGGCATGACCGTGCCGTCCACCACGTACAGACCAGGGTAGTTGTGTACCTGGAAATCCAGGCCGATGACGCCCTCCTCGGCATTCCGGCCAAACGGAACGCCGCCCATCAGGTGAGCCGTGATAGGGAATTTGAGCAGGCTGTCCAGGAAGGTGGATTGGGGGATGCCGTTCACTTTGCCGGCAAATTGACGCGTGACCGCGTTGCTGCTGGCCGGGCCTTTTGGGAACTGCTGGCCCTCCTCGGCTCGAAAGACCAATCCCCTGCGGAAGAGGGTGAAGAAACTGCGGCCAAGCCGTATGCGCAGCAATTCCTCCAGCGGCTGCATCATCAGCAGGATGGTGACCCGCCGCGCCCAGGGGGCGAAAATCTTGGCGTAGAGGAAATCTATCGGGTGGCGGAGGATGCCCCAAATTGTTTGCAAAATCCGTATTGGGATGTGCTGGCTGTCTGCCAGCGGCGCGGTGAGGAGGTTGATGAAAGACGAACCGTCCGAGAAGCGCACCGGTTCGATATAAGTATCCTCGTCGGCGCGGATGATCGAACTGATGGCGATGCCCTTGGAATAATCGGTATCCTTATCCCGGCTGATGGCTCCTTGCAGGTTTTCGCTGTTGGAGCGCACCAGGTCGCCCAGACGGGGCGATAGGCGCGGCAGGGAACGGGTCAGGTCGCGGCAGCGGAAGAGCAGTTCCAGGGTCCCGAGCGTCCCGGCGGAGACGATGACGTTGCGGGCCAGAACCGACTTGGGACGTTTGATAGTCCAGCCTGTTGATTTCCGGTAAATTACTTCATAACGCGCCCCCGAAGGGTCGAAGGTCAAAGGTCGAATGTCAACCACTTTCGCCTCGGCGACCACCTCTGCTCCCTGCTTCTCTGCAAAATAGAGGTAGTTCTTGACCAGCGTATTTTTGGCGTTGTAACGGCAGCCGACCATACAGCCGCCGCAGAAGTTGCAGCCTGTCCGTTCCGGGCCCTGGCCTCCGAAGTAGGGGTCCGGGACGGTGACGTTTTCCTCCCCAAAGAAAACCCCCACCTCGGTCGGCCTGAAACTGGCCTCGGCGCCGCGCTCGCGGGCAATGGCCTGCAACACCTGGTCGGATTTCGTCAGGCGCGGGTTGGCCGCCACGCCGAGCATGCGTTTGGCGGTATCGTAGTGCGGACGCAGGGTTTTCTTCCAGTCGGCCAGGTGGTGCCAGGAGGGCGCCTCGAAGAGACGCTCGTCCGGTTCCAGCAGCACGTTGGCGTACATGAGGCTGCCCCCGCCGACCCCGCTGCCGCGCATGGCGATGCCGCCGTTCAGGAAATCCATCTCGAAGATGCCGTAGCAGCCCAGGGAGGGGAACCAGAGCCACTTCCAGATGTTCCAGTTGGTTTTGGGGAAGTCGCTGTCCTTGTAGCGTTTGCCGCGCTCCAGGAGGAGGACGGAGTAGCCTTTTTCGGTCAGCCGCATGGCGGAGACGGAGCCGCCGAAGCCGCTGCCAATCACAACATAGTCATAGACTTTTTGCTCCATGATGCCTGCTCCTTTGGCGGATAAATAAAGGCTTGACTGCGAGCGATTAATCTTTGTTTTTGACCCACGCCTCGCGCACGCGCCGGTACGTCTCCTCCAGCGTCTCGGGCAGGACTTTCGTCTCGGCCAGGGTGAGGGTGAAACTGGCGTCGCCGATCCAGCGCGGCAGGATGTGCAGGTGGACGTGGCCGGGGATGCCCGCCCCGGCGGCTTCGCCGATATTGGCCCCCACGTTGAATCCGTGCGGCTGGTAGACGCGCCGCAGGGCGGCCATGCTCTGCGCGGTCAGATCCATCATCTCGGCGCGGCAGGCAGGCTCCAGGTCCTCGAGCGAGGCGAGGTGGGCGTTAGCGATCACCAGCAAGTGGCCGGTGTTGTACGGGAACAGGTTCAGCATTACGAAGGCGCGTTCGCCGCGCCAGATCACGTAGTGCCGGGCGTCTTCTGCCGATTGCAGCACGTCGCAAAAGGCGCAGCCGTTTTGCTTGCTGCCGATGAATTTCATGCGCCAGGGCGCCCAGAGACGTTTCATGGCCATATTGTAGCAAAGAAAAGCCGATTTGTGCCACAGATTACACAGATTCATGTGTGGTCTGTCTGAACTTTGATAAAAACCGTTGACATCCCTCCGCAAAGCGGGTATTCTCTGCCCATGCAGCCGCAACTGTTCGACGCCTCGCCGCGTTATTCCGTCAGCGACCTGACCCGCCGCCTGCGTCTCCTGCTCGAGGCCGCGCCCGACTTGCAGGGTGTGTGGGTGGAGGGCGAGATTTCTAATTTCGCGCGCCCCTCTTCCGGTCATGTCTATTTCACGCTCAAGGATTCCGGCGCGCAACTGCGCTGTGTGATGTGGCGCAGCGACGCCGCCCGCCTGAAGTTCCCGCCCGCCGACGGCATGTTGGTGGAGGCGCACGGCAGCATCAGCCTCTACGAGGCCGGCGGGCAGTACCAACTCTATGCAGACCTGCTCCGCCCGCTGGGGGAGGGCGCGCTCTACGCCGAGTTCCTGCGCTTGAAAGCCCTGCTGGAAGCCGAGGGGCTGTTCGACCCGGCGCGCAAACGGTCCATCCCCGAACTCCCGAAACGGATCGGCATCGTGACCTCGCCAACCGGCGCGGCGCTGCGCGACATGCTCGATACCCTGCGCAGACGCAATCCGCTGACTGAGGTGACGCTGGCCGCCACGCCTGTCCAGGGCGAGGACGCCCCGCCTGCCATTGCCGCTGCGCTGCGGACCCTGAACCTGTCCGCCGCGCCGGACGTGATTCTCCTCGCCCGCGGCGGCGGCTCGATCGAGGACCTGTGGGCCTTCAACGACGAGCGCGTCGTGCGGGCGGTGGCTGACTCCGCCGCGCCGCTCATCACCGGCGTGGGTCACGAGACGGACTTTACGCTGGTGGATTTCGCCGCCGACCTGCGCGCCCCTACGCCCACCGCGGCCGCCGAACTGGCGACCCCGGTCACGCTGGCCGACCTGCAAGCGGGCCTGCTCCAGATGGAGCAAGCCCTGCTTGGCGAGATGGAGGCGCTGTTCATGGAAAGGCGCCAGTCGCTGGGCGGGCTGGAAAACCGCCTGCGGCTGCTTTCGCCGGCGCGTCGCTTGCAGACCGACCGTCAGCGGCTGGACGACCTGGCGCGCCGCTTGAACGCGGCGCAGGCTCACGGTCTCGCGCTCGCCGCGGAGCGGTTGAAAGGCGCAGAGAGCCGTCTGCTGGCGCTCGATCCGCTGGCGGTGCTGGCGCGCGGCTACGCCGTTGTCACCCGCAAGGCGGACGGGCGTGTGGTGATGCAGCCTTCGGCCGTCTCTCCAGGCGACGACCTGCGCGTGCGCGTCCGGGATGGCGAGTTCGAGGCCCGCGTGTCGGGTAGTTAGGAGTTCAAAAAAGTGAAAGAAAAACCTATCGAAGCATTGAGTTACGAAGAAGCCTTTGCCGAATTGGAGCAGATCGTCTCTGCGTTGGAGGCTGGCAACCAGCCCCTGGAAGAGGCGACAGCCATCTTCACGCGTGGGCAGGCGCTGGTGAAGCGCTGCGCCGAACTGCTGGAGAAGGCTGAACTGAAAGTGCGCCGCTTGAACGGCGAGGCGGTCGAGGAGTTTGAGCCGCAAGCATGAGTTTCGATGCCTTTCTGCAAAACCGCGTCTTGTGGAGCGGATTGGCGGCCTGGTTCCTGGCGCAGGCGCTCAAGATCCCGCTGGATTATTTCCGCTCGCGGGAGTGGAATTGGGCTTCCTTCTTTGCTGCGGGAGGCATGCCAAGTTCCCATTCGGCGCTCATCACGGGCACCGTCCTGGCCATCGGTTTGCACTATGGATTTGACAACCCAGTCTTTGCGCTGGGAGTGGCGATTGCCATGATCGTGGTCTATGACGCCACCGGGGTTCGCCGGCAGGCCGGAATGCAGGCGCAGAAGATCAACGTACTGGTGGCCGAATTGTTGAAGGGACATCCCATTTCGCAGCAGGAACTGCGCGAGGTGATCGGGCATACGCCGCTGGAGGCGCTGGGCGGCGTCCTGCTTGGCTTGGCTGTGGCGCAGGGACTGTGGCTCCTCTGGCATTGAAAGGAGAGCGTGATATGTCTGAGAATAAACCTGCTTCCCCCTCCGATTCCAGCAAAGCGGACGATCTGCCTCATCTTCAGGCGGAACTGGCGCGCCAGAGACGCCTTGCTTGAGCATAGCGCGGTCTCCAGCCGCAACCAATACCACTTCGTGGCACTTACGTA
>DYKZ01000223.1 GCA_020722345.1 Anaerolinea thermophila | reverse complement strand
ACCGATACGTTTTTCCCGACCGATACGTTTTTCCCGACCGATACCTTTTCTCCGACCGATACGTTTTTCCCGACCGATACGTTTTCACCGTCCTTCCAGACGCCCACCTTAACCATCTCTCCCGTTCAATCTGGCTCGGCAACTGCCCCCCTCGATCCGGCCTGTATCAGCGCCTGGACCTGGACGGCTTTCACTACCGATAAAAAATATGAATTGACTGATAGTGAGGGAGGGTGTTGGCGCTTGAGCGAATGGGGCATTGCTCTGTATGCCGGTGAGTTTTCGTTCCTCGACAGCGGCTTTAGTCGAGGTGAAAAATATGGCCTCTCGCGTTCCATTCCCCGCGACTCAATCATTGAGTTCACGCTGAAAGTTTTGTATTTGAGGAATACGGAGGTTTGGGTGGGAGTCGCTAAAACTGCCGACCCGGCGCGCGATGGCGTCTTCTTGGTTCGCCAGGCAAACGGCTTTTTCGATGTGCGTTCAGTGGACGAAATTGGCCGTGTTGCCCTACTCTCGAACGATAATCAGATTAACCCTGTCAATAGCCAGTATGCCATCAAGATTGTATTGGCAGGAGAGCGGATGGCGATCTACGTGAACGGTCTGCTTTGGTCTCTGGGCAATATTGCGGCCCCCTACCCGTCTCCGCATTTTTACTTGGGTTACCAGAGCGCCCCAAACGGAGTGGTGAATGCCAAAATTTCAGTTCCTCTTGTGACAGAGGAAACGCCCCGCTGACCGGGGCGTTTTTTTGTGGGGATTTACGGGATAAACAGGATGTTTTTCGACATTTTCAGACGAATGTGTTTTACATTTTTGTGCTTACCACGAATACCATCGGGCGGCGGCGCGTTTCGTTGTAGAGCAGGCTGCGCACGGCGTCGGCGATGAGTTTCTCGTTGTCCAGCCCGCCGCCGTTAACCAGGTCGCTGACCTTCTTCTGCACGGCGGGGATCAGCCCATCGGCGTCGTCTGTGGAGATGAAGCCGCGCGTCAGTACTTCCGGTTCCTTGAGCAGGCGGTTCGAATATTTATCCAAGGTGACGGTGATTAGCACGACGCCAGAGCGCGCCAACTGCTCGCGCTCGCGCATCACGTCCAGGTCTATCTCACCCACTGACTCGCCCTCGACGAAGATGTACCCGCCGGGCAGTCGCTCGCCCAGCCGCACCTGGCCGCCGGTCAGTTCGATCACCTGGCCATTCTCGACGACAAAGATGTTCTCGTCCGCGATGCCCACCTGACGCGCCAGCACGGCGTGGCGTTTCAACTGATGCAGTTCGCCGTGGATGGGGATGAAGTTGCGCGGCCGCACCAGGTTCAGCAGCAGTTTCTGCTCCTCCGAACTGGCGTGACCGGAGACGTGTACCGCGGCTACAGCCTCGTACACCACCTCGGCGCCGCGCCGGATGAGCCGGTTGATGGTCTTGTTGACCGCTTCCTCGTTGCCGGGGATGGGGTGCGAAGAAAGCACGATTGTGTCGCCTTCTTTCACGTCGAAGTGGCGGTTCGTCCCCGTGGAGAGCCGCCCGATAATGGAGGAGGGTTCGCCCTGCGAGCCGGTGCACATCAGCACCACTTTCTTGTCTGGCAGGCGCAGGGCCTCTTCTATGCTGACTAGGGTGTTGTCGGGCATTTCCAGATAGCCCATCTGGCGGGCGATCTTGGCGTTGTCCACCATGCTGGTGCCTACGAAAGCCATCTTTCTCCCGTGCCTGACCGCTGCGTCGGCTGCCTGCTGCATGCGGGCGATGAGCGAGGCGAAGGTGGCGATGATGATGCGCCCTGGCGCGGTGCGGAAGACCTCGTCGAAGGCCGGGCCGATGACGCGCTCGGACTGCGTCCAGCCGGGGCGCTCGGAGTTGGTCGAATCGGCCAGCAGCACGTCCACGCCGCGCGCCGAGAACTCGGCCAGTTTGGCAAAGTCGGTCGGCCAGTTGTCCACCGGCGTCTGGTCGAATTTGTAGTCCCCGGTGTGGACGACCAGCCCGGCCGGGGTGGTGATGCCCAGCCCGATGGCGTCCGGCACGGAGTGGCAGACGTGGAAGGTCTCCACCTTGAACGGTCCGATCTGAACCGTGTCGCCGGCCTGGATCTGGATCAGTTGGGCGCGGTTCGCCATGCCGTTGCGCGCCAGTTTCACCTCCACCAGGCCGCGGGTCAGGCGCGTGGCGTAAACCGGGGCCGGGATGTCGGCCAGCAGGTGCTGGATGGCGCCGATGTGGTCCTCGTGGCCGTGGGTGATGATGATGCCGTCCACGCGGGCAGCGTTGTCGCGCAGGTACTGGAAGTCCGGGATGATGTAGTCCACGCCGAGCATGTCGTTCTCGGGGAACATCAGCCCGGCGTCCACCACCAGGATGCGGTCGCCGAATTCGTAGGCCATCATGTTCTTGCCCACTTCGCCAAGCCCGCCGAGGGGCAGGATGCGCAGGGTTTCTTGGTTGTTTTTACTCATATTTTTCCTTTTCTTGCTCTCCCGCCTTGCAAAACACAAAACGCCCCCTGAGGGGGTTGGGAGAAATGTTCGGTTGTAAGATTACTAAACTGCCTGAGGCAGTAAAAGTCAATTCGGGCGTAGTAACGAATAAGTCGTTGCCACCACAGCGCCGCCAGTATAGCAGGGGAAGGGAGGATTGTCAAACGTTGGCGGTCAGCCCAGCAATTCCCAATATGAGAAAGAGATTAAACCCAAAAAGGGAAAAATGAGGTAT
>DYKZ01000051.1 GCA_020722345.1 Anaerolinea thermophila | reverse complement strand
AAGAATCCGCTGCTCCACAATGAGATGGTCGGCGGTGTATTGCGAGAGCATCAGACCGGAATAGAAGCCAGGTTCGTGCGCCAGGAAGTCGGGAAGTCCCTGCGAGAGAGCCGGATTGGTGAGCCGGTTCAGCCGCCGCTCCGAAAGGACGCACACCATCGTGATTGCCGCGCCGGCCATGTCCATCGGCAGGGCCACGGGCGAGCCCTGGAAGTTGGCCCCGGTGAGGGTCAGTTTCTGCTCAGGGACGAAGATGGGGTTGTCGCCCACGCCGTTCAGTTCGATCTCGACCTGCGAGCGGGCGTAGGCCACCGCGTCCCGCGCTGCCCCGATGACCTGCGGCGTGGAGCGCATCGAGTAGGCGTCCTGCACCTTCGTTTTCATCTTCCCCGTCGTCAGGTCCGAGCCTTCGATGATCCTGCGGATGTTGGCCGCGCTGACCATCGCGCCCCTGAAGCCGCGCAGTTCGTGCAGTTTGGGGTGGTAGGGCTTCATATTCCCCAGCAGCGCCTCGATGGTCATCGCCGCAGCAATCTCGGCCTGCTTGAGGAAGCGCTCCATGTCGTAGATGTGCAGGGCAGACATGGCCGTCAGCAGGTTCGAGCCGTTGATGGCCGCCAGCCCGTCGCGCGCCTGCAGGCCGGGGATGGGAATCCCGGCGCGGCGCATCGCTTCGTGACCGGGGAGCCGTTCGCCGCCAAACCAAGCCTCCCCCTCCCCCATCAGCAGGAGCATGGCCTGCGCCATGGGGGCCAGGTCGCCGCACGCGCCGACCGAACCCTTCTGGCAGACGACCGGCGTGACGCCGCGGTTGAGCATCTCCACCAGCGTCAGCGTGATCTCCGGGCGGCAGCCCGAATTTCCGTGTGCGTGGACATTGACGCGCCCGGCCAGCGCGCCGCGCACCTGCTCCACCGACGCCGGGTCGCCGATGCCGGCGGCGTGGTTGTAGATGAGATATTTCTGGAACTCCTTCACCTGCTCATCGTTGAGCACTTTCTCGGAAAACTCGCCGATGCCGGTATTGGTACCGTACATGATCTCCCGGTTGGCGAGTTTCTCTTCCAGCATGGCGCGGCAGGTTTTAATCCGCTCCAGGGCAGCGGGGGCAAGTTCGACTTGCTCATTGAATCTGGCGATGGCAACCAGTTTTTCGATGGTGAGGGAAGAACCGTCGAGGACGATGGTCATAGATTTCTCCTTGGTCTGGTTAATGGTGAGTGGTTTCGCCAGATTGTACCCCGCTTGCGGCAAGGCGGGTATCTGGCAGATGTCATCTGCTGATGAGAAGGTGGTCACGAGAAAATCAACGACTCTGATGACAATTGCCTCCAGCAAGAAACGCCATCTCAGCCGGGATTCAGCATCGGAGCCGCAGCAGGCCCACGGTCCGGTTTGCTGCGGCTTTGGCGCGCAATTCCTTTTCAGCCGGGTAAAACTTTGGCAAGGGTTATTTCTGCCAGCCCACCTTCATCACCGACCTGCCGTTCAATCACCGCCTATGGAAGTACGAAATGTTCCTGCCCATGACCACCATCGGCAAAGTGCAGAACCTCGACGAAGCCATGCGGGAAGCCAACGATGTAAACAAAAAAGAGGCGGGGAGTATCTAAGGTCAATGACAGGTTCGGGCGGCAGGTTGACTGCCGCCCGATCGATTCGCTATCCTCCGCCCACTACTGCCAGCAGGCGGACGGCATCCCCCTCCTGAACGACATAATCTTTGGTCTGCATCTCGCCGTTGACCGAGACCATCGCCACCAGTTCGGGCTTGATGCCCAGCGAGACGAGGGTCTCGTGCACGCTGCGTCCCGGCTCAACGGCGTATTCGTCCCTGCCGCCAATCAGGATTCTCAGCGACGCGCCCAGGCGAAGGGTGGCAGGCATCTCAGCCGATCACCGCTTTCAGGCCGAGGGCTTCGATGGTTTCGGGCTTAGGCAGCCCGTCCGAGGTCCAGCCGCGCTGCTCGTAGTACATGTCCAGCAGTTTATTGACATCCTCCAATTTGGTGATCTGGCCTTTCGTCGCGCCGCTGGTGGGCGCCTCCTCGTAGAAGCGCGGCGAAGGCATGTCCCAGGCGCGGCCAAAGCCTTCGTTCTCGCGCGCCCAGTAGAGGCGGGTCAGGTTCCAGATGCGCTCGCCAACCTTGTCCAGATCCTCCCAGGTGCGGTGGATGCCGGTGATGGCCTCCAGCGCCGGGACGTAGAGGTCGCGGTCAATGCCCAGTTCTACCCACTGCAGGCGGCAGCCGCCGAGCACGTCGAACATCGGGCGGAAGTTTTGCAGCCAGATGACGCGCGCTACCTTTTCAGGGACAACCTTATCGCGTCCGACCTGCAAGTCGTAGGTGATGGCCCAGGCGCGGTTGTGGTGCGCGCCCACGTCGCAAGTCATATAGGCCAACAGCATGGCCGTGGCGTTGTGGGTCGCATACGCGGACTGTTCCATCCCTTTGACGTGAATGGCAAATTTCTCGCTGCCCTTGCCTACTTTTTGCGCGGCGCGTTTGACGCCTTCGGCCAGCAGAGCGCCAAAGCCCTCGCGGCGGGCAATCTTCTCGATGAGGGCAAAGGTTGCCTCGACATTGCCAAATTTCAGGTCCAGGCCGTCGGTATCGGCTTTGGTGAAGATGCCCTTTTCGTAGCACTCCATCGCCCAGCCGATGACATTGCCGGTGCTGATGCTGTCCACGCCGAGTTCGTCGCACAGCAGGTTGGCTTGAGCCACAGCCTCGATGTCGTCAATGCCCAGGTTGGAACCCATCATGCCGATGGTCTCGTATTCCGGGCCTTCCACGAAACTGTTGTATTTTTTGTTACGGCTGTACTTCCCGCACGGCGAAGGACAGCCGAAGCAGGCCTTGTCGGTGATGACGATCTTCTCGCGCATCACCGGGCCATAGATATTTTTGCCGCCCTCGAAGGAACCGGCGCTGAAGTTGCGGGTGGGCAGCGCACCAACCTCGTCGCACCAGGAGACTACGATAGTCGTGCCGTAGCGCGTCCAGTCCTTGAATCCTTCGGCGTCCTTGCAGGCTTTGTAGAGCGCCATGCCGGCCTTGCGGTAGGCATCCTTGTCCGCTACCGGGATGGATTTGGCCCCGTGCACAACAATGGCCTTGACCTTCTTCGAGCCCATCACCGCGCCCACGCCGCCGCGCCCGGCCTGACGTCCATAATCGTGGTTGATGCAGGCATACGGGACCAGGTTCTCGCCGCCGGGACCGATGACCGCCACCTGGAACTCTTCGCCCAGTTTCTCCTTGAATTGTTTCTCGACCGCAAACGTGCCCTTGCCCCACAGGTCGGAAGCGTCGCGCAGTTCGATCTTGTTGTCGTCAATGAAAAGATAGACCGGCTTCGGGCTGATGCCCTCCAGGATGATGCTGTCCAAGCCGGCGTAGCGCATCTCGGCGGTAAAGTGCCCGCCCATCGAGGCGCTGGCGTAGCCGCCGGTGAGCGGGGCTTTCGTCGTCCAGTCGCATTTCCCGCCGCCAGGCACCAGCATCCCAGAAATTGGGCCGCTGGAGATGATCAGTTTGTTCTTCGGGCCGAGCGGATCGGCGCCCTTGGGAACTTCTTTGAACAGGAAATAAATGCCAAAACCGCGCCCCCCGATGAAATCGCGCGCCACGTCGGCCGGGGTCGGCTCTTTCGTGACCTCGCCTTTCGTCAGGTTCACGCGCAGGATGCTTCCACCGTAACCGTTCATGTTTGCCTCCTTATGCCGTCGCCGCTTCTTTTTCGGCGATCCACAGCGCACCTGTGCCACACACCGCCACGCAGTCGCCGCAGAGATTACACTTCCAGGCAGTGTTCTCCACAAGGTTTGGCCGGACAAACATCACACCCTCTGGGCAAACCGGCTCGCAGGCGCCGCACATGATACATTCCTCGTACACTACGTAATAAGCGCCCTGAGCATCCTGCTTGATTGCTTCGGTCGGGCATACTGCCGCGCAGTCGCCGCACTGGGTGCAGACTTTTACGTTATAGATGCCCGGCGCGGGGAATTGGGGCTCGATGACCAGCGCCGCCTTTTTGGGATTGGTCTCGCCAAAAAGGTTGAGCGAGCAAGCCACCCGGCAGGCGTTGCACCCCGAACATTTGGTACTATCCACGTACAGCCGCATAACGGTCTCCTTTCGGCACAGTGAGTTTCCTAGAGTTTAATGTTCCCCTATCAGCGGGGAAAGAGACATCCTTCCTTATTTTCCATGCAGGCTTTCCTGTTTTTTACCCCTCTCCGGTCAGGAATCATCTTATAATAGGAGCATGGACAATGATACAACCCCGCGCATCGGTATATTTTTCCTGCTCGTTGGCGGCGCACTGCTGATCCTTTTTGCCGCCTCCATTTTTAGCCAGGACACCAACCTGCTGTACCTCCTGCTTGGCGCGGCGGCGCTCTTTCTCGGCTTCATCTTCCGCCGCCGGGCCGCGCCCCCGCCCCCCAGCACGCGCTTCAGCGGAATCCGCAAAGTGAACGAACGGCTCAAGACAAGCCGCGCCGCCCGCATCCAGAAAAAAGAAGAGAAGAAAAAGAGATAGGTATGAGCAAACTACAGCCGCTTTCCGAAGCCATCTCTAGGTTCGTCCACGACGGCGACACTGTCTATGCCGCCGGTTTTACCCATCTCATCCCCTTCGCTGCCGGGCACGAGATCATCCGTCAGGGCCGGCAGGACCTGACGCTTGCCCGCGCCACCCCCGACCTGATCTACGACCAGATGGCCGCCGCCGGGTGCGCCCGCAAGGTCATCTTCTCCTACATGGGCAACCCCGGCGTCGGGTCGCTGCGCATCGTGCGCGCCGAAATCGAAGCCGGGCGGCTGGAGTGGGAGGAGTATTCCCACTTCGGGATGATCTCACGTCTGCAAGCCGGCGCGGCCGGCCTCCCGTTCATGCCCATGAACCAGACCGGCGCAACCGACCTCGAGGCTGCCAACCCGGACATCCGCCGCCTGACCGACCCTTACTCCGGCAAGGAGGTCATCACCGTCCCGGCATTGAACCCAGACGTTGCCATTGTCCACGTCCAGCGCGCCGATGCCCAGGGCAACGCCCACCTGTGGGGCATCATCGGCGAGCAGAAAGAGGCCGCCTTCGCCGCAAAACGCGTCATCCTGACCGCCGAGGAGATCGTGGACGAAGCCATCATCCGCTCCGACCCAAACCGGACGCTCATCCCCGGCTTCATTGTCAGTGCTGTCTGTCACGTCCCGTTTGCCTGCCACCCCTCCTACGCCCAGGGCTATTACGACCGCGACAACGATTTCTACCTGAAGTGGGATAAGATCAGTGAATCCCCCGATAGCGTAAAAGCCTGGCTCGACGAATGGGTTTACGGCGTAAAAGACCGCCAGGAATACCAACAGAAACTTGGAGAAGAAACGCTCGAACGGCTGCGCGTGCCGCCGCTTCAGAGCGTCCCAATCAACTACGGGAGGTATTGAGATGATCCACTTCTTCCGCCAGGCAGGAGGCGACCTGTTCGATGGCTCTCCCGCCTACCTGGACTCGCTGAAGAGCAACTTCAGCGCCGACCAGGCCACCGGTCTCATCGAAGTGCAGACCGGCCCGCAGGAACAGGTTTTCCTGCTCTTTGCCAACGGCGACCTGGCCGGGGCCTACCGCAGCGGACCCGAAGCCTGCCTACCCATCAGCGAGCAGGAGGCCTCCTTGAACTGGTCTGCCGAGAGCGCCCCTATCCGCCTGCTGACCCTCTCCGACTCCGCCGGGCGCGCCATCTGGCTGGCGCTCGAATCGCGTCCGCGCGACAGGCTCGAGGTCCGCGGCGCGAACGGCTGGACGGGGTTCCTGGACGAGTGCCGGGTGAAGCAGTTCACCGGTCAGGTGCAGGCCCTCTCCGAGACTTGCGACGGCCTGGTACTCTTCCGGCGCGGCCTCCCGGTTCTGTCCGAAATGGTATTCTGCACCTCTGGCGGTTTCGAATCCACCCCGGCGCGCCTCTCGACCTGCCTGCAGAGCACAATCCAGTTAACAGTTTCTGAACTCGACCCGGCGCGCCCTTCGGGCCAGTACTGCAAACTGCGCCTGGGCGCCGCCGACTGGAGCAAGACCCTGCTCGAACGTTACCGCGAGATGGTTGGCCAGCGGCTGCTCCAGACACTGACGGACGACCTGAACGCCATCATCAGCGGCTGGCGCTGGAAGATCCGCCTGAACGGCAGCGATCTGGTGGACCGGCATTTCTTCTCCCAGAAAGAACTGGCCTCGCAGGCATATTTCACCATTTTCAAAGGCATCACCGACCGCATGCAGGTGGTGCTTGGCAGCCTGCTGGCAGGCAGGATGACAAGAGAAACCTTCGAGATGATCGAATCCCCGGAACAACAATCGCTCGCTGCCCTGAACCTGACCCCTGCCGCCCTGGCGCAATGAGGGAGACGAACATGGAACAACCGTACTTCTCACCGAAAGCATTGAAACTACCGCGCTCCATCCGAAAGATTACACTAGCCGTATTTGCCGTGATGCTGGTCGTCTTCATCCCGATCTACCACTGGGAGCCGCTCCCGGAGCGCGTGAACGATAACGTCATCTACTTCCTGGACCTGTTCGCGGCGCTGACCGCAGCCGGTTTTGCCACCCTGCTGGCGCGCCAGTTCGCTCCCGGCGAGCCGCCCCGCCGCGTCTGGCTCACATTTGCCGTCGGCTGGTGGGCCTGGGTGCTGGCCGAAATTCTGTGGATCATCTACAGTTTTCTCCTCTCCGAATTCCCCGATTTCACGCTCATTGACGTCTGCTGGCTGAGCGGTTATTTCTCCTTTGGCCTGTCGCTCTATTACCAGTCACGGCTGATCTTCGGAAAGAAGCGGAAAAGTTATCTCTATTTCATCATTATTGCCTTCCTGCTCCTGATTAGCGCCGGACTGACCATTCTCGCCCGGCAGGCCGGGCTGGGAAAAGATATTTCCTGGATAGCGGCTTTCTTGGCTATAATCTACCCTGTCAGCGACCTGATGCAAGGCGCTTACGCCCTGCGTCTGTCCTTCCTCTTCGGCCGCGGGCAGCTGGGACGTCCCTGGTGGGGGCTGATCGCCTTTACCATTGCCGATTCCATTAACATTTACTTCTGGATGGGCGGCTACAAATGGATGCCGGAGCAAGTCTCCAACTACATCTTTCTGCTCTCCGATGTGTGCTATATCTGCGGCTACATGATCGCCGCGCTTGGCTTTCTCTCCATCCTGCTGTTGTTCCAGGAGAAATCGGCAGAAGAGGCTCCACTTTCGTGAACCTGCCCCTGCTCGACTTCGGCGGCTCCGCTCCCCCGCTCTACTTCCTGCACGCCAACGGCTACCCGCCGTCCTGTTACCGTCCCCTCCTGGCGCGCCTGGCGGAGCAATACCACGTCACCGCCATCGTCCAGCGCCCGCTCCTGCCGGAAAGCCGCCCGCAGGAGATCGAAGACTGGCTTCCCCTGACCGGCGACCTGCTGGAAACCCTGGCCGCGCACGGGGCCGGACCGGCAGCCTGCGTCGGCCATTCGATGGGCGCCGTCACCCTGCTGCGTGCCGCCCTGCGCGCCCCCGAACGCTTCCGCGCCATCGTCCTGCTCGACCCGGTGTTGTTCCTGCCGCGCATCATCCTTGCTTGGAAGATCGCCCGCGCCCTCGGGCTGGCCCACCGTCTGCATCCCCTCATCCCTGCCGCCCGCGAACGCCGCCGCTACTTCGACGACCTGGAGCGGCTCTACAAGGGCTACCGGCGCAAGCCGATCTTCCGCTACCTGGACGATGACGCCCTGCGCGCCTACGTGGAGGGCATCGCCTGCCCAAGCGAGGGACGCTACCAGTTGTGCTACAGCGCCGAGTGGGAGGTGCACATCTACGCTACCAGCGTGTGGCGCGACATGGACATCTGGCGCGCGCTGCCCGGCCTCAAGGTCCCGACCCTGATCCTGCGCGGCGAGGAGACGGATACGTTTTCAGCCGCCGCCGGGCGCCGGGTGCAGCGCCTCCAGCCGCGGGTCCGCGTGGCAGCCGTAAAAAAGTCCACTCACCTGCTGCCACTGGAACGGCCGCGCGAAATCTCCGAGTTGATCTTATCCTTCCTGAAGGAAACCTGATGACCAACCTGACCTACTCCTCCACTGAATTGATGATCGTCAACGCCGCCCGCCTGTTGAGGAATGGCGACGTGGTCTTCGTGGGCGTTGGGCAGCCCAACCTGGCCTGCAACCTCGCCAAGCGCACCCATGCCCCGGACCTGGTGATGATCTACGAAGCGGGCATCATCGGCGCGGAACCGGCGCGCTTGCCGCTTTCCATCGGCGATCCGACCCTGGTGAGCGGCTCGCTCTCGGTAGTAAGCATGTACGATATCTTCGCCAACTACCTCCAGCGCGGCAACGTGGACGTGGGCTTCCTGGGCGGAGCGCAGATAGACAAATACGGCAACATCAATGCCACCCTCATCGGCACGGACTACGCCCATCCCAAAGTCCGCCTGCCGGGATCGGGCGGGGCGCAGGAGATCGCCGCCTGGGCCAACCGCTGTTACGTGATAACCCCCCACCAGAAGCGCCGCTTCCCCGAAAAATGCGACTTCATCACCTCCGCCGGCTACCTGGACGGGAAGGGCGGGCGCGAACGGGCCGGCCTGCGCGGCCGCGGCCCCGTGGCCGTAGTCACCGACATCGGCTTGCTCGAACCTGACGAGACCGGCGAACTGGCGCTGACGGCGCTCCATCCCGGCAAGACTGCTGAGGAGGCAATCGCCAATACCGGTTGGGCGCTCAAGGTGGCAGCAAACCTGCGCTTCACCGAACCGGTGACGGAAAAGGAACTTCGTATCTTGCGAGAAGAGTTGGATCCAACAGGGATTTACCTAAAAAGTTAGTTGCGAGTTCAAAGTTACGAGTTACGAGTTAAGAGTTGCGAGCGGAGGAGACTGGCATGGAAGAACAACTAATACTCGCAACCAACAACTTGCAACTCGTTACTTTTCCATGTGTTCTTCTGAACAATGATGCAAATCAAAATTGTCCTCTTCGACCTCGGCTCCACCCTGCTCTACTCGAAAGACCCTTGGCCGCCCATTTTCAAGAAAGCCGATCGGGCGCTGGCGGCTGCCTTGCAGCAGGCCGGCATTCCCCTGGACGGCGAGGCTTTCTACACTGAATTCGGCGGTTTCCTGGATGCCTATTACGCCGAACGCGGCGATGGCTCCGTGGAAAAAACCACCGCCGTGTCGCTGCGCGAGTTTCTGTCCGGCAAGGAGTTTCAGAGCATCCCAGAAGCGACGATCCGCGCCGCGCTGGACGCCATGTACGCCGTCACCCAGCAGAATTGGTATCTGGAGGAGGACGCCCTCCCCACCCTCGCAACACTCCGCCAGCGCGGTTACCGCCTGGGAATGATTTCCAACACATCGGATGACAAGAACGTTCAGCAACTGATTGACCGGCACGGGCTGCGACCCTATTTCGAATGCATTGTCACCTCGGCGGGGTGCGGAATCCGCAAGCCGGACGGGAGGATCTTCCAGATGGCGCTGGACCATTTCCGGGTCCGTCCCGAAGCGGCAGCGATGGTGGGCGACACGCTCGAGGCGGACATCCTGGGCGCCAACCGGATGGGCATCTACAGCATCTGGATCACGCGCCGGACCGGGGTCCGGGAAGAGGGCGAACTGGCGGTCCAGCCGCAGGCGGTGGTCTCGTCCCTGGGACAGATTCCCTCCCTGCTGGAGGAAATTGAGTCCGATAAAGGCTTGTAGGAGGGGGGATTTTTTTATATACTGGAGGCATCCGATTGCTGCACGTTTTCCAAAGGAGGCGCTATGTACCTGCAAGAGATTCTCGAAGTTGGGATTGGACTGGTTTTCATGTGGCTGGTGATCAGCATTGCCGCCATGCAGTTGCAGGAGTGGATCGCCAACCTGCTGAAGTGGCGCTCGAAGGACCTCAAGTCGGCCATCCGAAAAATGCTTGCCAGCGAAACGCTTGCCAAGGAATTCTACAACCATCAACTGATCCGCGGTCTTTCGAAAGACCTGTCCTGGGGCGACCGGCTAGGACAGAAGGTCGAAAATCTTTTCCGGCGGCTCTTCAGAAAGCCCCGGCGGGTCTCGGAGCATTTGCCCTCCTACATTCCTGCCAACAATTTTGCGCTGACGGTGTTCGACCTGGTCATGAAAGCCGGGACGGAAGCCTCGCCGGTGCGCAAGGCTTTTGCAGACTTCCACGCTGCGCTCGACAGTCTCGGCGCCGACAAACTGGATCTCAAGTCGAGAGATGAATTGAAGAAAACGTTAGATTTCCTGATGGAGGAGGCCAGGACGCTGGCCACCTCAGAGATCGGCCAGGATTCGATTGATGCAATCAAGGCCAGGATCCGCGCCTCTGTGACCACCGACGCGCTGAAAGGGGACGTGGAACTCCTGATCGGCAACCTGGAGGATTACTACCAGCGCCTCCTGGAGGAGAGCCGCAACCTGCCTGCTGCGCACGACCGGACCGTGCAGCGGCTGCGCTACGGGCTAGTGGCGCTGGGCATGAACAATCCCAAACTCCAGGAGTCCATGCGCACCCTGCTCATCGGCGTGGAAGAATTGGCTACAGACAGCGAGCACGCCATCTTGATGGCGCGCAAGAACATCGAGACCTGGTTCAACAACGCGATGGCGCGGCTCTCCGGCTGGTACAAGCGCAAGGCGCAACTGGTGGCCTTCCTGATCGGCCTGTTCCTGGCCATCCTGCTCAACGTGGACTCGATCAACATTGCCACCAGCCTGTGGCGCGAGCCGACCCTGCGGCAGGCCCTGGTGAAAAACGCCAGCGCCTTCGTCCAGAAAAACGAAAATCTCCCCGCCAGCGATGAGGCAGCATCCGGCTCGACAATCGTCAAGAACTTGCAGCAAGAATTGGAGTCGCTGACCATCCCCTTTGGCTGGGAGACCGAAACCTACATCATGAAATACGGGGAAAAGTGTCAGGTTATTCCCGTCAGCGCAGGGGCCATCTGGGGCGTCCGCTCGGGAGACGCCTGTAAGAAGATCTCCAACGCCCCGGTGGACAGTACTGCCTGGCTGAGCAAATTCGCCGGAATCCTGATCACAGCCCTGGCGGCTGCGCAGGGCGCGCCCTTCTGGTTCGACATCTTGAAGAAACTGGTCAATGTGCGCAGTTCGGGACCCAACCCGAACGAGCAAAAGCCGGCAGGCTAGAACGGAGCAAACGCCTGCCACGTGAAATCAGGCCGGGGAGGTCTCTCACCCCGGCCTTATCATGCACCCAAAAAAGCAGGTTATAATCACCCCCGCAACTTTCACATTTACCCGGAACCCTATGAATCTCCTCGGTATTGGTCCGCTCGAACTACTGCTTATATTTCTGCTGGTAATCATCATCTTCGGCCCAAAAGACCTGCAAAAGACCGGCAAAGCCATCGGCAGGGGATTGAACAAACTAATCCACTCGGCAGAATGGCGGGTCATCACGCAGACCGGCAAGGAATTGAAGAACCTCCCCACCCGCCTGATGCGTGATGCCAACCTGGAGGAAACCTCGCCTGAAATTGGCCAGCAACTACCCGCCGCCAAGCCGGTAGAAACGCCGCCCGCGCCTGAGCCGCCGGTACTCCCCTCACCCGAGATGCCGGCATCTCCCTCCGCGTCATCGGAGGCTAAAGAAGCGCCGGCCGCTGAGGAAGACAATGCGTAAGGCCCTGCGCGCCTTCTGGCGCATCCTCACCTTTCCTTTCCGGGCGCTGTGGTGGCTGGTCAGCCTGCCCTTCCGCCTGCTCAAAAAGGTCTCGGCTTTCCTCAACCATGAGCCGGAAGAAAACCCGCTGCCCGATGCGTTTGCTGCCTCAATTCAGCATCCATCCAACCTGCTCGAACACCTGAATGACCTGCGCAAGCACCTGCTGCGCACCCTGGTCGTGCTGGCAGTTTGTGTCAGCATCATGTTCATCTTCACTCCTAAACTGATCGAATTCCTAGCCATCCCGATCGGCGGATTGGAAAAACTGACCGCCATAGACGTTACCGAGACGGTGGGCGTTTTCATGCGCATCGCCTTGCTGGGCGCGATAGTGATCGCCTCCCCCTACATTGCCTTCGAACTGTGGCTCTTTGCTGCGCCGGGATTGCGCCCACGCGCCAAGAAGATGGGGCTGGCGGGCATCCCGCTGGTGCTGGTTTTCTTTGCCGGCGGCATTGCCTTCTCGTACTACTTCCTGCTCCCCACCGCCCTGCCGTTCCTGTTGAACTTTATGGGCGTCGAGGCGCTGCCGCGCATTTCCTCCTACATCAACTTTGTGAGCGGCCTGCTGTTCTGGATTGGCGTTTTCTTCCAGTACCCGCTCGTTGTGTACGTCATCAGCATAATGGGGCTGGTCAAACCCCAGACGCTCGCCAAGGGATGGCGCATCGCCCTCATCGTCATTGCGCTGGCCGCCGCCCTGATTACTCCCACGGGCGATCCGGTCAACATGAGTCTGGTGATGGCGCCGATGATTGCGCTCTACATCCTCGGCATCGGCCTGAGTTACCTGGCGCAGATTGGCCGCAAAAAAGAGGCCAAAACCGATTAGAATCTGATTTACTGATAAGGAGATAGCCATGTTGCGCAACTTCAATGGATGGGAACTGCTGATCGTCTTCGTGCTGGTGCTCCTGCTCTTTGGCGTAGGACGCATCACCAAGATCGCCAAAGAGATGGGCGGCGGCATCCGCGCCTTCAAAGAAGGTTTGCAGGGCAAGGACGAAAAAACGCCCGAAGAAGAAACAGAAGAACCGCAGGAAAAAGAAAGTAAAGAAGCCTGAGCAGTCCGTCGGACCGCTTGTCAGCGCCATGGACCTCTTTGGCCATGCCATGCAACAGCGGATGATGAATGAAGCGCCGCTTGCCGCGCGCATGCGTCCGCGCACGCTGGAGGAATTTGTCGGCCAGGAACACATCATCGGACCGGGCAGGTTGCTGCGCCGCGCCATCGAGGCCGACCGGCTGTTCTCGTCTATCATCCTGTGGGGGCCGCCCGGCACCGGCAAGACCACTTTGGCGCAGGTCATCGCCAACCGCACCCAGTCCCACTTCGAGACGCTCTCCGCCGTCCTGGCGGGCAAGGCCGAACTTAAAGAGGTCATTGACGCCGCCCAGGAGCGCCGCCGCCTCTACCAGAAGAAAACCACCCTCTTCGTGGACGAAGTCCACCGCTGGAACAAAGCCCAGCAGGATGCCCTCCTGCCGCACGTCGAGAACGGGACCATCCTGCTAATCGGCGCGACGACGGAAAACCCCTACTTCGAGGTGATCGGCGCGCTGGTCTCGCGCTCGCGCGTCTTCCAACTGCTCCCCTTGACCGGTGAACAGACCGGCAAAATCCTGGACGCGGCCCTGGCCGACCCGGAACGCGGCTACGGCGCCCGCCGCGTCGTCCTGGACCCGGAGGCACGCGCCCATTTAATTGACGTTTCCGGCGGCGACGCGCGCAACGCGCTGAACGCCCTCGAACTGGCGGTTGAATCCACTCCGCCTGACGCCGAGGGCGTGATTCACGTCACGATGGACGTGGCGCAGGAATCCATCCAGCGCCGGGCCGTTCTCTACGACAAGGACGGCGACGCCCACTACGACACCATCAGCGCATTCATCAAGTCCGTGCGCGGCTCAGACCCGGACGCGGCTCTCTACTGGCTGGCGAAGATGATCTATGCCGGCGAGGACCCGCGCTTCATCCTGCGGCGGCTCATCATCCTGGCCGGGGAAGATATCGGCCTGGCCGACCCGCTGGGGCTGGTCGTCGCCGCCTCTGCCATGCAGGCCTTCACCTTCATCGGCCTGCCGGAGGGAATTTACCCGCTGGTGGAGGCCACGCTCTACCTCGCCACCGCGCCCAAGTCCAACAGCGCCGGGGCTTATTTCAAAGCCTTCGAACGCATCGAACAGGAGGGCGTGGGAGATGTGCCCGCCCACCTGAAGGACAACAATCGCGACGCAGCCGCCCTCGGTCACGGCAAAGGCTACGTCTACCCGCACATGGAAGAGGGTCACTTTACCCCGCAGCAGTATCTCCCCAAAGAACTGCTCGGCACCTATTTCTACAAACCTTCCGATCAAGGGTACGAAGCCCAGGCCAAGGCCCGGCTGGAAATGTGGCGCGAGGCCCAGCGTAAGGCCCTCGGCATCCAGCGCCACGAGGATGTGCCAGAATTGACGCAGGAAAGAATTGACGAATTGAAGCGGCATATCAAATAAGGTGGCAGGTTGACAAGTTTAAGAGTTAGACAAGCCTCCAACCTGTCAACTTGCTAACGCTCCAACGCACAAACATGCCAACATTATTCCTCATCCGCCACGGCGAGAACGACTACCTAAAAAAAGACATCCTGATCGGCAGCAAGCCGGGAGTCCATCTCAACGAGCGCGGACGGGAGCAGGCTGCCGCCCTGTGCGAATCGCTGAAAAGCCTCCCCATCGCAGCCATCTACGCCAGCCCGCTGGAACGCGCCGTCGAGACCGCCGCGCCGCTCGCCACCGCGCTCAGGCTCGAGGTCCAGATACGCCCAGGGCTGACCGACACGGATGTCGGCCAATGGGCTGGGTACAAAGTCCGGGAGTTGGGCAAACTAGCCGCCTGGAAGCAGGTCCAGGAGCAGCCCTCCCGGTTCCGCTTTCCAGGCGGGGAATCCTTCACCGAACTGCAGGAGCGGGTCGTTTCCGAGACCCTGGCCATTGCCGCCGCGCACAAGGAAAAGGACCTGGCCGCCGTTTTCTTCCACGCCGACCCAATCAAACTGGTGCTGGCGCATTTCCTCGGCCTGCCGCTGGACAACTTCCAGAAGTTGAGCGTGGATACCGGCTCGCTGACGGTCCTGCAAATCGGCCAAGCGGGCGTGCGTCTGGCGGCGCTCAACCTGAAGCCGCCCTTCAGCCTCTCCGCGCTCCCGCCGGGCGCTGACCCACAGCGCAGGGGCAGGAAACAATAGTACAATTGGTTATCCTGTTACCGCGCGAGACAGCCTTGACTTATCGAACATCTGTGCTATACTCTTGTGCTAAAATGAAGAGAGAATCTCATGCCCCGAAAATCTGAATCTACAACCCAATCTCCCCTCGACGAAGGCCGCCGCGCCATGCTGGACAAAGCCCTGGGGGATATCGTCAAACGCTACGGCGACGGCTCGATTATGCGGCTGGGGGAAGCCCACAAAATGCAAGTAGAGGCCATTCCCACCGGCTCTCTGTCCCTAGACCTAGCCCTCGGCGTGGGCGGCATCCCGCGCGGCCGCATCACCGAGATCTACGGCCCGGAATCTTCCGGGAAGACCACTATCTGCCAGCACGTCGTCGCTGAGGTGCAAAAACTCGGCGGCACCGCCGCCTATGTGGACATGGAACACGCCCTCGATCCCGCCTACGCCGCCAAGTGCGGCGTGGACGTTGACAACCTGCTCGTGTCCCAGCCCGATACCGGCGAACAGGCCCTCGAAATTACCGAGACGCTCGTCCGCTCCGGCGCGGTGGACCTGGTAGTGATCGACTCGGTCGCCGCGCTCGTGCCCCGCTCCGAGATCGAAGGCGACATGGGCGACGCCCAGATGGGCGCCATGGCGCGCCTCATGTCGCAGGCGCTGCGCAAACTCTCCGGCGCCATCAACCAGACCAAAACATCGGTCATCTTCACCAACCAGTTGCGCCAGAAGATCGGCGTCATGTTCGGCAACCCGGAAACCACCACCGGCGGCAACGCCCTCAAATTCTACGCCTCCGTGCGCCTCGATGTGCGCCGCATCCAGTCCATCAAAATCGGCGCGGACATCGTCGGCAACCGCACGCGCGTGCGCGTGGTCAAGAACAAGGTTGCCCCGCCCTTCCGCACCGCCGAATTCGACATCATGTACAACGAAGGCATCAGCAAGGTCGGCGACCTGATTGACCTCGCCACCCAACTCGGCATCGTGGACAAGCGCGGCGCCTTCTTCTCTTACGGCGACATCCGCATCGGACAGGGACGCGAAAACTCCAAAGAATTCCTGCGCCAGAACCCCGACCTGGCCGACGAGATCGAAGCCGTCATCCGCCAGAAAGCCTCTGGCGGCGAGGTGGCTCTGCCCCTTAGCCCCGGGGATAACGAGGGCGGTGAAGAAGAATAGCCGGAACTCCTCGCCTGAAATTTGAAGAACAAAGAAAGATGGACGCGCGTCGCCTACTCTCCCTCGCCGTGTCCATCCTTCTTTTTTTGCTGGCTGCCTGTGCTCCCGCCCCGTCCGGGACCCCGTACCTGCCTCCCTCCCCCGCGCAGGACGTCACACCCCCGCCGACTGCCACCTCCCCCCGCCCGACGTTCGAGCCGCTGCCGGAGGGCGACCCCTGCACGAACGACCTGGCCTTCGTGGACGACCTGACCATCCCCGACTACACCGTCGTCGCCCCGGGCAGCCAACTGGACAAACAGTGGCTGGTGCAAAACGCCGGTACCTGCAACTGGGACAGCCGCTACCGACTGCGCTACGTGGGCGGCTACACGCTGGGCGCACCCGAGGAGCAGGCGCTCTACCCGGCGGTGGCCGGCGCGCAGGTGACTATCCGCATCCTGTTCACCGCCCCCGCCGAGCCCGGGGAATACGTCAGCATCTGGCAAGCCTTCGACCCAGAGGGGATTCCATTTGGCGAAGCGTTCCTGATCCGAATCATCGTCCAACGGTGAAAGATTACGGCTGGCTGGAACACACCGCCCGGCGCGTCTCAAGGGCTGTACGGGTGGAGATGCGGAAGGTGCTGGAGAAACAGGGATTTGGTCTTAAGTGATCAACACATAGCAGAGAGAATACAGAGCGGCAGGTCACCCACCCTGCTGCGGCTGGTCAGGGGGGACTGGCAACTCGGAACGGGAAACAGGTCCGCAAGGGCCTGTTTCTTTTTTGCCGGCCACAGCAGAGGGCGCTTTCCGAACAGGATATTTATGATATTTATCTAAAATATTGACAATCTTGAATATGATTGTTATACTCCGATTAGCCTGGAGTAGTTTTTTGATGAAAAGCACCCGCGACCGAATCCTGCAAACCCTGCTCAAACGTCCGCGCACGACCATCAACGACCTGGCCGAGGCGGTGGGCATCAACCCCATCTCTGTGCGCCACCACCTGACCAACCTCCAGGTTGAAGGTCTGGTGACTGCTGAGGAGGAACGCCACGGCGTCGGGCGGCCGCGCCTCGTCTATCTGCTCACCGAACACGGCATGGAGCGTTTCCCGACCCGCTACCTGCGCCTCACCTCCCGCCTGCTCGACCAGTTGAAATCCACCATGCCCGAACCGATGGTCAGTAAACTCTTCCTGCAAATGGCCACCGACATGGCCGAGGAATACGCCGAGCAGATGAAGGGCATGAGCATGGAGGAACGCCTGGAAATGGCCAAAGAGTTGCTGGCCGAGGAAGGCTTCACCGTTGAGTGGGAAAAAGCCGGCGAGCAGTACCGCATCCACGAGATCACCTGTCCCTACCTGCAAATCGGATATAGCCACCCCGAAATCTGCACCGTGGACCAGACGCTCATCTCCAAGATGCTGGCCGTCCCCGCCGAGAAAGTCCAGTGCATCCTGAGCGGCGATGCCAAATGTACCTACGTCGTCCAGGCGGATGGCGTGACTGCGGAGAAGAAGAAATGACCGAAAGCGAAGCCCCCCTCAACCAGATCACCTGGGATATCCACGCCACGCACCCGGACCTCGTGCCTGTGCTGCGCGCAAAACTGGCCGAGGTCGTGGACCCGGAGATCGGCCTCAACGTCATCCAATTGGGCTTGATCCGCAAGGTCAAGATCGAAAACGGCACGGCCAGCATGTACGTTTTGCTGACCACACCTTTCTGTCCTTATGGGCCGGCCATATTGGAGATGATCAAACAAAAAGCCGAGGAAGCGCTGGGCATGACCGTCATTCTAGAACTGGGCTTCGAACCCTGGGATTTCTCCATGATGGAAGATCCCGGGGCGATTGATTGGGGAATGTATACGTGAAAAAAAACTCCCGTCGGAAAGGCGGGAGGTTTCATTCTTACAGCACAATTTTCTCGACTACTTCAGGGTCATCCTGATACTTTAACAAACGCAATCCTTCTAGGCGTAAGGCTTCGGGGAAGAGCGCCTTGTAGATATTGCAATTCGGCGATTTGACATCATAGCGCCCTGTTGCCCGATACGTTACCAGCGGACAACCGCCCGCGCACCAGTACTTCCACTCGCAGGTCTTGCAGCCTTCTTTCTCTTCC
>DYKZ01000222.1 GCA_020722345.1 Anaerolinea thermophila | reverse complement strand
AAAAAAGGACAGGCATTTCTTTCTTGACCAGGCACAAAAAAGGACATGGGCCAGCGAACACAGAGCTGAACTAATGGAGAACTGGGAATTATGTGCGCGTATGCAAACTCCGAAGAAAATATCTCCTTTGAAATAGTACCTGCAATTATTCCAAAAGCACCTTGGAGAATCGCATCGGTATCACATTTGCCTGGATTCAGGTTGTCGGTTCGTTTTAATGATGGTACGGAAGGTACTGTGGCTATGTATGGACTTATTTACTCCCCAAATGCCGGTGTTTTTGAAGCGTTACGAGACGTGAATTTTTTTAAAAAAGTTTCGCTACAATATGGTGCAGTCACATGGCCAGGAGATCTTGATCTTGCTCCCGACGCGATGTATGAGGAAATTCGCAGAACTGGAGAGTGTGTATTGTAATGTAACAACAAAAGAGAGTAAAAGGGGTCAGAGTAAAATTAAATATTGACCCAAGCCTTTCTAATGGATACGCTGGTAATTAGGAAATTTGGCATTGTTAAGCAAGTATAGCAGAAAGCCCACTGTTCCATTTTAACATCAATAGGGTAATATTGACGTCACCCACCCCGTGGGCGGCAGCTTCGGCGCGGGCGTTGTGACGCTGACGGCGGTGCGCACCCTGATCAACGACGGCGGCGGATTCGCCTGACATCACACTTCACAAGGAAACAACCATGACTGACTGGACCTCCGGCTACATCACCGACATCGGCTACACCTTTGGCTACTACACCGAACTCAACCCCCTGCGCGCCCGGCTTGCCTTCCTGAACGCCGGACTGGCGCCGCCCGCAACCGGCACCCACTGCGAACTCGGCTTCGGCCAGGGCATGAGTGTCAACATCCATGCCGCCGCCTCGGACACGGAGTGGCACGCGACCGACTTCAACCCGAGTCATGCCGGCTTCGCGCAGGAACTCGCCCGCGTCTCGGGCGCTGCGGCCCATCTTTATGACCAGGCCTTCGCCGACTTCTGCGTCCGCGCCGACCTGCCCGAGTTCGATTCCATCGGCCTGCACGGCATCTGGAGCTGGATTTCCGACGAGAACCGCGCCGTCATCGTTGACTTCATCCGCCGTAAACTCAAGGTCGGCGGCGTGCTCTACATCAGCTACAACACCCAGCCCGGCTGGGCGGCGATGGTGCCGATGCGCGACCTGCTCACCGAACATGTGGCCACCCTCGGCGCCGAAGGCCACGGCATCGTCCGCCGCATCAATGCCGCACTGGAATTTGCCGACAAGCTCATGGCCGCCAATCCTGCTTACGCCCGCGCCAACCCGCAAGTGGCCGAGCGCCTGAAAATGCTCAAGGGCCAGAACCGCAACTACCTCGCCCACGAATACTTCAACCGCGACTGGTTGCCCATGTCCTTCGCCTGCATGGCCGAATGGCTGGCGCCGGCCAAGCTCGGCTTCGCCTGCTCGGCGCATTACCTCGACCACATCGACGCACTGAACCTGAGCGCAGAACAGCAGGCGCTGATCAAGGAAATCCCTGATCCGATGTTTCGCCAGAGCGTGCGGGACTTCTGCGTGAACCAGCAATTCCGCCGCGACTACTGGGTCAAGGGCGCCCGCAGGCTCAACGCCCTGGAACAGGCCGAAGCCCTGCGGCAGGAACGGGTGATGCTGGTGCAACCGCGTGGCGAGGTGTCGCTCGAAGTCACCGGCAGCCTCGGCAAGGCGACGATGCAGGAAGCCATCTACGGCCCGATTCTCGATGCGCTGGCCGACCACCAGCCCAAGACGCTGGGCGAGATTGGACAAGCCACCCAGGGCAAGGCGAACTTCGCCCAGATCATCCAGGCCGCGATGCTGCTCACCGGGGTGGGCAGTTTGCAGGCGGTGCAGGATGACGTTGCCAGCGCACAAGCCAAACCTCGCTGCGACCGGCTCAACGCCCACCTGCTCAACAAGGCGCGGGGCAGTGGCGACATCAGCTATCTGGCCAGCCCGGTGACCGGCGGAGGCATCACGGTTGGGCGCTTCCAGCAGCTCTTCCTGCTGGCGAGGTCACAGGGCAAAACCACCCCGCAAGCCTGGGCGGAGTTCGTCTGGCAGATCGTGAGCAGCCAGGGACAAAAGCTCGTCAAGGAAGGCAAGACGCTGGAAACCGCCGAGGAAAACCTCGCCGAGCTCACCACGCAGGCACAGGATTTCGAGCAGAAGCGGCTGCCGGTGCTGGGGGCGTTGGGTGTAGTGTGCGGTAGGTTGCGAAGCAAAGGGGTCAGGCACAATTAAATTGACCATCCCCTAAGCCTCCACAACCCACCGGGGGTGCAACAAACCCTGAAACCCCATTTCGTCACAAGCGGTGAGGGGTTTTTTCGTACACCCAAGCAACTCAAACTGGTACAAGCATGGGTTGAGTTACACCGTGACGATTTATTTGCTGATTGGAAACTCGCGGTCAATGGCGAAGAGCCATTTCGCATTGCTCCTTTGCAATAGGAGAGAGTGATGAATGAGTTGCTTGACGTGGTGAAAGTCAAAGCCCAATCCGACTATACGTTGGAACTGGAATTTGAAAACGGAGAGCGTTGACTCTTCGATATGTCACCCATTATGGATAAAAATCCGTTTGGGCGACTCAAACAAGCGAACACGTTTCTTGCTGCACGTGTGGACTACGCTACGGTAGTCTGGCCGGGGAATATTGATATTGCCCCCGAAACCCTGTACGACCGCTCGATTCCGCTCGCCGATTGACGATGCCCTGCCGTCCTC
>DYKZ01000221.1 GCA_020722345.1 Anaerolinea thermophila | reverse complement strand
TAATGATTTGTGATTTTGCATTTTCCTGGCGGTCTTCGCATGCTGCGCGGTGCAATAGCCTTTTTGCAGGAGAATCATAATTTGATCAGATAATCTCATGCTATCTCTCTGGAGTATTCATGCCCGAAAACCTGCTTGCCATTGATAACGGCACCCAATCTGTCCGCGCCCTCCTCTTTGATCCGCGTGGGAATCTGCTGCACAAGTCCCGCGTCCCGATCGAACCGTACTACTCAACCGCTCCTGGCCTGGCCGAGCAGGACCCGGAAGTCTTCTGGAGGGCCGTTTGCGAGGCCTGTCAGGGACTGTGGGCGCAAGGTGTGGACAAATCCTCCATTGCGGCGGTCAGTCTCACCACCCAGCGCAGCACGGTCATCAACGTGGACCGACAGGGCAGGCCGTTGCGTCCGGCCATCGTCTGGCTCGACCAACGCCGCACGGAGAGCGTCAAACCGGTTGGCGGCTTGTGGGGGCTGGCCTTCCGGCTGGCGGGCGCTTCAGAGACGGTGGCTTACTTGCAAGCCGAGGCCGAGGCGAATTGGATTCAGAAACACCAGCCGGAGGTCTGGGCGGCGACGCACAAATACTTGCTTCTTTCTGGTTACCTGACCTACCGTCTGACCGGCCGCTTTGCCGACTCGGTTGGTTGCCAGGTTGGCTATCTGCCGTTTGATTACAAGAAGCAGGACTGGGAGGCCCCCTGGGGCTGGAAGTGGCAAGCCGTGCCGGTGGACAAGGCGCTTCTGCCGGACCTCATACCTGTCGCGGCCCAAATCGGCGTTATCTCCCCCGAAGCGGCGACTGCCACCGGCCTCCCGGCGGGGCTGCCGCTCATTGCTGCCGCGGCCGATAAGGCCACCGAAGTGCTTGGCGCCGGATGTCTAGAGCCGCACATTGGCTGCCTGAGCTATGGCTCGACCGCCACCATCAACACTACGCACAAGAAATACATCGAGGTCATCCCACTTATCCCGCCCTACCCGGCGGCTGCCCCCGGCTACTACAGTTTCGAGATTCAGATTTATCGCGGCTACTGGATGGTGACCTGGTTCAAACAGGAATTCGGCTTGCGCGAGCAGGGACTGGCCGAGGCGCGCGGCGTCGAACCCGAAGCCCTGTTCGACGACCTGGTGCGTTCGGTCCCGCCCGGCTCGGACGGGCTGGTGTTGCAGCCTTACTGGTCGCCGGGGCTGCGTTTCCCCGGGCCGGAAGCGCGCGGCGCCATCATCGGTTTCAGCGATGTGACCACCCGCGCCCACATCTACCGCGCCATCCTGGAGGGGTTGGCCTACGCCCTGCGGGAGGGCGCCGAGCGGACGGAGCGACGCTCCGGGACGCGAATTACCGAGTTGCGGGTGGCGGGCGGCGGAAGCCAGTCCAATGCGGCCATGCAGTTGACTGCCGATGTGTTCGGCCTGCCGGCCTCCCGTCCGCACGTGTACGAGGCTTCGGGGCTGGGCGCGGCGATGGACGCGGCCGTCGGCGCGGGTGTGCATCCCGACTTCCCGACCGCTGTCCGCCAGATGACCCGCGTCCGCGACACCTTCGAACCGGATGCAAAAACGCACGAACGCTACGACGAGTTGTATCAGGGGGTGTATAAGCAGATGTATAAGCACCTCCAGCCGTTGTATCGGGTGATGAGGAGAAAGTAGATTGAGTCAAGAGAGTTCGATAAAAACAGGCCGTCTCACTAGAAGATGGCCTGTTCTGTTTCTATTTGAGCCAGCGAGCAGGTGAGATCACTCTAGGCCGCTAGCGAGTCTTAAAATATGACTCTCCTGCAAAAAGGCTATTGCACCGCACAGCACGCGAAGACCGCCAGGAAAATGCAAAATCACAAATCATTATTCAAGATAATCTGCGTCGTGGTTCAACATTTTCAAAGCGTCCTTAAATTTCCTTTGTTGCCTTTGTGTCCTTCGTGTTTAAAAAGGTTTTTGCAGTGGACTTAAAATATGCCTAATCCACTGTCAGCGTCTTACTCAGATTCCTCGGGAAATCAGGATCAAAGCCGCGCATCACGGACATGTGATACGACAGCAACTGCAGCGGCAACACGCCCAGCAGCGCGCTGATCTGCGGGTTGGACTTGGGAAGCACGATCACATCGTCCGCGTTGGCGCGCAGACGGGCATCTTCCTCGGCGATGACGATGGCCCGGGCGCCGCGCACTTTCACCTCGTTGATGCCGCTGATGATGAGCGGCACATCGTTCGGTCCAGCAACAAAAATAATGGGAAAGCCCTTGCTCACCGCGGAGAGCGGTCCGTGTTTGAACTCGGTCGAGAGCATCCCTTCGCAGTGGGCGTAGGTGATCTCTTTCAATTTCAACGCGCCCTCCATCGCGATAGCGAGGGTCGCTCCGTAGCCGAGACAATACAGATCGTTCCATTCGTTGATGTCTTTGGCAATCGCTTCGACCTGCGGCGCGGCCATCTCAAGAGTCTTGTCCATCAAATCTGGAATTTCATCCAACTCGCGCACATCCTTGCCTGCCATCTTGTATGCCAGATACAAAAACGTCACGACTTGATTCGTAAACGTCTTCGTGGCAGGCACGCTGATCTCGTAGCCGCAGCACAAGGGGAGTGAGAACGAAGTCGCTTTGGTCAACGTCGAGCCGACCACATTCGCCAATCCGAAACACGCCATGCCGCGCGCTTCCGCCGCCTCCAGCGCGTTGAGCACATCCTTGGTCTCGCCCGATTGGCTGACGAAAATGCCCACGTCCTCGTGGTTCACCGTCGGCGCATA
>DYKZ01000220.1 GCA_020722345.1 Anaerolinea thermophila | reverse complement strand
CGTCGATGAGAATGTGGTGCTTCTTGTCCGATAGCGGCGTGTAGTAGAGGTTTTCACCCCGGTGCTGTAGGCGCTGCATCTCCGGTGTGCGCTGCTCGATCTCCTTCGGAGTAAACCCCCGCGTGATGCCGTCCTTCTTGTCGAGGATGAAGGTTTGCTTCCTGCCGTCTGCGTGCATCTTGATTGACGTTACCCGATAACGATCCGCGCCTATCGCCTCAGCGTACCGCACGAACTGTTTTAGCTGCTCAGATTTCATCGCCTGCGCCCTCTCCTGCTGTATCCTCTGCCGCTCCTTCTGGATGCTCTCCTGAAGCTCTGGATTCGTGATCTTGAAGCCGTGTTCTGCCGCTAACTTCACGCACATGGCCTTGTATTCGTCGTTCCCGTTTACTGTGAAGCTGCCCCACTTCTGTGCCGATAGCTGCAAGGCGGCAAGCGTGCTGTCCCGATTGCGCCAGTCATGAATATCGATGCTCTTGCCCTTGTCCACGAAAGCCACACCCCCCGCCGCCCCTTCGTCGCGGCGGCTGTAATGCACCTGCTGCCCGACGATTTCCGGGGCATAGGCGCGGATGTCTCGCGGTGTCGGCGGTTCGCTGCCGTCGCCCTCGATGCTCTGCGGCTTGCTGGCGCGGTGCCGCCACTGTTCGGCCAGTTCCGGGCTTTTCTGCATCCGCTGCCACTGCTCCAGGTCGGGATAGGGGTGGAACAGCTGCCGGTGCTGCTCGCGCTGCTTCTGGTGCTTCTCCTTCAAAGCTGCCTTCTCTGCTGCCTGCTGGGCAGCGATCACGCTACGCAGGGCGTTGAGCGCTTCCCCCCTGCCCTTCCAGTTGCCACGCGTGAGTTCATCGCGCCGCGCCCGCTGCTGCTCGGCAAGTTGCTTGCGCTCCTGCTCCTGCCGCTTGTCCAATGCCAGCTTCGCCGCGTTCTTTTTAGCGTAGTGCGCCTTGCGTCCGTGGATGTAGTCCTTCCATCCAGGCACGTCTGGCTTGATAGGCTCCGGCTCTCGCTGTGCTACCTGCTCTACCTGCTGACGCTGCGGCGCGGGCTGATACTCGCCTAGCCGCTTCTGCATCTTTGCAAGGCTCGCGTCGCGGTCTACGTAGCTGGCCTTCACGCCAACGTCCCCAACAAACACGGTCGCCCCGCTGCCGGTTTTCTCGTAGCGCATCCCCTTGGCTGCTAACTCGCGGTGCAACTGCTCCCATGTCTGCGCCTTTTTGAGGATCGGTGCGCCGTCCTCGATGGCGATGCGATGGGCTGACTTCTCCCCGGTGCAGTTCTCCATGTCCCGCTTCTTTTGGTCTGGTTCACGGGGCTTGTCCGGGTCGTATGGCGCCCGGCCAAGCTCCCCGTTTTCCAACACCTGATAGCGCCCGTTTCTCTCACGCTGCCAGCCCTGCGCGTTCTCAATCCGTGCAATAGCCTTGTGTGCCACCTCAAGGTCGAAGCCGTTATTGATCTTAACCACCTTGAGCGTCTCAGGATGCACGCGATTGATGGCGATGTGCAGGTGGATATTGTCCGTGTTCTTGTGTAGCGCATAGATCGCCTGATGACCGGTGACACCAAGCTCATCCATGAAGATGCTTACCGCTTCTTCCACCTGCTCCGGGGTGGGTTGCTCGCCTTCGCGCCAACTCATGATGTAGTGGTTCACGGGGTTCTTGCTCCGCACTGATTCAGCGGCAAGGGCGACCATTTCCTCACGCCGTGAGGCGTGGTCGTTGCAAATAAAACCGCGTCCGTTGGCGTACAGCACTTTCTCATCCGGGTTTCGGATGTAATCAATCAGGTCGCGGATGCTGGACGCCTTGCCCTTTGTCTTCGACGACGGCACTTTTTTAATGATCACGGCTCAACTCCTCGATGTAGGATTTAAGGGCTGCAAGCGCCTTGGCTGTGTCCTTGCTGTACACACCCTTGCTCTCGTTGTGGATGTGCTTCAGCAATCCACCGATTCGACGTAGCTCTTTGAGCATCACGGCGTCTGAGTTGGCAATGATCCGCCTGCCGAAGCAGCGACGGCGAACAAGCTGGGAAACGCTCAACCCGGCCAGGTCGGCATCCTCTTTCAATCTGGCCTTCTCCAATGCGGTCATCCGTACATTGACAACAGCGTCCAGCGGTTCAGGCCTCACAGTTTTGAATGGCATCAGTGTCTCCTTCTCGCCGGGTAGGCGATGTGTCTTCGGGGTCAAGGGGCGTGCCCCTTGCAGGATGAGCTAGCCTGTGAGAAGCGAAGCGCCGAACGGGCTGGCGTCCCTTGGAACAACATGCGTAGCATGTGTGTGACAAGGGCCATCCTGTTAAGATCAAGAGCTACACCATCGTATAAGCAGTGGATGCACTTTGCAACAAGTACAAAAGGCGCTATGCTGTCAACTCCGAAATCAGCAAGCAAAGGAGTTAGCAGAATGAAATACACGACAGAGCAGCTAGAGGCTATTGCATCCAAGCTGCGTGATATGCCGCCAGTCGAAAAGAAGAAGCAGGAGCACAGCAAGCAAGAGGCCGTGCGCGTGCTATCAAAAGAGATCGCGGCTTTGCAAAAGCGTGGATACACACTTGATCAAATTTCAGAGACCCTGCAAGGCGAGGGTTTGAGCATCACAACTCCGACACTTAAGAGCTACTTGCAGAGAGCAAAGCAGAGAGCAAAGCCAGCGAAAAAAGCCCCGGTGCACGCACCGGGAGACACACCCCCCGCCCGCCCCGCTGTCAAGAATCCCGCGGATCCCGCGGATACATCGAAGGCGACATTCACCCCAAAA
>DYKZ01000219.1 GCA_020722345.1 Anaerolinea thermophila | reverse complement strand
GTGGACTCTCGGAATAGCAATGAACGAAGACCGACGAAGCAATCTCCAAACTCGCGAGGGGATTGCTTCGCAAAGAACGCTCGCAATGACACATGCCCGCGAGGGGATTGCTTCGCCGCCAAAGATCGGCGGCTTGCAACGACACATAATTCATATTTTTTATTCGATCCAATTGAACGTTCGCGTTACGGCTTTCTTCCAGCCTGCATACAACTGATCGCGTTTCTCGGCGGGCATGGATGGTCCCCATTCCTTATCTTTGCCCCAGTTGAGGCGTAGTTCATTGTAATTCTTCCAGAACCCAACAGCGAGACCGGCGGCGTAGGCCGCGCCGAGGGCGGTCGTCTCGGCCACTTTCGGGCGGATGACCGGCACACCGAGCAGGTCAGCCTGGAACTGCATGAGCAGTTCGTTGAAGACCATCCCGCCGTCCACTTTTAGGGCGGTCAATTTCACGCCGGAATCTTTCTCCATGGCGTCGAGCACTTCACGCGTCTGGTAGGCAGTAGCCTCAAGAGTGGCGCGGGCGATGTGTCCCTTGTTGACGTAGCGGGTCATGCCGACGATGACGCCGCGCGCGTCGGACCTCCAGTAGGGTGCGAACAGACCGGAGAAGGCCGGGACGAAGTAGATTCCGCCTGCGTCGTCCACCGAGCGGGCTAGGGCCTCCACATCGGAGGATTTTTCGATCATCCCCAGGTTGTCCCGCAGCCACTGGACAAGCGCGCCGGTGATGGCAATCGAGCCTTCCAGAGCATAGACGGCGGGCTGGTTCCCGATCTTGTACCCCAGGGTAGTCAATAATCCATTCTTCGACAGGACCGGTTTCTCGCCAGTGTTGAGCAGCATGAAACAGCCCGTGCCGTAGGTGTTCTTGGCTTCGCCGGGGTTGTAGCAGGTCTGGCCGAAGAGGGCGGCCTGCTGGTCGCCCAGGTCGCCACAGACGGGGATTCCGCGTAGGGGCGACTCATGAGTCGCCCCTACAACGTGCCCGTAAATTTCGGACGAGGAGCAGATCTTCGGGAGCATGGAACGGGGAATGCCGAGCAACCCCAGGATTTCCTCGTCCCACTCGAGCGTTTGCAGGTCCATCAGGAGCGTGCGGGAGGCGTTGGTCACATCGGTGACGTGGACGCCGGTCAGGTTCCAGATGACCCAGGTGTCCATGTTGCCGAAGAGCAGTTCCCCGCTTTCGGCCTTTTGGCGCGCCCCTGGCACATTATCCAAAATCCACTTGATTTTTGGCCCGGAAAAATACGTTGCCAGCGGAAGGCCGGTCTTTGTCTGAAAACGGTTTTGCCCGCCATCTTTTGCCAGTTCATTACAGATGCCGTCGGTGCGCGTGTCTTGCCAGACGATGGCGTTATAGACCGGGCGGCCGGTCTCGCGTTCCCAGACCACGGTCGTCTCGCGCTGGTTGGTGATGCCGATGCTGACGACCGACGATGGACTCTTGATCGTCTCTACGGCCCGGCTCACAACTTCCTGCGTATTGCGCCAGATTTCAAGCGGATCATGTTCCACCCAGCCGGGCTTGGGGTAAATTTGCTGATGTTCCTTTTGAGCAACGGCAACCACCTTCCCGCTGTGGTCGAAGAGGATGCAGCGGGTGCTGGTGGTGCCCTGGTCAAGGGCGGCGACGTATTTCGGCATATTCTCTCCTTATTTCAACACGAAGATCACGAAGTCACACAAAGGGACGCCAAGGCTTCTTTGTAATCCTTTGTGTCCGTCGTGTTAAACCCAATCCCGCGCCCCAGACAAAAATGCTTTCCCCGACATGGATTTTTTCCCTGCCGGTTGGACTTCCTCGAGTACAAGAATTCCCTCCCCCGCGCCGAGCCCCGGTTCGCCGCGGACCCTGAGCCTGCTCCCCGCGCCCGGGCTTTTTCCTTCGCCCAGGCGGGCGCGCAGCACCTTGAGCGGCATGCCGTTCCATTGGAAATAGGCCCCTGGCCAGGGGTTCATTGCCCGGACGCGGCGTTCCAGCGCGGCGGCGGGCTGGTTGAAATCCAGCAGGCCGTCTTCTTTCTTCAGCATCGGGGCATATGTAGCGCCTTGCTCAAGTTGCAGTTGCGGGACAAGTTCCCCGCTCAGATAACGCGGCAAGGTTTCCAGCAGGAGTTCCGCCCCCAGGGCAGACATCTTCTCGAACAGCGAGCCGCCGGTTTCGTCGGGAGCGATGGGCAGGGCGCGCTGGCTCAGGATGGGGCCGGTGTCCACGCCTGCGTCCATCTTCATGATGGTGATGCCGGTCTCTTTGTCTCCGGCCAGGATGGCAGCCTGGATGGGGGCCGCGCCGCGCCAACGGGGAAGCAGCGACCCGTGAACATTGATGCAGCCGAAAGGCGGCAGGTCCAGCACCGCCGGGCGCAGGATCTGGCCGAAGGCGGCCACTACGATCACGTCTGGGGACCAGGCGCGCAGTTGCTCCATGGCCTCGGGCTGGCGCAACTTCTCGGGCTGGATGACGGGAATGTCGAGGCGCAGGGCGGCTTCTTTGACGGCGGGCGGTTTCAGGGTCCCGCCCCGCCCGGCCGGACGATCGGGCTGGGTCACTGTGCCGATAACAGAGTAGCGCGCGGCCAGCGCTTCCAGCACCGGGACTGCAAAGTCCGGCGAGCCCATAAAGACAACCCTGATTTGATCGGACATGGAATAATTTTAGCACATTGCCGGTAGTACAAACGGTTCGTGACTGTTCCACAAATGGTAAAAAGGTAGTTAAATGGTCGCGGGCAGTTTGCCAACCGCCCACAGCCGAGCAAAAACAAAGCGAGCCTATTATATGCGTCTCAAT
>DYKZ01000050.1 GCA_020722345.1 Anaerolinea thermophila | reverse complement strand
AAAAAAAACTTTGCGCTCCTTCGTGACCCCATTGTGCCCTTCGTGTTTAGACAAAGTCAGGAGAAAAACTATGACTACTCGCTTCGAAAACGGCATTGTCGTCACCCTCGGCGAAAACAACCGCGTATTGTGGAACGCGGCAGTCGTCACCGACGGGGAACTGGTGGCCGCAGTTGGCGACGCGGCCGAGATGAAGCGCCGCTACCCCGACGCCGAGGCGGTGGACTGCTCGGGCAAAATCGTCCTGCCTGGATTCATCTGCGCCCATCACCACTTCTACTCGACCATGGCGCGCGGCATGGGCATCCCCGGCGAACCGGCCGAGAACTTCGTCCAAATCCTCGAGCGCCTGTGGTGGAAGGTGGACCGCGCCATCTTGGACAAAGACATCTTGCTCTCGGCGCAACTGCCGCTGATTGACTGCATCCGCAACGGCGTGACGACCGTCATTGACCACCACGCCTCCCCGTCCATGCGCGACGGCTCGCTGGACATCATCGAGGGCGCGGTGCGGCAGGCGGGCATCCGTGCCTCGCTGTGCTACGAGGTCTCCGACCGCAACGTCAAGGGCGGCGGGATTGCCGAAAACGAGCGCTTCATCAAGAAGGTCGGCCAGGGCGATGGTCAAATTGCCGCCATGATGGGCCTGCACGCCTCGTTCACGGTATCCGATGAGACGGTGGAGAAGTGCGTGGGCATCGCCAAAGAACACGGCGTCGGCTGCCACATCCACGTCGCGGAGGACGCCGCGGACCGCGAGGACGCGCTGAGCAGGTACGGGGTCCCGACCGTGAACCGGCTGCACAACCTGGGCGTGACCGGCGAGAAGTCCATCTTCGTCCACTGCGTCCACGTGGATGAGTCCGAGATGGAGATTCTTGCCGCGACCAAAACAGCCGTCGTCCACAACCCCGAATCGAACATGAACAACGCGGTGGGTGTCACGCCGCTGCTGACCATGCTCAAGAAGGGCGTGCTGGTGGGCCTCGGCACGGACGGGATGAACTCGGACATGCTCGCCCAAATGCGGGCCGCCTACCTGCTGCACCGGCTGGCCAACCGCGACCCGCGCGTAGCGTTTGTGGAAGCCCCCGCCCTGCTGCTGCAAAACAACCGCGAGATCGCCCGCCGCCAATTCGGGCGGACGCTGGGCGAAATCGCCGCAGGCCGTCCGGCTGACCTGGCCATCCTCGATTACCACCCGCCCACGCCGCTCAGCGAGGCCAATTTCCTCGGGCATCTTATTTTTGGCCTGGTGGACGCCACCGTGGACACAACCGTCTGCCGCGGGCAGATTCTGATGCGGGACAAGCAAGTGCTGACGATGGATGAGGCGCGTATTGCCGCCCGCTCGCGTGAACTGGCGCCGAAGATGTGGGAGCGGCTGCAGGCGCTGTAGCCAACCGTCCAAACCCGTTAGCGGTCAAAGCGCGTCACCTTTCATGGCGAGTTTGTCCATGTGACCAACACCGAACTGGACGTAGTGCATGGCCGCCGCGGCTGCACCAGCCCCATCCTCTACCCGGCCGAGGCGGACATGAAACCGCTGATTGACACGTTTGCCGAGCCCTGCCCGTAGCATTTCCCAGACGCACACTCGATTAGCAATCAAACCGGTCAAAACTGGTTATAATAAGCCCTTGCTCTTACCCAGCAAGGGCTTTTTCTATGCAAGGCAACCGCATCCATGCAACCTGAAGAACATCCATCTCCAATCATGCACCGCAAGGCGGACCACCGCCCGCCGCGGGACTGGCGCGCCTGGCTCTTTGGTCCCCCGCTGCGCACCGCCGACGCCCCCCACCAGACCATCGGCAAATTCATCGGACTGGCCGTCTTTGCCTCCGACGCGCTTTCCTCAACCGCTTACGCCTCGCAGGAAATCCTGTTTATCCTGGCGGCGGCAGGCAGCGGGGCGTTCGGCTTCGTCTTTCCCATCTCGCTGGTCATCGTCGGCCTGCTGGCCATTGTTGCCGTCTCCTATGAACAGACCATCCATGCCTACCCGGATGGCGGCGGTTCGTACATCGTCTCACGCGATAACCTCGGACAAACAACCGCCCTGATCGCCGGCGCGGCGCTGCTGACCGATTACATCCTGACCGTCGCCGTCTCCATCTCTTCCGGTGTAGCGCAAATCATCTCAGCCTTCCCGCAACTCTTCGAATACCGGGTCTTTCTTGCAATTGGCTTCGTCTGGTTCATGACGATGATCAACCTGCGCGGGGTGAAAGAATCCGGGGCTATCTTCGCCATCCCCACCTATTTCTTCGTCATTACCATGTTCATCACGGTCGGGGTCGGCCTCTACAAGCACCTGACCGGCGCGCTTGGACTGGTTATTGACCCGCCCGAAATCGAAGTAGCAAAGACGCTGGCGACCGTCACGCCGTTCCTGCTCCTGCATGCCTTTTCGAGCGGCACCGCTGCCCTGACCGGCATTGAGGCCATCTCTGACGGTATCACCGCCTTCCGGGAGCCGCGCAGCCGCAACGCCGGCGTCACTCTGATCTTGATGGCTGCCATTCTGGCCGTCCTCTTCCTGGGCATCTCGTTCCTGACCGGAAAGATCGGCGCCACGCCCTCCGAGGTGGAGACGGTCATCTCGCAACTGAGCCGCACTGTCTTCAGCCGCGACAGCCTCTGGTACCTGCTGGGAATCGCGGCGACCACAGTCATCCTCATCATGGCCGCCAACACCGCCTTTGCCGATTTCCCGCGCTTGAGTTCCATCGTCGCCCGCGACCGCTTCCTGCCGCGCCAGTTGTTCCTGCGCAGCGGACGGCTGGTGTTCTCCTACGGAATCGTGTCCCTGGCGCTGATCGCCTCGCTGCTCATCATCGTCTTCCAGGCCAGCGTCAACCGCCTCATCCCGCTCTACGCTGTCGGCGTGTTCATGTCCTTCACGCTTTCGCAGGCCGGCATGGCGCGGCGCTGGTGGAAGATCGGGCACCTGAAACCCGGCGAAACGGTCCGCGAACGCGGCTCCACGCTGAAGCACGACAGGAAGTGGCTGCTCAAGATGGTCATCAACGGCTTCGGGGCGTTATGCACCCTGGTTGTGATGATCATTTTTGCGGTAACGAAATTCATACACGGCGCCTGGGTCGTCCTGATCCTGATCCCGACGGTGGTGGCCTTCTTCCTGACCGTCAACCGGCATTACACCTCCCTGGCCCGGCGGCTCTCGCTGGAGAACTTCATCGGTCAGCCGATGCGGGCGGGGCGGCACCGCGTCCTGCTGCTGGTCAGCAGCGTCCACCGCGGCACATGGCAGGCGCTGGCCTATGCCCGCCGCCTGTCGGAGGATGTTACCGCTGTACACGTCGCGCTCGAACCGGAAGAAAGCGAAAAGGTGCGCCAAAAGTGGAAGATCTGGGGCGAGGGGGTGCGCCTGGTGATCCTCGAATCGCCGTACAGGCTTTTGATGGGACCGCTGCTGAATTACATCGAGGAAGTTCTTTCGAGCCAAGAGTCGGGAGAAATCCTGAGCATCGTTGTGCCGCAATTCATCCCGTCGAAGAAATGGCACGAACTCTTGCACACCAATACCGCCGACGCGCTGCGGGAGAGGCTGCTCAGCCGCCCTGGGATCGTCATCACCGAGGTTCCCTACCAGGTGTAGTAACGCCGGCGTAGGATAAGAAAGGAACGAAGAGAATGAAAACTGTTGTGGTGGGCTGTGGCCGGCTGGGAGCCGAACTAGCCTATCGTCTATTCAAGAGGGGGCACCAGGTGACGGTCGTTGACGAGTCGCCGCAGCAATTCAGTCGGCTGCCTGCCGATTTCCTGGGCCGCAGCATCTACGGCGACTTGCTTTCAGCAGAGTTGATGGAGAGCGCGGATTTCACCCATGCCAATTGCCTGGCCGCCGTGACCGACAACGACAGCATCAACGCCGTCGTGGCCCACGTTGCCCGGACGGTATATCACATCCCGAATGTTGTCGTGCGCAGTTACGACCCGGCCCTGCGTCCCGTCCTGGCAACCTTTGGCTTCCAGATCGTCAGTTCCTCCTCCTGGGGAGCGCAACGAATCGAAGAGATCCTCCACAGCCCGCGCATCAGCACCGTCTTCTCTGCCGGGAACGGCGAAGTCGAGGTGTATGAAATGGTCATCCCGGAACAGTGGGAAGGCCGTCTGTTGAAGTCGCTGGTTGAAAACAACGCCGAGTGCCTCGTCGTGGCATTGACCCGCAACGGGCATGCTATCCTCCCCGCCCCGGACATACTCCTGAGGGCCGGAGACATCCTGGACATCAGCGCGACGGACAGCGGCATTGCCTGCTTACACGGCCTGCTGGAAGTGGGAAAGGAGTCGTAACTATGTTCGTCATCATTGCCGGGGGCGGTCGCACCGGCGCACAACTCGCCTCCCTGCTTCTTAAAGAAGGCCAGCAGGTCCGCCTTATCGAAAACCGACCGGAACTGCTCATCCACCTTCACAAGGAACTGCCGACCGAGGTTGTCCACGAGGGGATGGGACTCGATCCATCCATCCTCGAACGGGCCGGGATCCAAAAAGCAAATGTGCTGGCGGCAATGACGAACTCGGACGCCAACAACCTGGTCCTGTGTTACATGGCGCGCAAAATGTTCAACGTGCCGCGCATCATCGCGCGCATCAACAACCCGCGCAATGCCTGGCTGTTCGACGAGAAATTCCACGTGGATGTGGCCCTCAACCAGGCCGATGTCCTAGCGCACTTGATCCAAGAAGAGATGTCGCTGGGCGACATGATGACCCTGCTCAAATTGCGACGCGGGCGCTACTCGCTGGTGGAGGAGAAGATCCCCGTTGGCGCCAAAGGCACGCAGATCGCCATCAAGGACCTGGGGCTGCCCGACCAGTGCATCATTGCTGCCATCATCCGCAACGGCAAAGTCATCCTGCCGCGCGGCGCCAGCAGCTTCGAAGCGGGCGACGAAGTCCTGGCCATCACCGACGAAGACGGCGCACACTTTTTGGCCCAACTCTTCACCCCGTCGGGGCGCGAGGCGGACGCGGCGCTGTCCAACAGACGCCCGGATGAGGCGCCAAAAGACGGTAAACAGGCTTGAGGTCCATTTCGGCCGCAGACACGAAACGAGTTGCTGACCCCGAAGCAAAGTCGGGGTCGGTTTCTTAATGAGCCTGACATCTTGTATAATAAGGATGTCAGACAGAACGCAAGGAGCCGCAATAATCGTTCAATACTTTCGCCCGCAAACTCTGGAAGAAGCCTTGAGCCTGCTTGCCCATCCCAACGCCCGCCCGCTCGGCGGCGGGACTGTTCTCAACCAGCCATCCGAAGAGTCCTTCGAGGCGGTTGACTTGCAAGCCCTTGGCCTGGACAAAATCCACAAGGTCGGAGAAAAACTGGAGATCGGCGCGACGGCCACGCTGCAAGCCCTGCTCGAATCGGCACATACGCCTGTGGCGCTGAAAATGGCGCTTAAACTCGAAGCGCCCTTAAACCTGCGCAACATAGGCACGGCGGCCGGGGCATTGGCAGCCTGCGACGGGCGATCGCCGTTTGCGGCGGTGATGCTGGCGCTGGACGCGAAATGCACAGTTGTCAGTCGTCAGTCGTCAGTCGTCAGTCTTGGCGATCTCTTGCCCTTGCGCCATGAAATCCTGCGCGGCAAACTTATCACGAAGATCGAAATCCCGCTCAACGTCAAATTGGCCTACGAACAAGTGGCGCGCTCTCCCGCCGACAAACCCATCGTCTGCGCCGCGCTGGCGCAGTGGACCTCGGGCCGGACGCGCCTGGTGGTCGGCGGCTGGGGCGCCTCGCCCCCTCTGGCAATGGACGGCAGGGACGCCACCGGCATCGAGCCGGCCGCCCGCAACGCCGCCCACGACGCGACTGACGAATGGGCCTCGGCAGAGTACCGCTCGGAGGCCGCCGCGGTGCTGGCAAAGAGATGCCTGGCAGCGGTTATGTGATTATCATCTTGAACCTGATGGAACTACCTCTCGATCAAGTCCTCCCCGGCGACTGCCTCGAAATCCTTGCCCAACTTCCCGAAGCCTCGGTGGATTTGGTCTTTGCCGACCCGCCCTACAACTTGCAACTGTCGCAAGAACTCTACCGCCCCAACCGGAGCAAAGTCGGGGCAGTGGAGGATGCCTGGGATAAGTTCCAAAGTTTTTCGGAGTACGACGATTTTACACGGGGCTGGTTACGCGCAGCCAAGAGAGTTCTGAAAGATACCGGGACCCTCTGGGTCATCGGCACATACCACAACATCTACCGCCTCGGCGCGATCCTGCAAGACTTGGGCTTCTGGATTCTGAACGACGTGGTCTGGATAAAAAATAACCCGATGCCCAACTTCCGCGGCGTGCGCTTCACCAACGCTCACGAAACGCTGCTCTGGGCGCAGAAAATCAAAGGCGCGAAGTACACCTTCAATCACCGTTCCATGAAAGCGCTCAACGACGATCTGCAAATGCGCTCAGACTGGCACCTGCCGCTCTGCACCGGCCAGGAACGCATCAAGGTGAACGGGCAGAAGGTGCATTCCACGCAGAAGCCAGAAGCCCTGCTCTACCGCATTCTGCTCGCCTCCACCAACCCCGGCGACGTGGTTCTCGATCCATTCTTCGGGAGCGGGACAACGGGAGCAGTGGCAAAGAAACTCGGCCGCCACTTCATCGGCATCGAGCGCGACCCGGTCTACATCAAAGTGGCCGAGGAACGCATCGCCGCTGTCCAGGGCGCGCCGGAGGCGGCGCTAACGCTCATCGAACCGCGCCGCAGGCCGCGGGTCCCGTTTGGGGCGCTGCTGGAGGCCGGCCTGCTCCAACCGGGACAAGTACTCACGTTCGCCCGCGATTCGTCCGTGCGCGCGGTCGTCCTGGCAAACGGACATCTCCGCTGCAACGGCACAAGTGGGTCCATCCATGCCATTGCCAAGCAGCTCTCGCACAACGCCCCGGCCAATGGCTGGGATCTTTGGCTCTACGAAGAGAACGGCTACGCCGAGCCAATCAACACCCTGCGGCAAAAACTTCAGACGCAAACGGAAAAGCAAAAATGAGACTACGACGCCCGACGAAAAAAATCAACTGGTTCCTGCTCGGCCTGATCCTGCTCCCCTTGAGCGCTGTTGGAGCTTACTTCTGGGCCACCGGCATCATGGCGGCGGTCGAAAATTACCGCTCGCCGCTGGCCCAATCGGACCTCGCGCCCGGCGAGGCGCTCGGCGCGCCCCTGACCCGCCGCGTTGTCATCGTGCTGGTGGACGCGCTGCGCTACGACACTTCGCTGGACACCTCGGTCATGCCGGCGCTGGATGAGTTGCGCACAGAAGGCGCTTCGGCGCGAATGACCAGCCGCCCGCCGTCCTTCTCCGCCCCCGGCTGGACGACCATCCTGACCGGCGCCTGGCCTGACATCAACGATAGCCAGCCGATGAACCCGCCGGATGAATTCAGTGTGCGCGCTTTTACCCAAGACGACCTCTTTGCCGCCGCCGACCGCGCCGGGCTGAAGACCGCTGTTGCCGGTTACTCGTGGTTCGAGGGGATGCTGGCCGTCAGCGGCGTGGATGCTGGCTTCTACACCATCGGCGAGGATAACGCCGCCGACCAGGAAGTCGTCGCTGCGGCCCTGGCCTGGCTGGACGGCGACTATCAGCTCATCCTCATCCACCTCGACCAGGTGGACTACGCCGGGCATCACGAGGGTGGTCCGCTCGACCCGCGTTGGAACGCGGCCGCCGCCCGCTGCGACACGCTGCTGGGCGAGATTGTAGCGCGCCTGGACCTGGAACAGGATACCGTCATCGTTCTCTCCGACCACGGGCAGATTGACAAGGGCGGGCACGGCGGCAACGAGCCGATCACAATGGTCGAGCCGTTCGTGGCAACGGGGGCGGGCATCCTGCCCGGCGAATACAACGACATGCACATGGTGGACGTTGCCCCCACCCTCGCTGTCCTGCTGGGGGCGAACATCCCGGCCTCCAGCCAGGGACGCCCCTTACTGGAGATGCTGGATGTAACCTCGGAGCGGGCTGCTGCTATTCTGGAGGCGGTCAGGGCCCAGCAGGAATCCCTGCTCGAAGCCTACGCCGCCGCCATCGGACAGACTGCCGCCGAGCCGCAGGGCGAATCGGCTGTTGCCTCAACGCAACTGGCGCTGGAGCAAACTCGCATGACCCGCCTCGGCCAGGAACGCGTCTGGCGCAACATGGCGGCGCTGTTTTTGGCAATCATGCCAGGTTACCTGCTCTTCCTGCGCCGCGAGAGAAAAGCGCTCTGGATGCTGGCAGGTGCGCTGGTATATCTGGCCGTTTTCTTTGCCCGCTATCTCTTGCTCGATCACAACACTTTTGGCCTGAGTTGGATTCCCGGCATCACCGAGTTCATCGTTTACATTGCCGTCACATCGAGCGTTGCCCTGCTTGCCGGCTGGCTGGCAGCGATGTTCGGGCTGCGCGCTTTTCGCTCGGAGGCGCGGCAGGCTGCCGGGTCCGCGCTGGGATTCGTCTGGTTCGTCCTGTATTTGCTGGCCATCCCAATCCTGCTCAATTTTGCCGTCAACGGCGTGACAGTCACCTGGACGCTGCCGGAGTTCACCACCCAGTACCTGGGGTTCTTTGCCATTGCCCAATGGCTGTTCGTGGCCGCCGCCGGCCTGCTGCTGGTCGGCGTAAGCGCGCTGATGGGACAAATCGTAAAACCACAAAAAAGCAGCACAAAGGTCTCCTTTGTGCGCCCTTCGTGTTGAAAGAGCGACTATGGCACGATTACGGCCAACGAGATGATCATCCTGAGCGTGCCGCAAAGAAGTCATAAAATGTTAGAACTTTGCGTTTTCCCCTGCGCGTTCGGGTAAAATACACACATGAGAGAAATTATGGCTGACCGCATCTATATCACCGGACATGTCAACCCCGACACCGACACCATCGCCGCCGCCATGGGCTATGCCTGGCTGCTACGCGAGCGCGATGGCGGCGATTTCGTCGCTGCCCGCGCCGGGGCTGCCAACCCGCAGACCGCTTGGGTATTGAAAAAACTGGGACTGGAAGCACCCGTCCTGCTCAACGACGCTTCGCCGCGCTTTGAAGCCGTGACCCGCCGCCTGGATACTGTCCTGCCCGACGCTCCCCTGCGTGAAGCCTGGGCCATCGCCTCGCGGACCTGGGGCCTGGCGCCCGTTGTGGACGCCGAGGGCAAACCCCTTGGCCTGGTGACCGGCGCCAGCCTGTTCGCCTTTGTCAACGAGATGGTTGGTCCGCACCCGAAGCGGCAGGAGATGAAACTGGCCGAGATCCTCGACGCCCCCTGCCGCCAGGCCTGCAACGAGAGCGTCCCACACTTCCCGGCCAACGCCCGCATCCGCGACTCGCTCAACCGCATCCTCCGCGAGGATGGCGACGACTTCTTTGTTGTGGACGAGACCGGTCACTACATGGGCGTCTGCCGCCAGCGCGACCTGCTCAACCCGCCGCGCCTGAAACTCATCCTGGTAGATCACAACGAGCCGCGCCAGGCGGTCGCCTCGCTCGAAGAAGCCGAACTGCTCGAAATCCTCGACCACCACCGTCTCGGCAATCCGTCCACGCACGTGCCGATCAAATTTACCGTGGACATCGTCGGCAGCACATCCACTCTGGTCTCGGAACAAATCGAAGATGCCGGGCTGTCGGCTCCGCCGCAAATTGCCGGCATGCTGCTCGCGGGTCTGCTCTCCGATACGCTCATCCTGACCTCCCCCACCACCACCGACCGCGACAAGAAAGCCGCCGAACGGCTGGGACGCTGGGCTTTTGTCCACAGCGGGCCGCTAGCCGGAGAGACGATCCAATCCTATGGGCAGCAGATCCTGAACGCATCCGCCGGACTCTCGGCGCGCGCCCCGGAGGAGGTGGTCGGCACCGACATGAAACTCTACGAGGCCGGTGGTTACCGCTTCGCCATCGCCCAGGCCGAAGTCACCGACCTGGTGCAGTTAACCGAGACGCGCGAAAAACTCAATGCCGCCCTGAGCGCCCTGCGCGACAAGCGCGCCCTGGATTTTGCCATGCTGATGGTCACCGACGTAGTGCGCGGTTCCAGCCGCCTGCTGCTGACGAATGAACCGCCCGAACTATCCGACCTGCCCTACCCGCCCCAACCGGACGGCACCCGCCTGGCCGAGGGCGTGGTCTCGCGCAAGAAGCAGTTGCTGCCGGTGGTGCTAGGTCTACTGGACAGGTGAAGGAGAATAGACAAGAGACATGCAACGTTAGAAGTCTCCGGTACGGCGGGACCCTTGAAGCCCCGCCTAAGCATTACGGTTCTGCAAAATAAGCCTGATAGAGGGCATCGCTTACAAAGATCAATCCAAACTCATCCCGATACAATAGTTGATAGCCTCGCAACGCACCGGCATCGGCATCGGCGTAGAATTCCCGGCTGGCCGCCAGCCCGGCGGGGTCAATGCCTTCTACATCAGGGGCAAGGTAGTCGTAGATGCGTTGTTGCAGTAACAGCAAAATATCGTAATTCCTCTCCTCTATGAAGGCATAATCCAACATCTCGAAGCGCGATTCCCGCGCCCAGCCGCTCGTCTCCGGCACATATACCCTGACATCGTGATAGACATAATATTCAATATCGGGCAAGGGTCCCAGCACATCGAGCGCCTTGTCGTAGAAAGCAAAAGCGGGCTCGGTCTCTTCGGTATGAAGTTTATAGTTGTAGGCTTTAACATCGTAAACCATGTAGGAAACAAACTGGAGCGCCAAAACTACCAGCCCTATCCACCGGAACAGCCGCACAATCAGCGCTGAGCCTTGCATACGCCGTTTGAGTGTCAAATCACTGATCTTGTCTGGAAAGAGCAATACAAGCGTGGAAAACAGCGGCAGGATGACCGGCATCCAGTACTGGAATTTGAAATGGATAAAGCCAAAAACAAGAACGGTCAGGGGAACGAACCAGGTCAGGATGAGTTGATTCAGCAGACGGTTGGAGCCGCGTAGCGCACCCAAGATGCACGTCCCCAGGGCGAGCAGGATCACGATCCAGGTCCCGTAGTAGGTGCGCACCTGCGGGGTCGCGGCGGCCAAGCCAATATCGTACACCACCTCGTAGCCTTTTTGCAGGAACTCGAGCTGGGTCTCCATCACATTCAAATATTGCTGGCGCGTGCTTGCAAAGACCAGCAGCGGGTTCGAGAATACATAGGCAGCCAGCATGGTCACAATAAAAAGTGCCCCAGAGTAAAAGACTTTGATGAACGATGCCTTTTTCGAAAATAGAGTGACCAGCAAGTACACTGCCACCGCCAGGAAAAAATACCAGCCAAGGCCTTTTGTGCCGGTGGCAAAACCGCACATCGCCGCGGCAAGGTAGAAGTTCCATCCAAGACGGAGTTCGTCGTGCGACAAGAAGAATAACGTCAGCACGACAAACAGGATTGCCAGGCTGTCGGGATGCCACCACAGGTTGTTCTCCACGACCGCAGGCACCGCAAGCAGAAAAACTAGGAGCAGGTATGCCTTGTAGGTCCTGAACCCGGTCTGCATATAAACAAGCAGAAGGATGGCAGCCAGCATCGGCAATACGCTGACCATCTGGCGCAGGGTCAGCATGACGAGCGGCATGTTGTCAAGGGCGTTGGCCCATTTCAGAGGCAGGAGCACGAGAGCAGAATAAGCAAAATGGGGATAACCATAAAAATAATAATCGTAGAAAGCAAAATTGATGAGCGCCTGTTTGACCGTATCGGCAGGCCGGATCATGTCAATGGCATACGATAGAGGCACCGCTTCGTCTGGCTGGATCACGCTGACCATATCCAGGTTCTCCGATGCAGCCCGGTTGGGGAAAACAAAAAGAATCAGGTAAGACAAGGCCAGTACGAGGCAGCCAAGAAAAACAAACTTGCGTGTCATGAGTCCTCCGAAAATATGCCCTTTCACTTGAATTATAATGCAGGCACCCTGTCGCTTTTCAAAGCCTTTTCCGACCTGCCCTACCCGCCCCAGCCGGAGGGGACGCGCTTGGCGGAGGGCGTGGTCCTCACGCAAGAATCAGTTGCTGCCGGTGGCGCTGGGATTGCTGGAGGAATAGTGGATGGCGTTATAATTACCGCTGGAGGCCGATGTGACCGTCTATAAACTGCCCCTCGTTCTCGAACCCCAACCCGAAGGCGGGTACGTGGTCACCTGTCCTTTTTTGCCCGAACTCATCACCGAAGGCGATACGGTGCAGGAGGCGCTGGCGAACGCCAACAATGCGCTGGAGGCAATCATTGACGCCATCAAGCAACTCAAGCGGCCATTACCGGCAGCCTTGCAGCCCTTCCAGGCCGATAAACCGCTCTGGGTGGAGACCATTCTGGCAGTGGCATGAAATACAAGGAAATCGCCCGCCGGTTGAAGGCGCTCGGCTGCGAGGAACTGCCGCGGGAAGATCGGCACGTTGAAGACCGTCATCCGGCAATTGGGGCTGAATTGGGAGGAGTTCTCCAGGAAATAACCCCAATATTCTGCACCGCCAAAGAGGTGGTCTCGCACAAGAAACAGTCGCTGCCGGTGGCGCTGTAACTGTTAGAGAGATAAAATGCCTACGATTTATCAGGCTCTGGCCGAACTCGAATCCACTCACCAGCCCGCCGCGCTTTGCACGGTCGTCAAATCCAGCGGCTCGACGCCTCGGCACAGCACCAGTAAAATGCTGGTGTATCCTGATGGGCGCATCCTCGGCACGGTCGGCGGAGGGGAATTGGAGAACCGCGTTCGTAAGGAAGCGCTGGAATCGCTCATAGATGGCAAGCCCCGCCTTCTTACTTACAACCTGATTGCCCCTGAGCGCGGCGACGCGGGTGTATGCGGCGGTCAGGTGGAGGTATTCGTGGAACCTGTTTTGCCCCCTCCCACGCTCGTCGTGCTTGGCGGCGGACACGTCGGCAAAGCCGTGGCGCACCTGGCCAAGTGGCTCGGCTTCCGCGTCGCCGTCAGCGACGACCGCCCCGAATTCTGCACACCCGAGTCCAGCCCGGATGCAGACGAGTTCTACAACTGCCCGATGGCCGAACTGCCCCTGCACCTGACCATCACCCCGCATACTTATCTCGTCCTGACCACGCGCGGCTCGCAGGTGGACGCCGCCGGGTTGCCTGCACTGCTCGAAACCCCGGCAGGCTACATCGGCGTCATCGGCTCGCGGCGACGCTGGGCCGAGACCTGCAAACAACTCAACGAAGTTGGCATCTCCGACGAGCAGTTGAAGCGCGTCCACTCGCCCATCGGCCTGGGCATCGGCGCCGAGACCCCGGAGGAGATTGCTGTCAGCATACTGGCCGAGATTCTCATGCTGCGCGGCGGCGGGTCGGGCAAGCAGATGAAGGAGCCGAAATAACTCTAGGGCGCAGAAGCACGCTTCTGTCGGCCAAGGCAAGACGTCGAACTTCCCAGCATAGATAGACCTCATTGGCAAGATGAATCAGGAGAACAAGGAGAGCAGATAAAACTTTTTGGGGATAGCAGCGTATATCAACCCAGATAAAATTGCTTGTATAGCACCCCTGCATCGGCTATAATCAACTTGTCATTTGACCACGAAAAGGAGAGACAAAATGGCTCGTATTTTCGATGTTATCGAATACCCGAACGAGATGGAGAACGAGATCGTCCATCGCTTCCCGGACAATTCGACGGACGGCGAGTACCGCCTCGGTTCCAACGTCATTGTGCGCAGCGGGCAGGCGGCGGTCTTCTTCCGCGATGGCTTGGCGCTCGACACCTTCGGCCCTGGACGCCACATCATTGCCACTGCCAACGTTCCCCTGCTGACCGAGAAGATCCAGGATCTGCTGACCGCGGGCAAGACGGTCTTCCCGGCGGAAGTGTACTTCGTCTCGATGAAGGAATTCGCTAACCGCAAATGGGGCACCTCCCAGCCGATCCTCGTCCGCAACCCGGGCATGGGTCTTGGTGTAGCGCTCCTGCAAGGCTACGGCACCTACGGCTTCGAGGTCAAGGACCCGCAACAGTTGATCCTGCAGATCGTTGGAAAGAAAGCCTCCTTCACGGTGGATGCCATCGAGGAACGCCTGCGCGTGACTCTCCTGTCCAAACTCCAGGATACGCTCAACGAATGGGGCGCCAAGATGGCCGTGCCCGAACTGCTCGCCAAGACCATCGAACTGGGCACGTACATCCAGTCGCTGGCCGAAGAGGAGTTCAACGCCCTCGGCCTGACCCTCAAGCGCTTCATCATTGGAAACCTGAAACCGTCCGAGAAATCGGCCGAGGAACTGCGGGCGATGGGCATGCTCGACATGGCTACCTACACCCAGTTGCAGGCTGCCGACGCCATGCGCGACGCCGCCCAGAATCCTAGCGGCGGCGCGGGACTGACGGCCGGCATCGGCGCCGGAGTGGGCATCGGCAACCTGATGGGTCAAGCCTTGCAGGGCGGCATGCAAGCCGGCCAGCAGCAGCCCCAGCAGCCGACTGGCGGCGCCCCCGCAGGCGGCGTCATGCCTGACGTGATGACTCCCGAGGAGGCGGCCGGTTTCCTCAAAGTCTCAGCAGAAGACGTTATGGCCGCCATCAACGACGGCTCGCTCAAAGCCAAGAAACTTGGCAACGCCTGGCGCATCAGCAAGAGCGCCCTGGAAGATTTCCTGAAGGGATAGTAAAAAAAGCCAAAAAGAAAGTAAAAAGGAGTCTGGCATCCCAGACTCCTTCTGATTCTTGATTCCTTCTTGCTCCTAACGACTCAAGTTGCTCATCACGTCAGCAACCCCCTCCAGCACATCCCCCGCCAGCACCGAAGCGGCGCTGCCCTGAACCTCGGCGGCTGTTAGCCCGGCCTGGGCATGAATCCACGCCCCGGCAACGGCAGCCGCGTACGCCTCCACACCCTGGGCGCGCAGGCCGACGATCAGACCGGCCAGCACATCCCCGGACCCAGCGCGGGCCAGCGCCGGCGAGGCGACCGGGATAGTCGCCGTCCGCCCGTCGGGAGCAGCAATCACAGTGAACGCGCCTTTCAACACCACCACGTGACCCCACTCGGCCGCGAAGCGTTTAGCAATGCCCAGACGATCTTTCTGAATCTCCTCCACCGATAGGCCGGTCAGCGCAGCCATTTCGCCGGGGTGCGGGGTCAGGACAGCGGGCGCGGGGAGACGCCCCGCCCAGTTCTCGATCTTTGCCAACAGTTTTAACCCATCGGCATCAAAGACCAGCGGCGGCAGGGATTTTCTGTCGTCGCCTTTCTCCTCCTGCCTTTCGCCTCCTTGAATAAAACCAATCCGCCGGGCAGCAGGCTTGGTCGCGGACGAGGCGCTTATCAGCCGTTCGATGAACCCGCCGGTTGTCTCCTCCATCCCAAAGCCGGGACCGACCAGCAGCGCCGTGGCGCGACCGAGGTTTTTCATCAGCACCTCCGCGGCCGCGGAGGCGATCACACCCATCTCGTGCGGGAGCAGCACCCAGGTCGCCTCGGGCAGGTGACCGGCCAGCGCCGCATGCAGGGGGGCGGGGACAGCCAGCGTCACCAGTCCCGCGCCGATACGATAGGCTGCTTTCCCGGCCAGGAACGCCGCTCCGGTGTAATTCACAGAACCGGCGACAATCATCGCCGTCCCAAACGTCCCTTTGTGAGCGTCGGCCCTCCGCCCGGGCAGGAGAGCGGCCACCATCCCCTCGTCAGCGACTTCGTCCCGCACCGTCTGCCAGGATTTCAGCCCGCTCAGGTCGCCAATCTCCACGACGCGCACCTCCCCGGCCAGTTCGTAGGCCGGGAGCGCCAGCAGGCCGCGCTTGACCGCCGCCATGGTGACAGTTGCATCTGCCGGGATAACCTGCGGGGCGGCCTGGCCTGTGTCGCTGTCCACGCCGGAGGGACAATCCACTGCGACGACGAGGGGCGGCATTTCCGTTTGCGCCAGCGCATCCCGCGCCGCAGACAACACGCTGCCGATTTCATCCTTCAAGGGAAGCCGGAAACCGGTGCCGAGCACGCCATCCAGCACCACGTCCGCCGTCTCGACAAAGGCTTGCAACTGGTCGAAGCCGCTATCCGTCTCGGCTAGGAAGATTTCGCCATCGGCCTTCTCAAGCCGTTCGATGAGAGGATCGTTTTTCACTTTCCGGCGGACGAGGTAGGCGCGCGCCGTCCAGCCTTTTTCGGCCAGGTAAGTTAGGGCTACCAGCGTGTCGCCGCCGTTATTGCCGGGTCCCACCAATCCTAAAACCTGGATTTCCTCCTCGCCCTCCTCCGGGATATCCGCCAGGCTCATGATTTCCCGCGCCAGGTTATGACCGGCATTTTCCATCATCTTCTCGTAAGTCAAGCCGTTGGCGGCGGCTTCCTTCTCGATGGCGCGCATTTCGGAAACAGAGACAAGTTTCATCGCTTCCTCCGGCTTCTATCTTACCTCATCCCCATAAATCTGTGGCTACATCTTCAAGTCCCAGGGCGAGGAGTTTTTCCCTCGTCGGGCGGCCCGTTTTCGGGTCCCAGCCGCGGGCGGAATAGTAGGCTGTCAACATCTCTTCCAGCGGGGGAACGTAACCGGCCGCCGGGCCGTCGGTGTAAGGTTCCAGAAGCGCCTTAGGAAGTTTGTCGTTCGCCCGGGTCAGGCCGAGGCGGTTGTTGATGGCACGCTTGAGCGTCCAGCCGCGCTCTCCGCAGCGCAGAAGGTCATCCACGTTCAAATCGTAGCCGCAGGCCGCGTTGACCAGGCCGGCGACCATCTCCACCGGCACGTTGGCAAAAAAGCACATAACCAGCGAATCACAGAGCGAGCGCCAGTCCTGGTGTCGCGCCACGTTGGCCGCCTTCTCCGCCCCGGCGCGCCCGGCGAAGAACTCCAGCCCCAGACTGGGTTCGGCCTGCCCCCAGTCCACGAAGAAGTAGTCCGATTTGTTGTGGCAGGCGCCGCGCGGGCTGGTGGCATACACCAGCGCCATCCCCGAGACGCCGCGCGGATCGTGATAGGCCACTTCGAGGCCGTTGACCTGCACCGCTTCCTCCTCCACTCCGAAGTGGGCGGCAAAGCGCCGCGAGCCCTGCGCCAGCCACGCGCCGATGCCTTCCCGGCGGACAGTCATCTCCAGCAGGCGCGCCGCAGCCGCGGTATCGCCCCAACGCAACGGGAAACCGACCTCCGCCTCGCCGATCACGCCGCTCTCGAACAAGTGGAACGCGAGGCCAAGCGTGTTCGAGGCGCTGATGGTGTCCATGCCCAGGCGGTCACACAACTCGTTCAGGCGGACGATCTCTTCCAGGTTATCATTGAGCAGGTTGGGGCCAAAGCCGACCACCGTCTCGTACTCCGGACCTTTGCGCCGCCTCCCGTCGCCCAGGTCCACCACCCGCCCGCAAGCAATGACGCAGGCATGGCAGGCGCTGACCCCGGTCAGAATCGTCTCGGCCATTGTCGAGCCGGATACCTTATCCACGCCATCGAACGCGCCTTGGTGGTAATATTTTTTGGGCATGGAACCCAAGTAATCGGCATAATCGGCCACGCCCGCCGTACCAAGTTCGTGCGTCACGTGGGCTACATTATCAGCTTTGAGCAGTTTGTTGGCCTCGCTGCGCCGCGGGGCATACAGGTCGGGCAAAGCCAGTGGGATTTTATTCGTCCCCTTGACGGCAATCGCCTTGAGATTCTTCGACCCGGCCACTGCCCCCAGCCCGGTGCGCCCAGCAGCGCGCCCGTGGTCACAGAACAGGCCGGCAAACAGGACGCCGTTTTCCCCCGCCGGGCCGATGGTCAGGACGCGCGCTCCGGGGACGCCAACTTCGGCCTTGACGATTTCCTGGGCCGCGTAAATATCCGCACCCCACACATTCGCCGCGTCGCGGACCTCAAGCCTGCCGTCGTTTAACCAGAGATAGACCGGCCTTTCGGCTTTGCCGGTAATCCACAGCCCGTCGTAGCCGCAGAATCGCAGTTCCGGCCCCCAGAACCCGCCGCAGTTCGACTCGGCCCACAACCCGGTGGCCGGGGATTTGCCGCACACGATGAACCGCCCCACGGCCGGGCCGGCAGTGCCGGAGAGTGGCCCGTTCAGGATGAGCAGCGGCGCTTCGGGCGAGACAGGGTCGAGGTCCGCGCGCAGGGACACATAGAGCAGGCGCGCCGCCAGCGACGCGCCGCCGAGGTAGTCTCGTTCCCATTCTTTCGGGATGATGTAGTCGCTCGTTTCCCCCGTTGTCAGGTTGATCTTCAGTATGGGCTGCATTGGGGAAAAGCGCTCAAAGGATTTCGGTGGTCACTTCGCGTGCGCAGCGGACAAAGTCGAGCACAACCGGCACGTTGCGCATCATATAGGCCATGCTCCCCTGAACGAGCAATTTACGGGTCATCATGGCCTGCATCGGATCCAGAGTTCCGGTCAGAATGCGGGTAATGTTCTCGTAGTTGGCGGTGAGCAGGAAGGCTGGTTTATGATCGCCTGTGCTTGGGAGCATTTCCGCTTTGCGGCAGGTTCCGTGCCAGAGGTCGAGGTAGAAATAAAGTTGTTCTTTCAAGATGCCCGCCGGCTGGACGACAATTATCATATCGCCTTCCCATTTTTTGGCAATTTCGGCATAGCGGGCATCGGAATTGAGTTTTTCCGCCAGGGATTGCAGCCATTCAGGAGAGGGAAATTTTGCACCCATGAGACGCTCCGGTTTGCAGGATTGGGGTGATTATATCAAATGACTCTACTGCAAAAAGGCTATTGCACCGCGCAGCACGCGAAGACCGCCAG
>DYKZ01000049.1 GCA_020722345.1 Anaerolinea thermophila | reverse complement strand
TCCTGGCGGTCTTCGCGTGCTGCGCGGTGCAATAGCCTTTTTGCAGTAGAGTCAATTACGGATTTCATCCTGGCGGGTTTCATTCAGGCGCATCCAGATCAGGGTGCGGTGCAGGTGGAAACCTGCAGATTGGATGGCTTCGGCGTATTCCCCGAACGGTAAATCAAGTGCCAGCCCCCTGCGCCAGGCGGCCAGTTCGCGGCGGGCGCGCAGCAGGAGGGAGCGCAAGGCCTCGCCCGCTGCCGGGGACTCGTCTGCGCCGGTGGGCGGGAGAGCGGCCCACAGCCGATCGTAGCCGCCGGAGGGAGTCCAAGTCAGGGAGGTAAATGCCTCGCCGCGGCGTACGACCCAGTGCCGGACTTCGTTCTCCAGGAAGAAGCGTTCGAGCAGCGAAAGCAGGCCGGGATGGAAAGAGCGCCAGGGCGGGGGCCGGTACCAGGCTAGTTGGTTCGGATAGAGGCGGCGCAGGTACTCCTCCTGGCGGGGCCAGTCGCGGCGTTTGCGGCGCGAGACCGGCAGGTCTGGCGCGGGGGAGGCCGCGGCCGGGTCGAGCGCCAGCCGCCAGCAGGTCCGGCGCGCCTGCTCGCGGAATCCCAGGTCGGCGTAGAGGCGGATCGCGCCGGGGTTGTCATCGCGCACGTGCAGCCATATCTCGTCGGCGTGCTTCTCGCCGGCACGCCGTATAGCGGCCATGGTCAGGAGGCGGCCAATGCCTCTGCGCCTCTGGTTGGGGCTGACGGCCACGTTGGCGATGAGATAATACTTCCTGCGTTTGCGCCGGAACGGGATGAGGCTGACATTGCCAATGATCTCCCCGTTCTCCTCCCAGACGAAACCGGAGAGAGGCAGTGAGGCCGTCTCGGCGACCTGCGAAGCCCAGCGCAGGAATGCGTTGTCGCGGCTGGAGTTGCGCATCTGCTGGAGGTAGTGGCGGCCTTCATCGTCGAGCGTGCCGGCGAAGCAGGATTCCACGAGATTCGCCACAGCGGCCAAGTCGCGCAGGATGTTGAGCGGGCGCAGTTGCGGCGGGAGGGTGGAGAGCGAGAGGGGGATGACAGCCATCGTTTTTATTATAGCGGCATTTGGCTTGCAATCTAATGGTAATTCAGTACAATAAGGATGGCTCTTATGCATCTCTAACGCAATTTATCCGCATTGGAGATGTTGCCTTTGTTATAATCGCTCCCATGTACCGAAAGGATTCTGCCCATGATGCGATTTGACCGTTTCACCGAGCGAGCACAGGAGGCGGCCCAGCGCGCTGCCGAGATCATCCAGCGCTACGGGCACAACCAGATAGACACCGAGCACATCCTGCTGGCGCTCATCGAGCAGCCCGGCGGGGTGATTCCCCAGATCCTCGAAACCCTGAAGATCAACGCCCAGGCGCTGGCCGACCGCCTCGACCAGACCCTGCGCATGACACCCAAAGCCAACATCTTCGGCGGCGGGGCGGGGCAGATTTTCATCACCCCGCGCGTCAAGCGCATCATTGACTTGGCCAACGAGGAAGCCAACCGCCTGAAAGACGAATACATTTCGACCGAACATATCTTCCTGGCCGTGCTGAGCGAACGCAACACCTCCGCCGCCCGCATCCTCGAATCGGCCGGCCTGACCCGCGAACGGGTGTTGGACGCCATCCTGCAAATGCGCGGCGGACAGCGCGTCACCGACCCGCAGGCCGAGACGCGTTACCGCACCCTGGAGAAATACTCCCGCGATCTGACGCAGATGGCGCGCGAGGGCAAACTGGACCCCGTCATCGGGCGCGACACCGAGATCCTGCGTCTCATCCAGATTCTCTCGCGCCGCACCAAGAACAACCCCGTGCTGATCGGCGAGGCTGGCGTGGGCAAGACCGCCATCGTGGAGGGACTGGCGCAGAAAATTGCCAACAATGACGTGCCGGAGATCTTGGCCGGGAAGCGCGTCGTCGCCCTCGACCTGGGCGGGATGATTGCCGGGTCGCGTTTCCGCGGCGAGTTCGAAGAACGTCTGAAATCGGCCATCGAGGAAGTCCAGCGGGCGCAGGGCGAGATCATCCTGATGATAGACGAACTGCACACCGTCATCGGCGCAGGGGCCGCACAAGGCGCCATGGACGCCTCGAATATGCTCAAACCGGCGCTGGCGCGCGGCGAGTTGCAGTGCATCGGCGCCACCACGCTGGACGAATATCACAAGCACATCGAAAAAGACGCCGCCCTCGAGCGCCGCTTTGCCCCCATCTACGTCGAAGAGCCGTCGGTGGACGACACGCTCAAAATGCTCCAGGGCCTGCGCGACCGCTACGAGGCGCACCACAAAGTCCGCTTTGCAGACGATGCCCTGGTGGCGGCTGCCCGTCTTGCTGACCGCTACGTCACCGACCGCCACCTGCCCGATAAGGCCATTGACCTGATGGACGAGGCCGCCGCCAAATTGCGCGTGGCGCTCTATTCCCTGCCCCCCGATTTGAAAGAAAAGAAAAATGAGATAGAAAAACTGCGCGCCGAAGAGGAACAGGCTGGCCTGGAACGGGACTACGAACGCGCCGCCCAGAAGAAAGCCGAACGCCTGCGTCTCGAGCAGGAGTTCAACGCAGGGCGCGAAAAATGGGAGATCGAGCACCACATTGACGAAGTGGTGGATGTCAACGACATTGCCGAGGTTGTTCATCAGTGGACGGGCATCCCGGTCTCACAAATGATGGAAACGGAGGCCGAGAAACTCCTGCACATGGAGGAACGTCTGCACGAGCGCATCATCGGCCAGGAGGAGGCCATCCACGCCATCTCAGACGCTATTCGGCGCGCCCGCTCCGGCCTCAAAGACCCCGCGCGGCCCATCGGCTCCTTCATTTTCATCGGACCTTCGGGTGTGGGCAAAACCGAACTGGCCAAAGCGCTGGCCTGGTTCATGTTCGATGACGAAGACGCCCTGGTGCGGATAGATATGTCAGAATACCGCGAGCAGCACACGGTCTCGCGGCTGTTCGGCGCTCCGCCTGGATACGTCGGCTACGAGGAGGGCGGCCAACTGACCGAAGCCGTCCGCCGCCGCCCCTACCGGGTGTTGCTGTTCGACGAGATCGAGAAGGCCCACCCCGAGGTCTGGAACGCGCTCCTGCAAATCCTCGACGATGGGCGCATGACCGACGGTCAGGGCAACGTGGTGGACTTTCGCAACACTGTCCTCATCATGACCTCGAACCTGGGCACCGAGTACGTCCGCAAGGGCGGCACTCTGGGATTCCTCCAGCGCACTGAGACTGATGAGGAGCGCGAGGCGCACGATAAGGTTGAGAAAGCGCTCAAGGGCACTTTCCGGCCCGAATTCCTCAACCGCATTGACGAGATCATCATGTTCTCGCCGTTGACGGTGGAACAGATGGAGCAAATCGTTGACCTGCAAATGAAGGAGATTCAGGAACGCCTAAGCGAGTTTGGCGTGTACGTGGAACTGACCAGCGCAGCGCGCAAATGGCTGGCCCGGCAGGGATACGACCCAGCCTTCGGCGCCCGTCCGCTCCGGCGCGCCCTCCAGAAATACCTGGAAAGTCCGCTTTCTATCGAACTCCTGCAAGGCAAGTTTACCAACGGGCGGACAGTGATCGCCGATATCAAAGATGGGGAAGATACACTGGAGTTCAAAGAGAAGAAAGAAGAGAAGAAGAAATAAAATCCGGCCTCCGCAGTCAACAGATTGCGGAGGCTGTTCTTGCCAAGAATGCTCTAATCGGTTAGAAGATGCGGTGAACGGCTCATATCCTGGCGAGGGACAGGAACACATCCTCCAGCGTCGGCTCGCCGCGCTCCACCCGCGCCGGGCTCGGACCTCGAACCTGCGCCGCCCTCCGGAGCGTCTCCGCTCCCAGGCCGGGACGCGCGATCACCCGCAGGTGGTCGCCGCTCAACCCCACCCGCAGCACCCCCTCGGCGTTCTGCAAGCCAGCCAGCCCCGCTTCCAGCGGCTCGACATGCACCTCCCACACTTCGCCAGGGATGACGGTGGATTTCAGTTTGGCGGGCGTGTCCATGGCCAGTAATTGACCGGCGCGCATGATGCCGACCCTGCCGCAGTATTCGGCCTCGTCCATGTAGTGCGTGGTGACCAGCACCGTCACACCCTGCGCGGCCAGTTCGTAGATCAAGTCCCAGAAGGCGCGGCGGGCGGTCGGGTCCACGCCGGAGGTGGGTTCGTCCAGAAACAGGAGTTTCGGCCGGTGGACGAGGGCGATTGCCAGCGCCAGCCGCTGACGCCAGCCCGCCGAGAGCGAACGCGTCATCTCGGCGCGATGGTCAGACAGCCCAACCAGGTCCAGCGCGGCCTCGATGGGCGCGCCCTGGCGAATGCCGTACACGCCGCCGTAGAAGGCCAGGTTTTCGAGCACGGTCAGGTCATCGTAGAGGGCAAACTTCTGTGACATGTACCCGGCGCGGGCGCGCACTTCCTCCGACTGGCGGAAGGCGTCGAAGCCCAGCACGGCGGCGCGGCCCTCGCTCGGCTCCAGCAGCCCCAGCAACATGCGGATGGTGGTAGTCTTGCCGCAGCCGTTCGGACCGAGATAGCCAACAATTTCCCCGGCCTCCACCGTGAAGTTAACGTGGTCCACGGCAGTAAAATCGCCGAAGCGGCGGGTAAGGTTCTCGACAGCGATTACGGTTTCACTCATAGCGTTTCCACGTTTGAACGTTGGCAAGCGCGCTAACTCGCCAGTGAAAGGAACACATCCTCCAGCGTTGGCGGGATAAGACGCGCCTCGGCGCCGTCTCCCTTCAGGTCCCGGATAACGGTCCTGGCCCGTCCCGGCGCAACGCGCAGGTGCAGTTTGTCGCCAAAGGCGCGCACGTCTTCCACGCTTGGGATATTTGCCGCTGTCTTGCGCAGTTCCGGCAGGGAGGGGCCGCGCGCTTCGACGATGCGTCCCTCGAGGCTGGCGCGCAGTTCGGAGGGCGTGCCCTCGGCCAGGATGCGCCCCCCGCGCATAAAACCGACGCGGTGGCAGCGGGAGGCTTCGTCCATGTAGGGGGTGGTGAGGAGGACGGCCACATTCCCGCCGGCGGCGATGCGGATAATGAGTTGCCAGAAATCCTGCCGCGTCACGGGGTCCACGCCGGTGGTGGGTTCGTCCAGCAGCAGCACCTTGGGGCGCGTGACGAGCGCCGAGGCCAGGCCGAGTTTCTGCTTCATCCCGCCGGAAAGTTGCCCGGCGCGGCGTTCCTTGAATTCGGCCAGGCCGACGAAGTCGAGGATCTTCAGGCAGCGCGGCAGCCATTCGTCGCGCGCCAGGCCGCGTAGTTCGGCGAAGAAGCGGATGTTCTCCAGCACGGTCAGGTCTTCGTAGAGCGAGAAACGCTGGGAAAGGTAGCCGATATTGGCGCGCGCTTGCTCGCCCTGCCTGCGGACATCGTGACCGCAGATGGTTATTTCCCCGCCATCCGCCCGCAGCGCGCCAACCAGCAGGCGCAGGGTGGTCGTCTTGCCTGCTCCGTCCGAGCCGACCAGGCCGTAGGTTTGGCCTGCTTTTACGTTCAGACTGATGTCGTTTACAGCATGAACAAGGCCGAAGGATTTGGTCAAATGTTTGGCTTCAAGCATAACGCGGCCTCCAGCCGTAACCAAATGTACCGCCGACCTATGGTCGGCTTTGCCAGGCGGAGCCTGGCGGTACGATGAGCATCGTGCAAAATCTTCGCAGGGTTCGCGTTTTCACGTTTGAACGTCCCAGCGTTGCAATGTTCTAGTGGGTAAACATAACATCCGCCGGCATTCCCGGTTTCAATTTCCCGTCCGGGTCCTGGACCTGGAGCCTGATCGCGTACACCGTGCTGGAACGCCCCTCCACCGTCTGGACGTTGCGCGGCGTGAACTCGGCCTCATCGGCGATGTGGACGATGACAGCCTCGAAGGTCTCGCCGGGGAAGGAATCGACCGTTACCGTTGCGGTTTGTCCGAGGGAGAGTTCGCCGTAGCGGTCTTCTGGCACGTAGACGGTGATGGTCAGGTCGGCGAGTTGACCGAGGGTGATGGCCTTCGCGCCCACCGGGATGACCTCGCCGGGCTGGATGGCGCGGGTCAGCACGACGCCGTCCGCCGGGGCAGTGACGGTCAGTTTGGCAATCTGGGCGTCTACCAGCGCCAGGCTGGCCTCGGCCTGGGCGACAGCCAGTTGCGCCTGCTGGGCGGCTTCCACTGCTTGGTTAAGGGCCGACTGCGCGGCGGCAACTTTGGGTGAATCAAGACCGATCTGTAGGGCCAATAGGCGGTCCTGGGCGGCCTGGTAACGCTCCTCCGCCACAAGCAATCCGGAGCGGGCGGTGGTGATGGCCTCGGCGGCTTCAGTGTCTGCCAGGGCATCGTAAGAATCCTGGGCGTCTTCGAGTTCGGTTTTGGCGGCGTCGTAGGCGGACTGGGCCGCGTCGCGCAGGTCGGTGTTCGTGGAAAGATTGGCGCGGGTCAGCACGTCTCCGGCCACCAGCAGGGCGGCGCGCGCCTCGGCGAGCCGCGTTTCGGCGGCAACGAAGTCGGCGTTGGCCGGGTCGAGCAGCAGGTTGTTCAATTCTGTTTGCGCTTTGTCGCGGGCAGATCGGGCGGCTTCCACTTCCGCCTCGGCGGCGGCCATTAGTTCCTCCTGGCTGAAGTATCCGCCGGGGAGGGCGTAACCGGGCAGGGTTTGGGCGCGCCAGTCCGAGGTCCGCGCGGCGACGGATTCGAGGCGGGCGGCGTCGAGCGTCAGGGTGTAGTTGGCCTCGGCGGTCTCCTGGGCGCGTTTGGCCGTTTCGGCGGCGGCACGCGCCAGGTCCAGGTTGGCTGCGGCGACGGCGCGCTGCGCCTGGAGCAGGGTGTCATCCAGCCGGAAGAGCGGGTCGCCGGCCTTGACCTGGTCGCCTTCGTCCACGTAGACTTCCACCACTTTGCCGCCGATTTCGGGCGAGATGGACACTTCGACGGCTTCGATGGCGCCGGAGGCAATCAGGGCGCCGTTCTGCCTGGCCGAAAGCCCTCGGATGAGGAAATAGCCGGCGGCGATGACGATCAGCGCCAGCAGGACGATGACGGGGATGGGGGGGCGTTTATGGGTCATGGGTACTCCTTAGTCGAGACGTTTACGGAAGCGGGCCGCGGCTGCGCCCAGGATGAGCAGGCCGAAGAGGCTTAGCGCCAGCATTTCCTGCCAGATGGCCGGGATGCCGACGCCCTTGATGAGCAGAGCGCGGATGATGACGAGGTAGTAGCGCAGCGGGACGATGTAGGAAATCCACTGCAACACTTTGGGCATGGCCTCCAGCGGGAAGAAGAAGCCGGAGAGGAAGATGCTCGGCAGGAGCGTCATCCAGACCGTCAGCATGGCCTCCTGCTGGGTGTTGGCGATGGTGGAGGCGAAGAGACCAATTCCGAGACCGGATAGAAGCAGCAGGCCGGAGCAGGTCAGGATGAGCCATAGGGCGCCGCGCACCGGCACGCCGAACCACCAGTGGCCGATGGCAAGCACTTCCAGTGTGTCTATGAATGCCAGGATGACGTAGGGCAGAACTTTGCCCACCACCAGTTCCCAGGGGCGGATGGGGGTGACGATGAGTTGTTCGATGGTGCCGCGTTCACGCTCCCGCACGATGGCGGTGGCAGTCAGGATGGAGGTGATGGCGAAGAGGATCATGCCGATCACGCCGGGGATCATGAAGTGGGAACTGACCAGGTCGGGGTTGTACCAGACGCGCGTGCGCACTTCGAGCGGCGGCTGGAAGTTCTCCACGTCCATGCCGGAGCGCTCCAGTTTTTCCATCATCAGCGCGGTGGCGTGTTCCTGGCCGATGAGGGTGGCTGCCGCCAGCATCGTGGACCCGGCGCTTGCGTCGGCCCCGTCGAGGATGAACGCCACCTGGGCATGTCCCTCCGCCAGGGCGGCGTTGTAGTCGGGCGGGATGATGATGCCGGCGCGGGCGTCGCCCTGCTCAATCAGGATGCGGATCTCATCCTCCGAGCCGACATCGTAGGCCAGCAGGAAGTAATCGGCGGCGCGGTAGGCGTCCAGCAGGGCGCGGCTCTCGGGACAGCGGCACTGGTCGAGCACCGCCAGCGGCACATTGCGGATGTCGGTGGTGGCGGAATATCCCAGCAGGAACAACTGCATGATGGGGATGATGAGGATGATGACCAGGGTGCGCTTGTCGCGCATGATCTGGATGAATTCCTTGCGGATGATGGAGGCGAGGCGGGAGTTCATGCTTGATCCTTTTCGGCCAACACGCCATGCAGGAAGATTTCGACGAAATGGTCGAGGGCGTCCTGCTGGGTTGATGCCGCAGGAGTCCCGACCATCAACATCTCTGTGATGTAGTAGGAAAAGAACAGCCCAATAAAAGCGCGGAAAAAGATGAATGGCGGCATTTCGCGCAGCAATCCACTCTGCTGGCTGAACTTCTGGATTACCGGCAGGATTTCCTGGATGACACGCTCGGCTACCTGCGGCATATTGCGGCCGTTGAATTCCACCAGTTCGATCATCATCAGTTTGAGAAAATCCGGGCGCTTGCCCAGTTCATCCACCATCGTGCGGGCTGCTTTGCGGACGAACGTTTCGGGATCATTGGCCGGTGTGGTGAGCATGACCGGCACCACCTGGTGGTAAGGATGCCGTTCATGGATGAGTTCGGAAAAGATGGCTTCCTTGCCGGAAAAGTGGTTGTAGATGCCGCCCAGCGCCACGCCGGCGCGTTCGGCGATCTGGCGCATGGAAGTGGCCGCGTAGCCTTTTTCCAGGAACAGTTGGTAGGCGGCCTCCATGATAGTCTGGCGGGTGCGCCCGCCTTTCGAGAGGGGAGTGTCATTCATAAGCGGACTCCGAGAAAACGAACGAACGTTCGTTTTTATTTTACAACATTTTGGTATCCTGTCAAGAGGAACTAGAAATAGACTCTCTCGATCCCCTGCATATAGCACGGCCTCTAGCCTGTCCTGGCGTCAGGCCAGGGCCGCAACCAAACTGAATTGATCTCACCACAAAGTATCCATGAACGGGGTTCACCCCGAAGCATGAAAATCGAACCACGAAGGCACGGAGTCACGGAGTTTTTTTTAGTGTCTCAGTGGTTTGCACTTGGAGTTTATTTTCATATCAGGCCACGTTCATGGTCTCGGCGATAGGGGGGCTGATCATCGCCGCGCTGCTTTTCTGGCTGGTGCGCGACCCGCGCCCGCGTACACTTCCTGTTTCTTAAAATTTCATATCCCTGCTTGACTTAATAGAACGTATGTGCTAACATCCTGCCAGAACATACGTTCTTTTTATTTGGAAGGCAGAACCATGTCCACCACCGACCAGTTTCTCCTGGCCCTGCGGGCCTATCAGGAAATCCGGGAAGAACTGCGCCAGCAGGAGGCGGTTGAGGCAGTCCCCGAACCCCTCCCGGCGCAGGGCGAAGCGGACCTCCCTGAAGGCGCGCTCCTGCTCGGCCTGGGCGAGGACGGCCTGCCGCTGACGCTCGATCTGTACAATCCGGCCCCGGGTCCGCTGCTGGTGGCGGGGGACGGGGGCAGCGGCAAGACAGCCCTGCTCCAGTCGCTGGCGGGTGTCTCGGATTACCAGCCGGATGTCCAGTTTGGGGTGCTGACGCCCTTCCCGGAGGAGTGGCGCGGGCACGAAGCCATGCCCAACAGCCTCGGCATCTGGCCGGCCTATCATCCCGCGGCGGGCAATTTCCTGGCGCAACTGGTGAACTGGGCCGAGGTCCTGCCGGGGACGCGTCAGGCCATCCTGCTGCTGGTGGACGGCCTCGAACTGATGCGTCTCGACTCGGCCTCCCGCTATTCCCTGCGCTGGCTGCTGGCGCACGGCCCGGAATGCCAAATCTGGCCGGTCGTGACGGTCAACCCCGGGCGGATGGCGCACCTGGGTTCGCTGCTTGAGCGCTTCGAGACGCGCCTCCTTGGCCGCATTCGCCGCTCGGCAACCGCCCGCCTGCTGACCGGGCAGCCGCCCGCCGACCTGGCGGACCTGATTCCCGGCGTGCAGTTTTACCTGACGTGGCCGCAGGGCTGCCTGCGGTTCTGGTTACCCCCAATCGAAGGAGTTTCGTATGAACGTGGGAATGCTTTGGTTCGATAACGATGCCCGCACGCCGCTGAACGCCAAAGTGGAACGGGCGGCGGATTATTACCGGAAGAAATACGGCCTCACACCCGACCTGTGTCTGGTGCACCCGTCCATGCTGACGGGCGCGCCCCCGGATGCCGCCGAAGGCCGCGCCGGGAAAGTCTCGCTGCGCGCCAACCGCGCCATCCTGCCCGGCCACCTGTGGATCGGGGTCGAAGACAAGAATTGATTGCCGTCATATTGCGCAGGGGGTGAGTTCCATCACCGCGAGACGGCCGCGGAGACAAGAATCTCCTGGCGTTCCCTAGACGTCAGGAGATTTTGTTTGCAGGACAAGTCTGGAGGATTTCCCCTACATCGCCACGACCACCGCGGCGGCCATTTCCTTGCTGTGACTCAGGCTGACCGCCCACTGCGTCAGGTTGAGGGAGCGGGCGATCTGCTCGGCGCGTCCATGCAGGAGGAGGTAGGGTTCGCCCGAGGGGCGGTGACGCGTCTCGACCTCGCGCCAGGATACGGGTCCGATGCCCGTGCCGAGCGCCTTGACGGCTGCCTCCTTGGCCGCGAAACGGACGGCCAGCGCTTCCGCCCGGCCGCGGCATTCGGCGATTTCACCGGGGGTGAAGACGCGCTCCAGGAAGCGTTCGCCGTAGCGGTCGAGGGCAGATTGGACGCGGGAGATTTCGATCAGGTCAATGCCGGTTTTGATGGTCATTTTCTTCTCGGGGATTGCTTCGCTTCGCTCGCAATGACACCACTTACGGCCCGGCGACGGCGATGGCCAGTTTGTCGGGGTCGAGGTAGCGGCGGGCGGTTTCCAGCACCTGCGCGGGGGTGACGGCGCGCACCAGGACGGGGTAGCGCCGGTAGTAGTCGAGGCCGAGGTCGTAGCGTTCGATGCTGAGCAGGGCATTCATCACCCCGGCGTTCGATTCGAGCGAGAGCGGCAGGCGGCCAACGAAGTTGGACTGGCTGTCGGCGAGTTCTTCCGGGCTGACGGCGCGCCGGACGAAGCGGCGGATCTCCTGGACGACCAGGTCAATCGTTTTTTCGACGTTCTTCGGGTTGACACCCGCGCCCACCGTCCACGAGCCGGGCCCGACGCCGGCGTTCAGGTTGGAGGAGGCGTAATAGGCCAGGCCGGATTTCTCGCGCACGATGTCGCCGATGCGCCCGCCGAGGCCGAATTGGCCCAGCACTGAGTTGCCCAGGGCGGCGGCCATGTATTCGGGCGCCTTGCGGGTAGGCCCCACCGCGCCGATGACGAGGTCGCTCTGCGCTTTGCCGGGGATGGTCACTTTGCGGCGGGCGGCGCTTTCGAGCGGCTTCAGTTCCGGGAGGGCGGGCGGCGCAGGCTGATTGGGATTTTTCCAGCCGCCAAGATGCTTTTCGGCTTCTTCGACAGCCCGCTGCGGGTTCACCGCGCCAACGATTGCCACCACCATCCCCTGAGGGCCGTAATGGACGGCGTGGAATTTTGCCAGGTCATCGCGCGTGATGGCCTGGATGGTTTCCGGCCAGCCGTCTTCGGGCAGGGCGTAGGGGTGTCCTTCGAAGATGATCTGGTCGAAGGTCAGGTCAGCCATCTCGGCGGTATCTTGGGCGCGGATGGCGAGGCGGGTCATCAACTGGGCGCGCAGGCGTCCGATTTCATCGGGCGGGAAGAGGGGATGGGCAAGAGACTCGGCAATCAGGTCGAGCAGCAGGGGCAGGTCTTCGGCTAGGGCGTGGCTCGAAAACCCGGCGGTGTGCGTCCCGCCGGAGAAGCCCAGGCTGGCGGCGTTCGATTCCAGCAGGTCGTAGAGTTGTTGGAAGTTGTATTTTTCGGTGCCGCGCATCAGCGCCAGGGCGGTGAAATCGGCCAGGCCGAGTTTATCGGGCGGGTCGAAGAGCGAGCCGCAGGGCAGGTGTCCGCCCACCACCACGGACGGGCTGTTGAAGTTGGAACGCGCCATCACGGTGATGCCGTTCGACAGGGTGGCGCGGGTCACATCTTCCGGGCCGGGGAGCGAGTGCGGTGTGCTGTTGGGCTTCATTTCCCGTCTCCTGTTGGCAGGTAAATTCCCGCCACGCGGTTCTGCGGGCGCAGGTATTTCTGGGCGGCTTCCTGCACCTGGGCGGGGGTGATCTTTGCCAGTTTGTCGAGGTAGGTGAGAAACCAGTTGTAAGTGTCGAACATCTCGGCGTGGCCGAGCCAGAAGGCCTGGTTGGTGACGCTCTCGGAACCGTAGGCGAAAAGGGCGCGCGCCTGTTTGACGGCGCGGGCGATCTCCTGTTCCGAGACGCGTTCTTCGCGGATGCGGCTGATTTCCTTGTCCAGCGCTTCCAGCACTTCAGCGGGCTTGCGCTCCGGGTGGACGGTGATGGTGAGGGTGTAAAGGAACGGGTCAATGGTGCTGATCAACCCGCCGTTCACCGAGACGGCCAGTTCGGCATCTACCAGGGCGCAGTAGAGGCGGGACGTTTTGTTGGAAGTGCCGCCGCCCCCGAACATGTTCAAACTGCTGGGGCCGGCCAACAGGCTGTCTAGGACGGTCATGGCGAAGAAGTCGGGATGGCGCGCCGCCGGGGCGCGGTAGGAGACCTGGATGTAGGTCGTCTCGCCCGGCCCCTCGACCGTGAGCCGGTGTTCGCCGCCGGCCTCCGGTTCGGGACGGGCGAGACGGGGCGGGACCGGCGCGGCCGGGATCGGCTCGTAGAGTTCGCGTATCCGCCGGAGCATGTCCCCGGTCCCGAAATCCCCGGCCACGGCCATGACGGCGTTGTTCGGAACGTAGAAGGCGCGGTAGTGGCGGTAGAGGTCGTCGCGGGTCATCGTCTGCAAATCCGCCAGGTCGCCGATGACTTCGTGGTGGTAGGGGTGGACGCGGAAGGCGGCGTGCTGGACAGCCTCGCCCAGCCGGAAGAGCGGCTCGTTCTCGCTGCCCTCGCGCTCGGAAATGATGACCGTGCGCTCGGAGGCAACTTCCTTCTCGTCGAAAAGGGAGGCAGTCATCCGGTCCGCTTCGAGGCGCAGGGCCAGGTCAATCTTGTCGGCGGGCATGGTCTCGAAGTAGGTTGTCCAGTCCATGTAAGTGAAGGCATTCCACATGCCGCCATCGCGCGAGATGGCTTTGTCCAGCACGCTGGCGGGGAACTGCGGCGTGCCTTTGAACTGCATGTGCTCGACCCAGTGGGAGATGCCCGTGCGGCCGGTGGGTTCGTCCCGCGAGCCGACGCGGTACCAGAGCCACGAACTGACGAGCGGGGCAGTGTGGATTTCCTTAAGGAGGACCTTCAGGCCGTTCGATAGGGTGGCTTCAGTGAATGCTTTTTTCATGGGCTGGTTGTTGGAACGTAGCGATTTCCATCGCAGGCGAAAGCAGCGGGTGAATCGGCCGGGTGGTCGAAGAGGCAGTAGAATGGTCCGACAGTATTCTGCAGGCCAAGGAAGGCTTCATGCAGGCTGCTGGCGGGCGGCGGCGGGTTGGCTTCGGCCAGTTTGATGTTTACCGGCACTTCCAGGTCCACCAGCAGGGTGGTCTGGACGGGTACTTCCATGCTCAGGGAAACGGGCAGGGTGGTGCCGGCCGGCAGGGTAACAGTAGTGGGCAGACTCAGGACTCCGACCGTGGCGTTGCGGATGGTGACGTCCCGTGTCAGGGTCACATACGTTTCCGACTGCACCACCGGCAGGGTAAAGTCGAGCGGGATCGAGGCATCCTCCACTCGGATGTTCGTCGAGATGACGGCGTTGTCCATGATGACGAAATTCTCATAAAGACCGCTCAGAACATGGTTGAGGGTGTCGTTGGCGTTCTTGAGCGAGACAGCCAGCACCAATACCAGCAAAATCAGAACCACATCCACGATCATGGCAAAAAGTTTGTAGAGTTTCGAGGCGGCTTTGACGCTCTTACGCAGGCTGGGCCGGCGGAGTTTCCAGTCGAACCGGTCATCATCGCCATGTCTGCCTTCAGAGACGGAGGTCTCTGCAGGGACGGTTGGAATGGGTAGAGGAGCGCTGGCGGTTGCGCGTGTCAGGTCGCGCAGGCGTTGACCAGGTCCCGCCTGGGCGGCAGAGGGGGCCGGCGTTATCTTCGGCCCGGATGCGGAAGTTGGCTGGGTCAGTTTTTGAGCAGGCGGAGTCTGCTGTGCAGAGCCTGCGCGCAGGCGGGCATTGTGTTCGGCGGCTGGATTGCGTCGGGGCGGCGGCTGATCGGGCTGTTTTTTAGAGAAGGGCGGCATATTTGACCTCCTGGAAGTGGAATGAAAATTGAGCAGGATTGATAGGGGCTTGCGAGCGCCGGTCTTGTCGGCAGAATTGGAAGAATTTCGGTCTTTACGCGTTGCACCGAATATAGCATAGAGTCTCGATTTTGGGTGGCACCGCGCTTAAACGTGGGCTGTATTTTTAGCCACAGATTACACAAATTTTCACGGATTTTGAATTCCAATCTGTGCTAATCCGTGAAATCTGTGGCTGATTCTGATATGAAAATAAGCTCCAACGCGCTCAAGTTCGAACCTCAGGTGATTTGCCTTGCTTCCCCTCTTTCCCACGATTATAATCAGACCTGAGCGCGTTTTTGCATATATCCGAGGGCTAAGAAAGGGAGAGGCAAATGACAGAAGCAAATTACATGGTCGCCGTTGTTGGCGCCGGCCCGGCGGGGCTTTTCGCTTCTCGTAAACTGGCTGAAGCGGGGGTGCGCGTCGTCCTCCTGAACCGCGACATCAAAGCCGGCGGGCTGGCCGAATATGGCATTTACCACGATAAATACAAAATGAAAAATGGCCTGCGTACTCAGTTCAGGCAAATTCTTGCCGATCCGGCGATTGATTACTTTGGCAATGTGGCCGTCTGCAGCGGGGGCGCCGTCACTCTGGAAGACCTCCTCGAATCCGGATTCCACGCTATCCTGGTGACGACCGGAGCGCAAGGGACGAAGTGGCTGCGGCTCCCCGGCGAGAACCTGCCGGGCGTGTACCATGCCAAGAACATTGTCTACCACTACAATCGGCTCCCCCCTTTCAGCCAGAAGAAATACCTGCTCGGCAAGCGCGTGGCGCTGGTGGGCGCCGGCAACGTCATGATGGACATCGCCCATTACCTGGTCCGCGACCGGAAGGTGGATGAAGTGATCGTGGTCGTGCGGCGCGGCCCGCTGGAGGTCAAATTCGGCCGCAAGGAACTGGAAAACGTGGCCGCCAACCTGGATCTGGAAGCGCTGGACGCGGAACTGACTCGCATCGGCCCGTTGATGCAGGCTGCCGGTCAGGACCCGCAGGCGGCGCGCGCCGCATTTACCGACGCCATCCCGAAGGCACTGCCGCGCATCTCCGAGACGCGTCTGCGCTTCGAATTCCTCTCCAGCCCGGTGGGCGTGATGGGCGACTGGATCGGCGGCGTCAGCGGGTTGAAGGTCGAAGAGAATAAACTCGTCGTGCAGGATGGGACGGTGAAAGCGCGCGGCATGGGGACCTCGCGCAACATCCCTGCTGACACGGTCATCTTCGCCATTGGCGACACTGTGGACAAGGATTTCTGCATTCCCGTCTACAATGACGCCTACGTTACCGCGCCACAGCCGCGCTTCCCGGTGGAGGGCATTTCCTTCGAGGCTTTCAACCCAGATTCCAACCAGCCTATCGAGCGCGTCTTCCTTGCCGGGTGGGCGCGGCAGGCCAGCACGGGGTTGGTGGGCTATGCCCGCAAGGATGGCGAACTGGCCGCCTCGGCGGTTCTGCAATATTTGAAAACCCAACCCCCCATGTCTGGCCTTGAGCAGGTTCTCGAACGTTTCAAGAGCCGCCTGTTCGAAATCCACGAACGCGTCGTAACCAAGGAACTCCTATCGAAATTGGAAGAAGCGGAGAAAGCGCAGGCCGCCATCCGGGGAGTCGAGGATTTCAAATACGCCCTCAACGAGGAGATGTTTGCCGCCATGGGAATTTGATCACTGCGGTTTCAACGATGAAAGCGCTCCCGCCGGGAGCGCTTTTGTTTGTGGCCTGTAAGCAACGTTCTGCAGGAAAACGGGTTTTATAGTTCAGCAAGCACAACCTGCCCGGAACTTATTCGTATACGCTTTCAGAAAGGAACTGCCATGTCCCCAATCACTCTCTTTGTCGTTCTTGCCCTGATCATTCTGTTTGGCGCGCTGACGTTCTTGCCGCTCTTTGCCAATCCCTCCGGGATGGATGAAAACCGGTAATTTCCTTTTCATCACCGACAGGCGGCCGGCATGGGCCGCCTGTTTGTTTTCTAGTGAACAACCTCCCGGATGGCTTTGGCCATCTCTTTGGCTTTTTCCGGCGCATTCCCGACCTGGGAACTGGCCGCCATTAAAGCGCGGATTTCTCCCTCCGGCAGGTACTCCGTGATCTCCACTTCCCGGCAGATGTATTCGACCAGCGGATTCTTTTCCCCCGCCCTCACTGCCTCCCAGGCTTTCATGGACAGCAGGCGCAGGCGCTCGTGCATTTCCTGGCGGTCGGCGCCGGCCCGCGCCAGCGCCATCAGGACGCGTTCGGTGGCCGCAAACGGCCCGTAAACGGCGAGAGTGCGGGCGATGGCGGCCTCGTCCACGCGCAGTTTGGACAGGATGCCGGAGGCTGTGCGCAGGAGTTCGTCAGCGGCGAGAAAGGCTTCGGGTAGCAGAATGCGCCGGTTGGCCGAGTCGTCCAGCGTGCGTTCGAGCAGGGTGTGGGCGGCGTTGTCCCAGGCCAGGCGCGGCAGGGAGGCCAGGTAACGCGCCAGCGAGTTGATCTTCTCGGCGCGGATGGGGTTGCGCTTGAAGGGCATGGCCGAGGAGCCGACCTGCTTTTCTCCAAAAGGCTCGCTCAACTCGCCAATGGGCGGTGATTGCAGCAGGCGCAGATCGAAGGCGAATTTATAGAGCGATGCGCCCAGCCCGGCGAGGGCGGAAATGATCTCGTAATCCTGTTTACGCGGGTACACCTGCGAGGTAACCGGGAAGAAGGGCAAGCCAAGTTTCTCCGAGAGTTTCTGTTCGAACTCATCCAGGTTGGCCGCGCCAATCAAATCGGCATAGGCCGCGCTTGTACCGACCGCGCCCTTGAATCCTTTTCCCTTCACCGCTGACCGCTGGTGGTTGATAGCCTGATAATCGTGCAGCAAATCCTGTCCGTAGAGCGCCAGCCGGTAGCCCAGTGTGGACGGTTCGGCGGGTTGGAGGTGGGTGAAAGCCATCAGCGGAGTATCGGCCCATTTTTCAATCAGCAGGCTCAGGGTCCGCAGGAGAGCGGAAAGGGACTCCAGCAGCAGGTCGAGGGCGGCGCGCAGGCGCAGGGCGTCGGCGTTGTCCTCGATGTCCATAGAGGTCGCGCCGAGGTGGATGATTCCGCCTCCGGCGCGGCACTGGTCGGCAAAGACACGCACCTCGGCCATCAGGTCATGCTGGATCTCGGCTTCGATTTCGAGGGCGCGCGGCAGGTCAATCTCGGTCATGTGGGCGCGCAGGTCGGCGGCCTGATCGGGGGTGACAAGCCCGAACTCGGATTGCACTTCGGCGAGCGCGCTCCAAATCTGCCGCCAGAGGAGGCGTTTGTTGGCTTCGCTCCACAGGCGGCGCATGGCGGGCGTGCCGTAGCGCCAGGTGAATGGGGAGAGGTAGGTGTTGAAATTGGACATTTTTTACTTTGCTCGCAACCGGCGGAGAGATTGTAATTCCTGCCAGGCAAGATTGGCAAGTAATACCAGCGGCAAGAGCCAGGCAAACTGCAGGGCGTTCCCCCGAAGGATAGGTATCCCCCCAGACAAAGTATCGTCCAGAAAGGCCACGCCAAGGGATAATCGAGAAAGAGGAGCGGCCATAGAAACCATTGGGCAAAGTAAGGGACAAAGCCGCAATCGAGACAGCCACGCGCGAAGGGCTGATAGTAACGGTAGAGGTCGTCTCCTCCCGGCAGGATGAAGGCCGCGGCAATCATCGCAGCGGCAGCGCCCAGAGCGGCGGGCCAACGGTATTTTTCCTGCCAGAGGGGGAGACGGCTGTTTTCCATGGCTGCGATGGGAAGGATTATAAATCAATACGATGCCGGAGCGACGGCGATGATGCCGCTTAGCCTGCTGGTGGCAGGTCCGGTGGCGGACGCGCTGGGCGTGCGCTTCTGGTATATCGTTGGCGGTAGCATCTGCATTCTGATGACCCTGGCGGCGTTCTTCATCCCGGCCATTATGAATATCGAGCAGAATCACCAAATAGAAACTCAAGCGGTCGAGCCGTGACCTGGAGACTGTCCCTTGGGGCAGACAGGATTAATCACTCCCTCTAGAAAATAAATCAGGCTCCCAGCCGGGAGCCTGATTCTGTTCGATGCGAGTGGGTTTACAAAAGGATGACGTTGGCAGCCTGGAGACCCTTGGGGCCCTGCTCGATGGAGAATTCCACCTTCTGGTTTTCGGCCAATTTCTTGTAGCCTTCCATCGAGATGGCGGAGAAGTGGACGAACACATCTTCGCCGTCCTCGCGGCCGATGAAACCGTAACCTTTCGTGGCGTTGAACCACTTGACGGTACCGACGAAACGTTCTTCTGACATTTTTCTTTCTCCTGCAAGTTTAAAATTTTTTGCGCCGTAAGCCCGCCGACTTTCCGGCAGACCCGGCGCGTGCAACGGGCGCAAGATTATCACGGTTGGGGGGGAATGTCAAGGAAAATTTTAGCGTTTC
>DYKZ01000218.1 GCA_020722345.1 Anaerolinea thermophila | reverse complement strand
CTTCGTTGCCTTTGTGTCCTTCGTGTTTAAAAAGGTTTTTGCAGTGGACTCATTTCCACAAGGAGTGGGTGTGTCAGCCCTGCTAATTTCCAACGGCACTATTGTCACCGACTCGGCAGTTTTTACTGCTGACTTGCTCATTCGCCAGGGGAAGATTGCCGCTGTTGGCCCTGGCTTGCAGGCCCCCGATGCGGAGGTCCTAGACGCCTCCGGCAAACTCGTCCTCCCCGGCGGCGTGGACCCGCATGTGCATCTCGACCTGCCGATGTTTGGCACCGTCTCCTCGGACGACCACTACACCGGCACCAAGGCTGCCGCTTTTGGCGGGACAACGACGGTAATTGATTTCGTCTCCCTTGATTTTCCCACTTTCCGCCAATCGGTGGATGCCTGGCGCGTAAAAGCCGAAAAAGCCGCCGTGGACTACGCCGCCCACATGAACCTGACTCGCTTCGATGACGCCGTTGCCGCCGAACTGCCCTCCCTGCTGGAGATGGGCATCACCACGGTCAAGACTTTCACTGCTTACAACAACCGCCTGCGCCTCGACGACGGCAGCATCTTCAAAGCCCTGCGCATGACTCGTGATTGCGGAATGTTAATGCTGCTCCACGCCGAGAACGGCGATGTGATCGAATTGCTGGTGACCGAGGCCCTGGCGTCCGGCTGCCGAACACCGGAATGGCACGCCCGGACGCGCCCGGCCTGGGGTGCGGTCGAGTCGGCGCTGCGCGCCTTTGCCCTCTCGGCCACCGCCGATGCGCCGCTCTATCTCGTCCACATGAACACCGCCGGGGAGGTGGACATGCTCCAGTACGCCCGGGAGCGCGGCCTCAAGGTCATGGGCGAGACTTGCCCGCAGTACCTGTTCTTCACCGAAGACGATCTGCGCCGCCCGGACGGGGCCAAGTGGATCTGCTCGCCGCCCGTCCGCTCCGCCGCCGACAACACCCGCCTGTGGCAGGGCCTGGCCAACGGCACGATCCAGACCGTCGGCACGGACCACTGCCCGTTCTTCTTCGATGGCACAAAGCCGATCCTATACGAGGGCAAGCCGGTCGCGATCCCCGGCAAGGAATTGGGCCGGGACGATTTCACCAAAATCCCCAACGGCCTGCCCGGGGTCCAAGACCGGCTGCCGGTTCTGTGGACCGCAGGCGTCGGGTCCGGGAAGTTGACCGCCCAGCAATTCGTCGCGCTGACGTCCACCAACCCGGCGAAGATCTTCGGCCTGTACCCGCGCAAGGGGGCGCTCCTTCCGGGTTCCGACGCGGATCTTGTGCTTTGGGACCCGCAGAAAAAGGTTAAATATGGCGTGGCGCTGTCGCACCAGCGCACGGACTACAACCTGTACGAGGGCTGGGAACTGACCGGCTACCCGGAGAAGGTCTTTCTGCGTGGCCGGTTGATTGTGGATGGGGAGACCTGGCTGGGCAAGGCGGGGATGGGCGAATTCCTGCACCGCCAGCCCGGCGCGCCGGTTTTATAACAAGTTGCTTTGTTTTTGGAGGCCGGAACTTGCTTCCGGAGAGAGAAAATGCCATGAAGAAACGATTGAATCCGGTCCTTACCGCGCTCATTGCTGCGACCCTGTTCCTGACTGCCTGCGGAGGCGGACAGGTGGCCGAATCCCGGCTGGAACGCCTCGCCAACCCGGACGTTCCGGCTGCCGACCTCGACCAGTTGGCTGCCGGGAACACCGCCTTCGCCTTCGACCTCTACCAGTCGGTGCGCGCCCGGACCGGGAACCTGGTCTACTCGCCCTACAGCATTTCCCTGGCCTTTGCCATGGCCTACGGCGGGGCGCGCGGCGAGACGGCTGCCCAGATGGCAGACGTGCTCCATTACACCCTGTCTGAGGGACAGTTCCACCCTGCCTTCAACGCCCTCGACCTCGACCTGTCCCGCCGCCCGGACCAGGCCGCGGACGTGGACGAGGAGGACCGCTTCGAACTGACCATCGCCAACGCCCTCTGGGGGCAGGAGGATTGGCCCTTCCTGCCCGAATATCTCGACCTGCTGGCAACCAACTACGGCGCCGGCATGCGTCTGGTGGATTTTGCGAACGCCCCCGAAAACGCCCGACGACAGATCAACAACTGGGTCTCCGACCAGACGAAGAAGCGCATCCAGGACATTGTCCCGCCGGGCATGCTTGATGCCTCCACGCGGCTGGTGCTGGCCAACGCCATCTATTTCAAAGCCACCTGGCAATACGAGTTCGACCCCAATGAGACCTCCGACGCCCCGTTCTACTTGCTGGACGGCGAAACGGTCAGCGTGGAGATGATGCGCCTGGAAACCGGCAAAAATTACGCCTATGCGGCCGGCGACGGCTGGCAGGCGATTGCCCTGCCCTACAAGGGCGGTTTGACCGAAATGGTGATTATTGTGCCGGATGCAGGCAATTTTGAAGCCTTCGAGTCCGGCCTGACGGCAGAACGCTACGATTCCATCGTTTCTGCGCTGGAGTCGCAACAAGTGCTGCTGGCAATGCCGAAATTCACCTTCGAGACCGATTATGGCTTGAGCGACACACTCGCCCAGATGGGCATGGCAGACGCCTTCGACCCCTCTCGCGCGGATTTCTCCGGCATGGACGGTCAGCGTGTGCTTTACGTCAGCGACGCCTTGCACAAAGCCTTCATTGCCGTGGATGAAAAAGGCACCGAGGCCGCCGCGGCGACGATTGTCGTCATGGGAGTGAGCGCCATCCCTGAAGAGGGTATCAACCTGACCATTGACCGCCCGTTCTTCTACGCCATCCGCGATGTCCCCACCGGGACGATCCTCTTTATGGGGCGTGTGGTGGATCCTCGCTAAAAATGTGACGGTCGCTTTCAAAGCGA
>DYKZ01000217.1 GCA_020722345.1 Anaerolinea thermophila | reverse complement strand
GACCTCCTGGAGGACATCAAGCAGGCAGACGAAGGCTACGACGCCTCCGGGCGCAGCCCCATCTACCATCGCCTCGTCTCGCGCGGAAGCAAGGTGAAAATCGCCGCCGACGACCTGGCGCGCTACGACGACAACATCCGCGCCCATCTGGCGGCCATCAATGCCCACCGCCCCGCACCGATCACCCTGCGCTATTTTCAATATCTGGCCGCGCTCTACACCGAAATCGTGCTCGACCGCCTGTTCCACCACAAGGCGCAACTTCTGGCCGACCTGAACGCCTTTGTGGACGAACGCAACGCTGCCAAACTCCCCGGCGAACCGAAGGACGAACCGTTTACGGAAGCGGACCTGAGCAAACTCGCCTACTGGATGGCGACCGGCAGCGGCAAGACGCTGATCCTGCACCTCAATTACCACCAGTTTTTGCACTACCACACTAAGCCGCTGGATAACATCCTGCTGGTCACGCCCAACGAGGGCCTGAGCGAACAGCACTTGCAGGAACTGGAAGCCTCTGGCATCCCGTGTCGGCGCTTCGACCTCAACCATAGCGGCCTGTGGAGCGGCGGCAAGCACACCGTGCAGGTCATCGAAATCACCAAACTGGTGGAAGAAAAGCGCGGCGGCGGGGTGAGCGTGCCGGTAGAAGCCTTCGAGGGCCGCAATCTCATCTTCGTGGACGAGGGACACAAAGGCTCCGGCGGTGAAGCCTGGCGCCGTTACCGCGACGCGCTGGGTGCGACCGGCTTTACCTTCGAGTACAGCGCCACCTTCGGGCAAGCGCTTTCGGCGGCGCGCAACGACCCGCTCACCGCCGAATACGGCAAGGCCATCCTCTTCGACTATTCCTACCGCTACTTTTACGGCGACGGCTACGGCAAGGACTTTCGCATCCTCAACCTGCGCGATGAAACAGACGAAGCAAAAACCGACCTGCTCCTCCTGGGCAACCTGCTTTCGTTCTACGAGCAACAGCGCCTGTTTGACGAACAGGCCCAAGCCTTGCGTCCCTACAACCTGGAAAAACCGCTCTGGGTGTTTGTCGGCAGCACGGTCAACGCCGTCTACAGCGAGAACAGGCAAAAGCGCAGCGACGTGCTCACCGTGGCGCGTTTCCTCCATCACGTGCTGGAGAACCGCCGCGCCTGGGCGGTCAAAGGGATTGAAAAACTGCTGGCGGGAAAAAGCGGCCTGGTCACAGCGGACGGGATGGACCTGTTCGCCGGGCGCTTCCAATATCTGCGCCAAATCGGCCTGTCCGCGTCGGCCCTGTATGACGACATCCTCCGGCAGGTCTTTCGCGCTCCGGCCGGCGGCGGTCTGCACCTGTGCGGCATCAAAAGCGCGCCGGGGGAACTGGGGCTGAAAGCCGCCGGCGCAGAGGACTACTTTGGCCTCATCTACATCGGCGACACATCCGAATTCAAGAAACTGGTAGAGGCCGACAACGCCGGCATCACGCTGGAAGAGGACGCCATCGCCGCCTCGCTCTTCACCGGCATCAACCGCCCGGATACGCCGCTCAACATCCTCATCGGCGCCAAGAAGTTCATGGAGGGCTGGAACTCCTGGCGGGTCTCGAACATGGGTTTGCTCAACATTGGCCGGCAGGAAGGCTCGCAAATCATCCAACTGTTTGGCCGCGGCGTGCGCCTGCGCGGAAAAGGGCATTCGCTCAAGCGCAGCGCCGCCATGCCGGGGGGCCATCCGCCGCACATCAAACTGCTGGAAACGCTGAATATTTTCGCCGTGCGCGCCAACTACATGGCCCAATTCCGCGACTACCTGGAACGGGAGGGCGTGGAAGTCGAGCCGGCCATCGAACTGCCGCTCTTTGTGTGGGCCAACCAGCAGGCGCTTCAGCGCGGACTGGTGGTGCCGCGCCCTGAAGAAGGTCGCGACTTTGCCGCCGAGACCATGCTCCTGCTCACCCCCGATGAAAACATCCACGTGCGGGTGGACCTATCCCTCAAGGTGCAGACCCTGGAAAGCAGCGCGCTTGGCTTGCAGGAGGCGCGCGTACAAGGCGGATATGGAGACGTCATCCCGGCGGAAAGTCTGGCGCTGGTGGATTGGGAACAAGCCTACCTCGACTTGCTGGACTACAAAACCCGCAAGGGCTGGAACAATTTGGTCATTCGGTCCGAAACCCCGCGCGCCATCCTGGAAAAGGTCCCCTATACCCTCACGGCGGACGAAGCCGTGTTTCACCCGGCCACCTTCGAGGGTCGCGCCCGCTTGCAGGAGGCGGTCATGGCCATCCTGCGCAAGTACCTGGACACGTTCTACCGCCGCGCTCACGAGCGCTGGGATAGCCAGAACCTGGTCTATCGCCCTCTCGATCTCGATGACCCCAACCTGGCTTTCAACCGTCCGCGTGTGCAGGAGAAGAAAGCCGCCTACGCTGTGCGCGTGCCGGGTTCCCGCCGCGATTTGGTGGCCGCCATCGAGAAACTCCGCGAGGATATGGACAAGCTCATTAAGGAAGAAAACAGCGGTCTACCGCGCCTCCGCTTCGACCGTAGTATTTATCTGCCCTTACTGTTGAAAAAGGGCAATGTGCTCACCGCTGACCCGCCTCCACTGGAAGAGAGCGAAGAGCGCTTCGTCCGTGACCTGAAGGCCTATTGGGAGGACGAGAAGGAAAAATCGTTGGCTGGAAAAGAAATCTTTCTTCTACGCAATCTGAGCCGCGGCAAAGGCGTGGGCTTTTTCGTGGAGAGCGGTTTCTATCCCGACTTTATCCTGTGGATTGTGAACGGTCAAAGCCAGCGCATCGTCTTCATCGAGCCGCACGGCATGCTTCACGCCGAAGCCTACATCCACGACGACAAGGCGCGCCTGCACGAGCGGTTGCC
>DYKZ01000216.1 GCA_020722345.1 Anaerolinea thermophila | reverse complement strand
CCGCTTCTCCGCTTTGCCGAAGGCATCCGTTGACCGCCCCCTGCTGTATAATTATCCTAAAAGGACCTCCCCATGAACCTGCGCCGCCTACCCCTGCTTGGATTGGTTGCTCTCCTGCTCTCTGCCTGCGGCGGGCTGCCGCCGGCAAGCGAACCCCCCGCGCCAACGCAAACGGCCCTCCCAACGCCCACCTCCCTGCCGCTCTCCACCCCCGAAGCCCCCAAACGCGTCCTCACCATCTGCGCCGGGAGCGAACCCGCCGACCTGTTCCTCTACAACGAAACCGGCCTCGTCAAACAGGCCATCCTCTCCGCCCTCTACGACGGCCCGATCGATTCCTTTGACGGCGCCTACCGCCCCGTCATCCTCGAAAAACTGCCCTCCCTGGCCGACGGCGACGCCCTCATCGAGGCAGTCGAAGTCCGCCCCGACGACCTTGTCATGGACGCCGACGGCAAACTCTCCCCCTTGCAGCCCGGCCTCCTCGTCCGCCCCGCCGGCTGCCGGTCCGGGGCGTGCGCCATCACCTACGAGAGCGGCTCCCTCCAGATGGACCGCCTGCGCGTCCTCTTCCACCTCCGCCAGGGCATCTTCTGGGAAGACGGCGAACCGGTCACAGCCTGGGACTCCGCCTTCAGTTACCGCATCGCCTCCGACCCCGAAACCCTCTACGGCAACCTCGGCCTGGTCACCGCCTCCGCCGCCAGCCTGGTCTTCACCGCCAACTATTCCGCCCTCGACGACTTCACCGTCCAATGGACCGGCGTCCCCGGCTTCCTCGACCCTAACTACTTGCTCAACTTCTTCCATCCGCTCCCCGAACACATCCTCACCGCCTACACCCTGCCCGACCTGCTGGCCTCCAACGAAGCCCTCTACCGCCCCACCGCCTGGGGCGCCTACCGGCTGGCAGAGTGGGAGGCCGGCGTACAGATCCGTCTCGAACCCAACCCGGCCTATTTCCGCCGGGACGAGGGACTGCCGGCCTTCGATGAATTGATCATCCGCTTCGTGGGGCAGGATGTGGAAGCCAACCTGGCCGAATTGCGCGCCGGGACCTGCGACCTGCTCCTGCCCGACGCCCTGCCCGAAACGCTGACGCCGCCCCTGCTCGAAATGGTTAACGCCGGCGCGGCCCGCCTCCTCCCGGACCCGCAGCCGGTCTTCGAACACCTGGTCTTTGACCTCGCCCCGGCCGACCTTGCCCTGCCGCCCCTCTTTGCCGACGTGCGCACCCGCCGCGCCGCCGCCGCCTGCCTCGACCGCGCTCTGCTGGCCGACGCCGTGTATGCCGGCTTCGTCCCGGCCCTCCAGTACCTGCTCCCGGCCGGTCACCCGCTGCTGGAGGGCATCTCCTGGGCCTCCCCGCCCCTCGGCTCGGACGCCGGGACTGCCCTGCTCGAAGAGATTGGCTGGCGCGATACCGACGGCGACGGCATCCGCGAAGCCTACGGCGTAGCGGGTGTCCCCGACGGCACGCGGCTCCAGTTCACCCTCGTCAGCACCGACGCGCCTCTGCGCGACCAGGTGGGGCGCTGGATCACTTTCCAGTTGCAGGCCTGCGGCATGGATGTCAGCGTGGAGCAGTACCCGGCGCGCGACCTGCTGGCGCAGACCGCCGACTCACTCCTCTCCGGGCGCAAGTTCCAACTGGCCGAGGTCTCCGCCCCGCTGGGAGTCGAGTCGCTGTGCGCCCTGGGGGTGAGCGAGCACATCTCCTCCGAGGCCAACGGCTGGAGCGGCGCCAACCTGGGCGGCTACTCCAGCCCGCAGTTCGACTCCGCCTGCGCGGCCGCCCTCGCCTCCCTGCCCGGCGAACCGGACTACGTCTCCTCCCGTCAGGAAGTTCTGCGCCTCCTCTCCGAAGACCTGCCCATCCTGCCGCTCTTCGTCCAGACGCGTTTCCTGCTGGCCGCGCCCGGCCTCGCCGGTTCCGAACTGCCCGGCGGGATGCAAAATCTCGAATCGTTCCAACTGGAGCCGTAGCCTGTCTGTGCGAGCCGGTGGCAAATCACAATCTGAGTTCATCTGTGTTTATCTGTGGCTTGTGATAGACTCAACTTGGAGAAACGACTCATGACCCTCGACCCCGCCTCCCTGAGCGGATTCACCCTCCTCCTGACCGCCTTTGCCGGCGCCTTCCTGGCCGCCCTGTGGGTGGCGCTCGTCGTCTGGACCTACCGCGACATTCGCGCCCGCGCCCGCGACCGGCTGGTGCATATCCTGGCTGCCCTGCTGGTGGCGCTGCTGAACCTGCCCGGCGTGCTGGTCTACCTGGTGCTGCGTCCGCCGCGCACGCTGGAGGAGGAATACCAGCAGACGCTGGAGGAGGAGGCCCTGCTCCAGGCTATCGAAGATCAGGCCGTTTGTCCCGGCTGCGAGCGCCGCGTGCGCGAGGACTGGCTGGTCTGTCCCACCTGCCAGACCAAACTGCGCAAACCCTGTCACCAGTGCGGCCGACTGATGGAACTTGCCTGGAACATCTGTCCCTTCTGCGGCGCGCCCGCCCCTGGTATGCGCAAGGAAGGCGGCACGGTTGAGGAAGCAGTCAGCGGCCTGCGCCTCGAAGAAACCCCGGACGAGGGATAACCTATGTGGCCTGTGCTCTTTCTCGGCCTCGGCATTGGCTTGCTCCTAGCGGGGGGCATCCTGCTGTCCGCCAGTTTCACCCACCAGAAGCGCATGCGCGACCCGGCCCTCATCCGCTGGGCGGGGGTGGTGATACTCGTGATCGGCATTCTGCTGGCGGTGATTGCACTGTTTTGGAGATAGGCTTGCCTTCTTGCAGCATGCTCTGCTTACAATTCTGATAAGTGTTTTTTGAGGGGGATTTCTTGTGTTTCGTGTAGAATATTAATATTGATTCTACTGCAAAAAGGTTATTGC
>DYKZ01000215.1 GCA_020722345.1 Anaerolinea thermophila | reverse complement strand
CTATAGGCGTGAAGCACTGGCGGATGTTGGAGGCTTCCCAAGTCACGTCATCCTGTCTGAAGACATGTACGTGGCGGCTAGGATGTTGATGAAGGGGTGGAAGGTTGCCTATGCAGGGGATGCCTGTTGCCGCCACTCCCATAACTACACCTTGCTTGAAGAGTTCCGCCGCTACTTCGATACGGGAGTGTTCCATGCGCGTGAGCCCTGGATCCGCGAAAACTTTGGCGGCGCGGGTGGCGAAGGTCTGCGGTTTGTGAAGTCTGAGTTGCGTTTTCTCGGCTGGCGACGGATTCATCTGTGGCCGGGGGCGCTCTTGAGGAACGCCTTCAAACTTGCCGGGTTCAAATTGGGGCTGAATGAAAAGCGGCTTCCATTGGCACTCAAGCGGCGGATGAGCATGCATCAGCGGTTTTGGGATGGGGCGCACGCTTGAGGCAGGGGCGAGTCAGCCTGCTCATGATGTGCGTTTGGACCTCCAGGATCACCTTGATTACTTCGCCTGCAGTGGTGAAATACGGCTTGCCCATCGCCAAGTCAACGTGAGCTTGTGACTGGCTCTATGCTTGCCACGTGCGATCATTTTTTAGGTCATGTCTCTGTGCGGCCTCGCTGACCGCAAGCATTGGAATCCTCTTATGCCTTATGGAAATGCCTTGAAAAGCACACATGACATCCTCTCCCTCATGGTCAGAGCGGGTGATGTTCTGGTGGTGGCCTTTGCCGGCGTCCTCGCCTATCTCTGGCGCTTTGGCGTCGCGGGCTTCCCCATACCCCCACGCTACTCACTGCTAATCCTGACCGGCGCCCTGCTGCTATTGGTGATCTTTAATGGATTAGGGGTCTACCGCTCCTGGCGCGGTGGCAATCTCGCCAACATGTTCGGTCGCGTGTTGATTGGCTGGGCATCCGTGGTAGCGACCCTGCTCGTCCTTCTGTTCATGCTCAAGGTATCGGACACCTATTCGCGTCTATGGCTCAGCACCTGGGCGCTCTTGGCGGGCGGTTTTTTGCTGGCAGAACGGTTCGCGCTTTATGGCCTGCTGCGCTGGTTCCGCCTGCGCGGCCAAAACCACAAGCGCGTCGTCATGGTTGGTCAGTCCGAGGTTGCCCGGGAACTGTTGCGCCGAATCAGATCATCAGGCTGGACCGGCTTTGATGTGGTCGCTGTATTTGATGACCAGGCCTCGTCGAACGGCACGTTTGACGGCATGCCCCTTCATCATGAGTTGGTCGGGCTGGCTGGCTATCTGCGCGAGCATGACGTTGCCGAGGTATGGATTACCATGCCCCTGAAAGATGAAGCTCGGGTTCGGGAGGTGCTGCACCTGCTGCGCCACAGCACTGTCAATATTCGTTACGTGCCGGACATCTTTGCCTTCCGCCTGATCAACCATGGGGTGAGCGAAGTCGCCGGCGTACCGATGCTGGATCTTTCCACCACGCCCATGACCGGCATGAACCGGCTGGTAAAGGCCCTGGAAGATTACATCCTTGCTGCAGTGATCCTGATCCTGATCAGCCCGCTGCTATTGGGTATTGCTTTGGCTGTAAAGCTGACCTCGCCAGGCCCCGTGCTTTTCAAGCAGAAACGACATGGATGGGATGGACGTGAAATCACGGTCTACAAATTCCGCTCCATGGTCGTACATGCCGAGGATTCCGAACAGGTCACCCAAGCCCGCAAGGGTGACCCCCGTGTCACGCGGGTGGGAGCTTTTCTGCGTCGCACCAGCCTGGATGAGTTGCCGCAGTTCATCAACGTCTTACAGGGGCGCATGTCCATCGTTGGCCCTCGCCCACATGCGGTTGCGCACAACGAACAATATAAAGAGCTGATTGACGACTACATGCAGCGCCATAAGGTCAAGCCAGGCATTACCGGCTGGGCGCAGGTGAACGGCTATCGGGGTGAAACGGACACCCTTGAGAAGATGCAGAAGCGGGTGGAGTATGACCTGTATTACATTGAGCACTGGTCGCTCTGGTTCGACCTAAAGATCATCTTTTTGACGATCTTCACAGGCTTCGTCAACAAGAATGCCTATTGAGCCGTGCTGTCTGGAGGCTGAAGGAAAAACAGCCTGAATTGCTTCTCTACGCTCGCAATGAGAATGATCCGACATCGTCGCGAGGCTCAAAGGTCCGTGGGGGCGATCCGGCCCGCTTGGTGGCTGATGCCACCGCCGCGCGTCGCGATCTTGGCTGGACGCCAAAGTTCGATGCCTTGGGCACCATCATCGAGCATGCTTGGGCATGGGAGGTGAAGCATTTCTGCGGTAGCCGGCCCGGTAGGCATCGCTAGTCCACGCTGATGACTCGAGTCACTTTCCTGTGAGAGCATTCACCATCTTCTGACCATTGAAGGCCAATTTGGCGGACTCGCATGAGCTGTGATGCCCTGCGCATGCCTTACATCATTCATCGGATAGAACACGCCCCCTCATGACCATACTTGTGACCGGCGGAGCCGGCTTTATTGGCGGAAACTTCGTGCTCGACTTGCTCGCGCTTGGTGACGAGCCGGTGGTCAATCTGGACCGCCTGACCTACGCGGGCAACCTCGAGACCCTGCAGGACGTGGTGGACGATCCCCGCCATCACTTCGTGCACGGGGACATCGGTGACGCAGATCTCGTCCGGAACCTGCTGGCCGAGTACCGTCCGCGCGCGATCGTGAACTTCGCGGCCGAGAGCCACGTCGATCGCTCCATCTCAGGTCCGGAGGACTTCATCCAGACCAACATCGTCGGCACCTTCCGCCTGCTGGATGCCGCGCGCGCCTACTGGAACGGCCTTGGCGACGAGGACAAGTCCGCTTTCCGCTTCCTACACGTCTCCACCGACGAGGTGTACGGCTCGCTCGAGAAGGATGATCCCCCCTTCACCGAG
>DYKZ01000214.1 GCA_020722345.1 Anaerolinea thermophila | reverse complement strand
GGAAGAGCGCAAGGCCATGCGCGATGCCAGCCAGGCGCCGCGCAATAGCCGCGAACTTGCGGTACGCAACCAGTTCTTCACGCCGCGCTACGTGGTTGAGTTCCTAGTGGACAACACCCTCGGGCGTCTCTGGTTCAACGCCACGGGCGGGGCCACCGGCCTGCGCGATCGCTGCCAATACCTGCTGGTCAAGCCGGATGAAACGCCACAAGCCGCCACCAAGCTGCGTGACCCGCGCACCCTCAAGCTGCTGGACCCGGCCTGCGGCTCCATGCACTTCGGCCTGTATGCCTTCGATCTGTTCGCCGAGATCTACCGCGAAGCCTGGGCCTGGGAACAGCAGCAGGGCCCCGGCTCGCTAGATGTCTCGGCCCAGCCCCAGGCAGCACTCAAGCCACTGAGCCAGACCTATGAGGACGAAGCGGCATTCCTACGCGACGTGCCACGCCTAATCATCGAGCACAACATCTATGGCGTGGACATCGACCCGCGCGCTGCGCAGATCGCATCCCTGGCACTGTGGCTGCGAGCGCAGCGTGCTTGGCACGATGCCGGTGTGAAGGCCAAAGACCGACCCCTGATTGGGCGGGGCCATGTGATCGCCGCCATTGCGCCGCCGGCAGAGCGTGAGCTGCGCCAGCAGTTTGCCGCCAACCTCGATCAGCGCGATGCCGAGTTGTTCGAGAAGACCCTGCAACTGCTCAAGGGCCTGCCGGAGCTCGGAGTGCTGCTCCAGGTTGAACGCGAGCTACCGAACTTGATTCGCCAGGTTTATGTGGGCAAGGGCACTGGCCTGTTTGCCCAACAGGAGCAGGAGAACTGGCAGCAAGCAGAGGCAAGGCTGCGCATGGCACTTACTGAGTTCGCTCAAGCGGCAAAGTCGACGTATCAGGGGCGCCTATTTGCGCAGGATGCATTGCAGGGGCTGCGGCTGATCGATCTGTGCCGTGAAGTCTTCGACGTAGTGGTAATGAATCCGCCATTTGGCGCACTGGCTTCAAATACCAAAGATCAGCTCGCCAAAGCCTATCCACGCAGCAAGAACGATTTGCTGGCAATCATGGTGGAGCGCGGATTGGAACTGCTGCGCGCTGGTGGCCGCATTGGTGCCATCACCTCACGCACTTGCTTTTTCCTTTCAAGCTTTCAGAAGTGGCGGGAAGAGGTGGTGTTGCGAATTGGCCGCCCAGAAGTGATGTCCGATCTTGGTTTTGGCGTCATGGACGATGCTGCTGTTGAAGCAGCAGCCTATGTGTTGGAGAAGCAAGCATGACAACCTTCTTGCGCCTGCTAACGGATAAAGACAAGGCCAGCAATCTGCTGGATAGTTGCACAGCCTTGCGTGCAGGGGAAACAGATACGCGAGTATTTGATGTGGAGCCGGAGTCATTCCGGGCGGTCCCTGGAGCGCCATTTGCGTACTGGGTAAGCGAAGCAGTTCGTCAGGTATTCAAGCGACTTCCTGCCTTTGAATGCGACGATCGCACTGCGCGCCAAGGATTAGCGACTGCAGAAGATTTCCGTTTTGTTAGGACTTGGTGGGAACAGCCCGGAGACGGATGGCACGGCTTTGCCAAAGGTGGCACTTTTTCCCCTTTTTACGCAGACGTCTATCTCATGACGAACTGGGATAAGGATGGTGCGGAGGTAAAGGCTGGTATTTGCAGGCGGTATCCATACCTGAATGGGAATGCTGAGTTTGTAGCGAAAAATCCACAGTTCTACCTCCGCCCTGGCATCACATGGCCACGGCGCACCAATGGACTCAGCTTTCGCGCAATGCCTCGCGGCTGCATATTCGCTGACAAAGGTCCAGCCGCCTTTGTTGACGATGATGAACCCGATGCCTTACTGGCACTGTGCACGGTGGTAAATAGTCTGGCCTTTGGTCTACTCGTATCAGTGCAGTTGGCACGCGTGGAGTTGGCACAATCCTTCGAAGTGGGGCTGATTCAGCAAACCCCTCTCCCGGACCTGAGCACCGAACAGAAAGCCAGGCTTGCTACTCTGGCCCGTCGTGCCTGGTCACTAAAGCGAACGCTGGATACCATCGAAGAAACCTCCCATGCGTACGTGCTACCAGCCGCCTTGCGTGCGCGACTGGCTGATTACGACCCTGTCGCCATTGAAGCAGAACTGTCACGCATCCAGATCGAGATCGACTCAATAGCTTTTGACCTCTATGGCTTCAATGAAGCCGACCGTGCTGCCGTTCAAGGCACCCAAGGTGTGGCAAACGAAGGCGATGCCGAGGACAGCGCAGATGACGAAGGCGACGATGAAGACAGCGCTTCACCCATCGACCACACGGCCGGCTTGTTGAGCTGGGCAGTTGGTGTGGCATTTGGTCGTTTCGACTGGCGCCTGGCCACGGGAGAGCGCGCGGCACCTCCAGAGCCCGATCCTTTCGATCCGCTGCCCGCCAAAAGCCCCGGAATGCTGCCCGACGGGGCCGCGCCCTTCCATGCGCACGAAGGCATCCTGGTGGACGACCCGGGGCACCCGCATGACCTCGCACGCTTAATTGAGGAAGTTCTCGTTCGCGTCGAGGTGCCAATACCGGAGGACGTGCGCCGCTGGCTGCAACGCGACTTCTTCCCCTTCCATCTGCAGCGCTACTCCAAGAGCCGTCGCAAAGCCCCCATCTACTGGCCGTTGAGCACAACGTCCGGCAGCTACACCCTGTGGGTCTATTACCCCAGCCTTACCAGCCAGACGCTTTACACAGCAATCAACGACTTTGTCGAACCCAAGCTCAAACAAGTCGGCGCTGACGTGACGGCGCTGCGTAACAAGGGCGCGGCCCGCACCCGCGACGACGAAAAGCAGTTCGAATCCCTGCAAGCCTTCGAGCTGGAGCTGATCGAGCTACGCGACACTTTGCTCAAGCTC
>DYKZ01000213.1 GCA_020722345.1 Anaerolinea thermophila | reverse complement strand
CATTATATGCAAAATATTTCAGATGAGTAGAGGTGAATTGTTTCACCCACATCTAACAGCCACGCTCATACCGCGGCCTCGAACGGCATTCCAACGAGAACCCTCTCCCCGTCCCGTTGCCGAAACCAGCGCGCCGCATCCGCAACCGCCTGCCGCGCCGGGCGCGGCGAAAACCCCAGTTCACGCGCCGCCCGCGCATGGCTGACGTTCGAATTGCTGCGGATGGCCGCCAGCGCATAAGGCGTGACAATCGGCTCATCCTGAAAAAGCGGAAGGATTTCCGCTGCCAAGTCGGCTATCCAGTTCGGCAGGCAGATGCCCAGATGCCAGCCGCCGGCCGCTTCCCAGATCGTCTCCGCCGCCTCGCGGACCGTGAGCCTGTCGCCGCCCAAAATGTACGTTTCCCCACTGCGGCCTTTCTCCGCTGCCAGGATGAAACCGTGCGCCGCGTCACGCACGTCCACGAAATCGTAAGCGCCGTCCACGTAGAATTTGACCCCCGGCGGAAGATTGTAGAGGATGCCGCGCCCGGCCTCGGAGGGGCGGAAATCGTACGGCCCGATGACCGCCGTCGGGCAGACGATGACCGCGTCCAATCCTTCCATCGCTGCCTTCTGGACCTCGAGGCTGGCGGCGGCCTTTGAACGGTCGTACGCGCCGCGGGCGTGATCCGGGTCGAAGGGCAGGGATTCGTCCACCACGCCCTCGGACGGGATCCGCATGGCGTAGATGGAACTGGCATAGACAAAGCGGCGGATTGGGGAGTGACGCGCGGCGGCCAGCAGGGTGCGCGTCCCATCCAGGTTGACGCGCGCAGTTTCCGGGTCCGGGCCCGGGGCGAGGCTGATGCGGGCGGCCAGGTGATAGACCACCTCCACCCCCTGCAGGGCGCGGGCGAGCGTCGCCGGGTCGAGCAGGTCGCCGGGGAAGATTTCCACCTCCAGCCCGTGCAGGGCAGCCAGGTTGGCGTTGGGACGTACGAATGCCCGTACTTCCTCCCCGCGGGCGAGCAGTTGACGAACGAGGACGTTTCCGATATGGCCGTTGGCGCCGGTGACGAGGTGCATGATGGTCTCCTGAATGTGATGAGACGTGACAGTCACTTTGAGAGTGACTGCCACGTCAGATATAACCCTCCAGGAGCGGGCGGGTCACGTTCCGGCGGCGGGCGGCTCGCGCTTGCGCCTATGGACGAGGCTGGCAATGAATTCGGCCAGCGACATGCCGATGTAAGCAATGGCGGCCAGGAAGAGGAAAGGGACGAAGATGAAAGTTGCCCAGAACATTTCGTTGCGGGCAAACTCCCACCACGAGCAGGGACTCTCCCCGTCCGTGAAGCCGTAACATACGCCATGCCAGTTGAACGCTGCGGAGACCAGCCCAACGACCGGCACCACCAGCAGGAGCAGCAGGGTGAGGATGAGAAAGACGCGCTTGACAATGCGGAAGGCACGCTGCATCAGATCTCAATTCCCAACCACATGCGGATGAGGTAGCCGATGCCGAAACTGAAGGCGGCCACGCTCAGGCTCAGGCCAGCCATCTCGGCAAAGCGTTTGCGGAAGGGTTCATCCTTGGCGACCGAGATGTAGTAATTGAAAACGGCGATGATGAGCACGGCGGTAGTCAGGGCAATGGCCAGGTCGAGGTAGTAGTTTTGGATGAGCAGGTAGGGCAGGATGAGCAGCGTGACCGTGAGGATGTAGGCGATGCCGGTATAGACGGCGGCGCGGACGGGGTGCTTTTGCGTGTCCTCGGAGCGGGTGGAGAGATATTCGGAGGCAGCCATCGAGAGGGATGCGGCAATGCCGGTGATGAGGCCGGAGAGGGCAATCAGGCGCGTGTTCTGCAAGGCCAGCGTCAGCCCGGCCAGCGCGCCGGTCAGTTCCACCAGGGCGTCGTTCAGGCCGAGAACGACCGACCCGGCGTAGCGCAGGCGTTCCTCGTCCAACATGCCAATCAGGGCTTTCTCGTGGGTTTCCTCGTCCCGGATCCAGCGCTCGATCTCCGGGATGACGCCGGTCAGTTCAGAATAATTCCCCTGGGCTTTCTCCTCGCTCTGTTCCATCAACTTGATACCAAAGGTGAAGCCGAAGATGCGGCTGACCAGAATGTAGAACCAGACCACCAGCATGTTGGGCTTGAGGTCCACGCCGGTGTATTTCTGCCATAGTTGGGCGTGATGCAGTTCATCAGCGGCGATCTTCTCCAGAACCTGGCGGTTCTCGGGTGATTTGATGGCGCGGGCAATCCGGGCATAGATATGATGCTCGGTCAATTCGACACGCTGGAAAACCAGCAGGCGGGCGCGCAGTTGTTCGGTTAGTTCCATATTTTCCTCCAAGACAATTGTAAGCCTTTTTGCCCCGGATGGGACAGCGGCAGCCGGGTGGCCTCCCCCGCCCGCCTATTGTACCAAAAGCCGCCAAAGAATCCCACCTACTGGGGAGGGGTGGAAAAAATTAAACACAAAGGACACCAAGTGCCGCAAAGGTTTCTTAATTGAGTCCACTGCAAAAACCTTTTTAAACACGAAGGGCACAAAGGCAACGAAGGAAATTTAAGGACACTTTGAAAATGTTGAACCACGACACAGATTATCTTGAATAATGATTTTGCATTTTCCTGGCGGTCTTCACGTGCTGCGCGGTGCAATAGCCTTTTTGCAGTAGAGTCTTTAATTTCCTTCGTGAAACTTTGTGTCCTTCGTGTTAAAAATCTGTCGGCGCGGCGGAGGCGTCTATCCCTGAAAGGGAAACCGCCGACCACGAAGGATCGGCAGTTTGATCGGCGCGGCGGAGGCGTCTATCCCTGAAAGGGAAACCGCCGACCACGAAGGATCGGCAGTTTGATCGGCGCGGCGGAGGCGTCTATCCCTGAAAGGGAAACCGCCGACCACGAAGGATCGGCAGTTTG
>DYKZ01000212.1 GCA_020722345.1 Anaerolinea thermophila | reverse complement strand
GGCTCGCGCCCGACAGCCGGCGCGGTCTGCAGGGAGAGTTCAGGCTGTAGCGGCGAAAAAAAAAGAAGAAGAAGAACTCCTTCCCGGTGGGAGGAGTTTTGCTTTTGGAATGAGTCGGATTGGAAATCCGACCTACTTTGAACTCTCGAGGATTCGCCTGACCGCGCTGACAGTTTCTTCGCGCCCCACGATGACCTGCGTCCCGCTGGAAAGGTCTTTGAGCGCCACCTTCCCGGCCGCGGCTTCGTCGGGGCCAAGGACGAGGGCGACGCGCGCCCCCAGCCGGTCGGCGTATTTGAACTGTTTGGGCAGTTTGGCGGGTTCGGGGTAGCAGGCGACGTTGAGTCCGCCCCGGCGCAGGTCGGTGGCCAGTTCGAGGGAGGCAGGCAGCAGGTCCGGGGAGAAAACGGTGACCAGCGCCGCAGCCGGGTTGACATCCAGGGGGGGGATGAGTCCCAGTTCCTCGAGGATGACGCCGATGACCACGTCCCCCATCGCAAAGCCCACGCCGGCGAGCGGGTCGCCGCCCACGTCGGCCAGCAGATTGTCGTAGCGCCCGCCGCCCAGGATGGCGCGCCGCACGCTGCCGGTCACATCGAAGGCTTCGAAGACCGTGCCGGTGTAGTAGAGCAGACCGCGCACGATGTTTGGGTCGAATTGGACGTAGTCGGCCGCGCCTAGGGCTTCGAGGGCAGCGAAGAGTCGGACGAGTTCCCCGGATTTACGCCAGCGTTCGCCGTCGGCGAGCAGGGTTTTCAGGCCGCCGAGTTGTCCGGGCGTCAGGCCGATCTCGGCCGCGTAGGCCTCCCAGGCGGCAGGTTCCATCTTGTCACGGCGGTCCACCAGGCCGGCCACCTCGCCCTTCTTTTCGGGCGGAATGGAGAGGGCGTCGAATTCGGCGTCCATCAGTCGGCGGTCATTGACCAGGATGCGGGCTTTGTCGGGCGTCAGGCCAACGGTCCGCAGGAAGGCGGCGGCAATCGCCACCAGTTCCGCGTCCGCTTCAGGCGAGTTGACGCCCAACAGGTCAATGTTCCACTGGAAGAATTCTCGGCTGCGGCCGCGCTGCATCTTCTCGTAGCGCCAGAAGGGGCCGAACGACCACCAGCGCAGCGGGAAGACCAGTTCGCCCTGCTTCTGGGCCACCATGCGCGCCAGGGAGGGGGTCAATTCGGGGCGCAGGGTAATCTCATCGCCGCCGCGGTCGGTAAAAACGTAGGACTGCTTCTTGACCAGTTCCTCCCCCGATTTGGCGGCGTACAGGTCGAGGGATTCGAGAATGGGGGCTTCGTATTCCTGATAGCCGAAGGACTCCGAAACGCGCCGTACAGTCTGGTAGAGCCAGTTGCGGACGGCCATTTGCGGGGGGTAAAAGTCGCGTGTGCCTTTGACAGGCGGGATGATGGTTTTCATGAGCGAAGTCCGAGACGGAGGATTTTTGCCGGTTGCAGGCTGGGGGCATTTTAGCACATTTTCCCTGCCAAGCGTGACAATGGGTAGCACTCCAGTAAACCGTGGAGTCTCTTTTTCCACAAAGTATCCATGAACGAGGTTCACCCCGAAGCATGAAAATCGAACCACGAAGGCACGGAGTCACGGAGTTTTTTCTCAGTGTCTCCGTGTCTCAGTGGTTTGCGCTTGGAGTTTATTTTCATATCAGACTCTCCTACAAAAAGGCCATTGCACCGCGCAGCACGCGAAGACCGCCAGGAAAATGCAAAATCTCAAATCATTATTCAAGATAATCTGCGTCGTGGTTCAACATTTTCAAAGCGTCCTTAAATTTCCTTCGTTCCCTTTGTGTCCTTCGTGTTTAAAAATGGTAGAGCATTTAGATATCATTCACCCCATGAAAATCCTCGGCCTCGGCCAATTGCTGCGCGGGGATGACGCCGCCGGGCTGGAGGTCGTCCGCTCCTGGCAGGCGGCAGAAAGGATCGAGCGCGAAGTCTGTAGTTTGGTATAATCTCAAAAACTCAAATCGGAGGGCAGCATGGCATCTACCGCAAGTCTCGAAGGAGTCAAGAAGGCAGTATTCTTCCCATTCAAAAGCAAGAAGTGGGGAACGAAGTGGTTAATTGGCTCGGCGCTCAGCCTGGCCAATTTCATCTTGCCGCTCGTGCCTCTCATTCCGCTCTACGGGTACGCGGCGCAAATCGCCAAGCGCATCATCCGCGATGACGAAGACCCGGACCTGCCGGACTGGGGGGACTGGGGGCTGTTCTTCTCGGACGGAATCAAAGCACTCGGGGCGTTACTGATTTTTGGCCTGCCCGGCGTGCTGACCGTACTCATCGGCTACGCGGTGATGTTGATTGGCAATTTCTCCTTTATGCTCGACCCGTCTTTCTACCAAACCAATGAACCTTCGCCTGAATTTTTCATTGGCAGTATGGCCGGGATGTTCGCCGGGATGTTCATTATTTTTCTGGGCGTCTTCCTCATCGCGGCAGGGGCATTCCTGGCCTTTCCGGCGCTGGGACACCTGTTTGCGAAAGGCGAATTTGGCGCTGCGTTCCGCTTCCGGGAATGGTGGCCGATCTTCAAAGCCAATTTCAGCGGCTATTTGCTGGCGCTCCTGATCCTCTACGGCGTCTCGATGGGACTGGTGTGGGTGGCATACATCTTCTACTTCACAATCATCCTGTGCTTCCTGATGCCGCTGGCGCTGTGCGTGGTGATGTTCCTGACAATCACGATCCATTTCTCGCTGGCGGCAGTAGCATACCGCGACGGGACGCGCAAACTGGCAGAGGCGGGGAATTAGGCAATCAGGGAAAAGGGAATAAGGTAATTAGGAACTTAGAAGTGAAATGCTTGTTTTTTGTGCAAGAATTTTAAACACAAAGGCACGAAGTATACAAAGGGGGGGGTTAAAGTTTTCCTTCGTAACCTTTGTGTCCTTCGTGTTTGAATCTCT
>DYKZ01000048.1 GCA_020722345.1 Anaerolinea thermophila | reverse complement strand
TGTCTGATAATACTGGTATCCGAGAGTTGGCTCTCCTATTCCGCTTGTAAATATCACCCCTGACAGGGTCATAGACGGCAGCAAAATAGCAACCCGCGGCAGACTGTTGTATAATATTGCCGGAGAATCTAACATTGATCGCACACATCGTGACAGCGCAGCGGTATCCCATTCACCCACAATTTTGGCGGTCATGGTTTGCAAGCAATTGCCCATCCGGCCAAGAAGTGCGAAGATTGAGTCATAACGACCCCTTAGCATTTTTCCTGCTTCCCTCTGCACAACCGAATACAGTCTTCGTTTCAACTGCCACCCAGCATCCATACAGGACACCATCCAGGAGAAAAAGATGAAGGACATTTTTGTTGTCGAATCGCTGAGAACCCCGTTTGGTTCTTTGGGCGGGGTGCTGTCGGAGATTGAGGCGCCGCGCCTAGGAGAAGCGGTGATCCGGGCCATTATCGAGCGCACGGGGCTGGACCCGCAGGCCGTGGACGAGGTCATCATCGGCATGGTGCTGACGGGGGGCGCTGCCCAGGCCCCCGCCCGGCAGGCCATGCGCTACGCCGGCCTCCCCGACAGCGTTCACGCTATGACCATTAACAAGGTCTGCGGGAGCGGCCTGAAGGCCATCATGCTGGCGGCCGGGTCCATCGCCCTGGGCGATTCGGATATCGTCATCGCCGGCGGGATGGAGAACATGTCGCTGGCGCCCTTTATCCTAAAAAAGGCGCGCTACGGCTACCGGCTGGGACACAGCGAACTGATTGACCTGATGGTTTACGACGGCCTTCAAGACCCGTATACGGGCCGCCACATGGGCGAGATCGCCGACGCCGCCGCGGTGCGTCACAACCTCAGCCGCGAGGAACAGGATGAATACGCCATCCGTTCCTACCAATTGGCGCAAAAGGCGATCAGGGAAGGGATTTTCAAGGATGAGATCGTCCCGGTAGTCAAGAAAAGCAGGAAGGGGGATGAAGTTGTTGCAGATGACGAGGAACCCTTCAAGGTTGATTTCGAAAAACTGAAGATCCTCCGCCCGGTGTTCACCAAGGAAGGCACCATCACGGCGGGCAACGCCTCGACCATCAACGATGGCGCGGCCCTGTCCCTGCTGGCCGACGAGGCGGCGCTGAAGAAGTACAGCCTCCAGCCGCGCGCCCGCCTCGTTGCCTACGCCACCCACAGCCTCCCCCCCGACATGTTCCCGGACGCCCCCGTAGGCGCCATCGAAAAAGTATGCAGCAAGGCCGGCCTCGCCCTCTCGGACATTGACCTGTTCGAGATCAACGAAGCCTTCTCGGCAGTGGCGCTGATTGCCCTCAAGCAACTGGGACTCGACCTGGAACGGGTCAACGTCAACGGCGGGGCAGTGGCCATCGGCCACCCCATTGGCGCCAGCGGTGGACGGCTGACGGCCACGCTCATTCGGGAGATGGGCAGGCGTCAGGTCCGCTATGGACTTGCGACGTTGTGCATTGGCGGCGGTGAGGCGGTGGCGGCCATTTTCGAGCGGGTATAATCTCGCGTGCAAAAGTGTGGATGCATTCCACACTTTTGTTTTTCCAGCCAAAAGGAGAGAGAGATGAGCAAAGTAATCGGTGTTTTGGGTGCTGGGCAGATGGGCAACGGCATCGCCCACGTCTTTGCCCAGCACGGGTACCCGGTGCTGTTGTACGACATTTCCGAGGCGCAGGTGGAGAAGGCGTTGAAGACCATCGCCCAGAACCTGGAGCGCCAGGCAAAGAAGGAAATCATCGAAGCAGCCAAAATCCCGGAGATTTTGGGCCACATCCGCGTGGTCAAGGCCGTCGAAGACTTCGCCGACTGCGACCTGGTGGTCGAGGCGGCCAGCGAGAACGAGGCGCTGAAGCTCGACCTGTTCCGCCGCCTCGACGCGGTTGTCAAACCGGACGCCATCCTGGCCTCGAATACATCTTCGATTTCCATCACCAAGATCGCCGCCGTCACCAAACGCCCCGACAAGGTTATCGGGATGCACTTCATGAACCCGGTGCCGGTCATGCAGTTGGTGGAGGTCATCCGCGGCCTGGCGACCAGCGACGCCACGTTCCAGACCATCGCCGCGCTGGTGGAGGATTTGGGCAAGACAACGGCCGTCTCGCAGGATTATCCCGGCTTCATCGTCAACCGCGTCCTGATGCCGATGATCAACGAGGCTATCTTTGCCCTCTACGAGGGCGTCGCCACGGCAGAAGACATTGACAAGGGCATGAAACTCGGCACCAATCACCCCATGGGCCCGCTGGCGCTGGCCGACCTGATCGGCCTCGACACGGTGCTGGCGATCATCAACGTCCTCTATGAGGGCTTCAAAGACCCGAAATTCCGCCCCTGCCCGCTGCTGGTCAAGATGGTCAATGCCGGCCACCTGGGCAAGAAGTCGGGGCGTGGATTTTATACGTATGCATAGAAGGGGTCGCAATGAACACTGAATATACTCTAACGGAAGTCAACGACGGCATCGGCTGGCTGACAGTCAACCGCCCCGACAGCCTGAACGCTCTCACCTCGGAGGTTGTCGCGGCGCTGGAATCTGCGCTGCGGGACCTGGAGCAGGACCCCGCGGTAAAAGTAGTTGTCATCACCGGCGCGGGAGAAAAAGCCTTCGTAGCCGGCGGGGACATCAAGGAGATGGCCAATATGGGCCCGCTGGCGGCCAAGGAATACGCTCGCCGTGGACAGCAAATGGTTTCCTTCATCGGCAAGATGTCCAAGCCGGTCATTGCCGCCGTCAACGGCTACGCCCTGGGCGGCGGCCTGGAACTGGCGCTGGCCTGCGATTTCATCTACGCCTCGGAGAAGGCTAAACTCGGCCTGCCGGAAGTAACCCTGGGCGTGATCCCCGGCTTCGGCGGGACGCAGAACCTGCCGCGTCTCATCGGACCCAACCGGGCGAAGGAACTCATCTTCAGCGGCAAAGCCCTGACTGCCCAGCAGGCGAAGGAGTGGGGCATTGTCAATGAAGTCTTCCCGCCGGAGGAATTGCGGGCGAAAGTGACCGAGACTGCCCAGGCCATCGCCCGCAACGGGATGCTCGCGGTGGGGAGCGCTAAAGATGCCATCCTCCACGGGCTGGACATGTCGAAAGAGGACGGCCTGCGCTACGAGAGTTCGCTCTTCGCCACCCTGTTTGCCAGCGACGATCAGAAGGAAGGCATGCAGGCTTTCATCGCCAAGCGGAAAGCGGAGTTCAAAGGCAAATAAAACCAGAGATGAACGGCGATGGGCCAAGATAAACCTGTTTATCTCTGGTTGATTGAAATTTCATCGAACCAACAGGAGAACCTCATGGATTTCGAATTGAGCCAGGATCACAAAGTATTGCAAAGCAGCGTGCGCGACTTTGTGGAGAAGGAAGTCAAACCGCTGGCAATCCAAATTGACGAGCAGCACGCCATTCCCGATGAACTGGTCAGGAAGATGAGCGCGATGGGATTCCTGGGCAGTTACCTGCCTGAGGCCTACGGCGGCGCCGGGCTGGATATCCTCTCGTATGCCATCGTGGTGGAGGAAGTGTCGAAGGCTTGCGCATCAAGCGGCATCCTCATCTCGGCCCACACCTCCCTGGCCTGCGACCCGATCCTCCAGTTCGGCACCGAAGAACAAAAGCGGAAGTATCTGCCGCCCCTGGCCTGCGGAGAAAAGATCGGCTGCATCCTGCTGACCGAGTCGGACGCCGGCAGCGACCCGGCCAACTTGTCCACCACATACGTAAAAGATGGCAGCGACTTCGTCATCAACGGCAACAAGATTTTCGTCACCAACGGCGGCTACCGCGGCACAGGCATCCTCTTTGCCACGTTTGACAAGAGCCTGAAACACAAGGGCATCTCCGCCTTCATTGTGGATCTGCAATCGGAAGGAGTGGAAATCCTGCGCCACGAGAGCAAACTCGGCATTCGCGGCACGTACACCACCGCTTTTGCCCTGAACAATTTGCGCCTGCCGGCCTCCTGTCTGCTGGGCAGCGAGGGGCAGGGCTTCAAGATCGCCATGGAAACGCTCAACGGAGGCCGAATCGGAGTCTCCGCGCAGGCGCTGGGCATTGCCGAGGGAGCGTTCGAACGGGCACGGAACTACTCGAAGGAGCGCGTCCAGTTCGGGCGTCCCATCCGTGAACAGCAAGCCATCCAGTTCAAACTGGCCGATATGTACATGCGCATCGAGACCAGCCGCCTGGCCGTTTATCAGGCCGCCTGGCTCAAGGGAAACAAAAAACCCTATATCCTCGAGTCGGCGCTCTGCAAACTGCACGCCTCGGAGACGGCCACCTTTGTGACGAAAGAGGCGCTCCAGATTCACGGCGGCTACGGCTACGTGACCGAATACGAGGTGGAGCGCATGTACCGCGACGCCAAGATTACCGAGATCTACGAAGGCACCAGCGAGGTGCAGCGGCTGATCATCGCCAAGGCGCTGTTATCCTGAATTTGCGACTGCACAACAGCCTGAAAAATAACCCATTCTGTACTCACCGGCAATAACCCAGACACTACCACAAACGGAGGCTAGCCATCATGGAGATAACCAGAGAGTTCTATTGGAACGTTGGACATGGCGTGACCCTGCCCATGTACATCTTTGCCGGGCTTACCGTGGCGATTCTCATCTATGGTTTCGTCCGCCGGATACGCGTCTACCGGCTGGGCAAACCGCTGAAACGCACCGACCACCTTCTCCTCCGCTTCCTGCGCTTCGTTAAACGGGGGCTGGGACAATTGCGGGTCATGCTGGTCAAGGCGCCGGGCATTCCTCATGCGGTCATGTTTTGGGGCATCCTGCTGCTTTTCATCGGTACCGTGCTTGTCCTGATCCAAGTGGACTTTACCGACCCGCTCTTCGACATCCAGTTCCTGAAAGGCGCGTTCTACCAGGCCTTTTCCCTGATTCTCGACCTGGCCGGTCTGTCCGCCATCCTGATGCTGGCCGGGCTGGCCGTCCGCCGTTACATCTACAAACCAAAAGGGCTGGTCACCACCTGGGAGGATTACTTCATCGGCGCTTCCCTGACCGTTATCCTGCTGCTCGGCTTCCTGGCAGAAGGCGCGCGCATGGCCATCACCGAACTGGATGCCAATCCCGGCCTGGCCGTCTGGTCGCCGGTCGGTTTGCTGGCGGCCCGCCTGCTGAGCGGCCTCGGAGAAGAGACTATCCGGCAAATCCATGTTATCGGTTGGTGGACGCATTTCCTGCTGGCGATGACCCTCATCGCCTCCATCCCGTTCACCAAACTGCGCCATCTCCTGCTCACCCCCACCAACTACCTGTTTGCCGACCTGCGCGAAAAAGGCGCCATCGAGACCCTCAACCTGGAGGCGCAGGTGGACCACTTTGGCGCGGCGACGGTTGCCGACCTGACCTGGAAGGACATCTACGACGCCGACGCCTGCACCTCCTGTAAGCGCTGCCAGGACCGTTGTCCGGCCTGGAACACCGATAAACCCCTCTCGCCGATGAAGGTCGTCCAGCAAATCGGCGAAGTGGCGTTCACCAAGCCGACGGCGAATCTCATCGAAACGGTGACGACCGATGCCCTGTGGGCCTGTACTACCTGCTACGCCTGCCAGGAGATTTGCCCCGCCGACATCGAGCATGTCAATAAGATCCTGGAAATGCGTCGCTCCCTGGTGCTGATGCAGGGCGAATTCCCCAGTGCCGGGGCGATGACCGCCGTCAACAACATCGAAGTCAACGGCAACCCCTTTGGCATGGCCTTTGCCGGGCGCGCCGACTGGGCTGAGGGATTGGACGTGCAGCACATGGCCGACGGCGGCCAGGTGGACGTGCTGTACTTTGCCGGCTGTTACGCCTCCTTTGACAAGCGCAACCAATCGGTAGCGCGCAACTTCATCAAGATTTGCAACGCCGCCGGGGTGAAAGTCGGCATCCTCGGCAAGGAAGAGAAATGCTGCGGTGAGCCGGCGCGCAAACTGGGCAACGAATACCTCTACCAGATGATGGCCACCGAGAATATCGAGCGCTTCAAGGCCTATGGCGTGCACCATATCGTCACCACCTGCCCGCACTGCTTCAACACTCTCAGCCGCGATTACCGCGACCTGGGGCTGGAGGCGGAGGTGGAACATTACACGACCTTCCTCGACCGGCTGGTAAGCGAGGGAAAACTGGTCTTAAAGCCGCAGTCTCTCGATCTGACGTACCACGACTCCTGTTACATCGCCCGCTACAAGGGCATCACCGAGGAGCCGCGCCATCTCCTCCAGGCGGCCGGCGGGCAGGTGCGCGAAATGGAGAGATCGAAGGCGAACACCTTCTGCTGCGGGGGCGGCGGCGGGCGCGTCTTGACCGAGGAGAATCTGGGACGGCGCATCAACGTCGAACGGGTCGAGATGGCCGTTGCAACCGGCGCGCCGCTCCTCGTCTCGAATTGCCCCTTCTGCCTGACCATGTTCGAGGACGGGATCAAGACCGGGGGCGCGGAGGGCAGCCTCCAGGTCCGCGACCTGGCCGAAATCATCGCCGAAAGGCTCTGACCAGATACCGTATCCTTGCGAAGGTTCGAAACCTTTGCAAGCGTTGGCAGTAGAAAATTCTCGTTGAAAGGATATGATTTAATGGTGCAAATTTACACTGTCCTCAGCAATGCTTACCGGTTGGATGGCGGCGCCATGTTCGGCAACGCCCCCAAGGCGCTTTGGGAGCGTTGGATCCCCGCCGACGAGCAGAACCGCCTGCGGCTCACCACTCGCGCGCTGCTGGCGCTGGCGGGAAAAGAAGTCATCCTCTTCGAGACAGGAATCGGGACCTACCTGGAGCCGAAACTGCGCGAACGGTTCGGCGTTGACGAACCCGAACACGTGCTGCTCAAAACGCTGGCGCAGCACGGTGTCACGCCCGCCGACGTGACCCGCATTTTCTTCACCCACATGCACTTCGACCACGTGGGCGGACTGCTCAGCCCCTGGCAGGCAGGGAAAGAGCCTGAGATCATTTTCCCGAACGCGCAAGTCTATGCCGGTGAGGATGCGTGGGAACGCGCCATCCATCCCCACCCGCGCGACCGGGCTTCGTTCATCCCCAGCCTGCATCGGCAACTGGAGCAGAGCGGCCGCCTGAACCTGCTGCAGAAGGACGCCGCCTTCACGTTTGGCGAACTCGAACTGCACTTCTTCCCCAGCGACGGCCACACGCCGGGGCTGCTGGCCGCCGACCTGCGCCATCCGGGCGGACGTATCGTCTTCCCCACCGACCTGATCCCTGGCCGCTTCTGGGTGCACCTGCCTATCACCATGGGCTACGACCGCTTCCCGGAACTGCTCATCGAGGAGAAGAGGACGCTGTTGGCCTCCCTGACCGAGGACAATGGCTGGCTCGTTTACGTCCACGACCCCGACTATGCCGCCTCGCGCGTCCGGCGCAGCGACGACGGCGCTTCCTTCGTCACTGTTGACCTGCAGAAGGAACTGGTGATCGGTTAGCAGTATAGGAGACTGTAATGTTTGACAAGAAACGACAGGATGACCTGAAAGCCTCTCTCTCGCAATGGGAAAATTCCACCCTGGCCGAGACTCTGCGCGCCATGCCCGAACGGCAGGAGAAGTTCATCACCGCTTCCTCCGAGGAAGTGGCCCGCCTCTACACGCCCCTCGACCTGCCGGACTTCGACTACCTGACCGACCTCGGCCTGCCGGGCGAATATCCCTACACCCGCGCCATCCACGCCACCGGTCAGCGCGGCCGCCTGTGGACCATGCGTCAATTCGCCGGTTTCGGCTCGGCGGAGGAAACGAACGCCCGTTTCAAGTACCTCTTATCCCAGGGCGCAACCGGTCTCTCCATCGCCTTCGACCTGCCCACCCTGATGGGCTACGACGCCGACGCGCCGGAAGCCCTGGGTGAATTCGGCAAGTGCGGCGTGGCCATCAGTTCGCTCCAAGATATGGAAATCCTGCTGGAGGGCATCCCCCTGGCAAAGATCTCCACCTCGATGACCATCAACTCACCCGCCGCCATCCTATGGGCCATGTACATTGCCGTCGCCGAGAAACAGGGGGCAAGGCCGGATCAACTGCGCGGCACCATCCAAAACGACATCCTCAAGGAGTACATCGCCCAGAAGGAATACATCTTCCCGCCGGAGCCTTCGATGCGCCTGGTGGTGGACACGATGGAGTTCGGCTCGCGGGTCGTCCCGCAATGGAACACCATCTCCATCTCCGGCTACCACATCCGCGAGGCGGGCAGCACCGCCGCCCAGGAACTGGCCTTCACCCTGGCCGACGGCATGGAATACGTGCGCTGGGGCATTGCCCGCGGCATGGATGTGGACGAGTTTGCCCCGCGCCTCTCGTACTTCTTCAACGCCCACAACGACTTCTTCGAGGAGATCGCCAAGTACCGCGCCGCCCGCCGCATCTGGGCGCGCGAGATGCGCGAGACCTTCGGGGCGAAGGACCCGCGCTCCTGGCTGATGCGCTTCCACACCCAAACGGCCGGCATGACCCTCACCGCCCAGCAGCCGGAGAACAACGTTGTGCGCGTCGCCATCCAGGCGCTGGCAGCCGTCCTAGGCGGGACGCAGTCGCTGCACACCAACTCGATGGACGAAGCCCTGGCGCTCCCCTCCGAGCAGGCAGTGCGGGTGGCCCTGCGCACCCAGCAGATCATCGCTCACGAATCGGGCGCGGCGAATACGATTGACCCGCTCGGCGGGTCGTACTTCATCGAGGCGCTCACCAACCGGCTCGAGGCCCAGGCGCGGGATTACTTCCGCCGCATCGAAGACCTGGGCGGCGTCCTGCCGGCCATCGAAAAAGGCTTCTTCCAGCAGGAGATCGCCGACGCTGCCTACACCTACCAGCGCGAGATTGACAGCCACGTCCGCACCATCGTCGGCGTGAACGACTACGTGGACGATCGTCCGCTCGCCATCCCCATCCTGGAAATGGACCCGGCCGGCTATGAACGCCAGGCCGAACGCCTGCGGACCCTGCGCCGGGAGCGCGACAACGGGCGCGTTGGCCAGGCCCTCGACCGTCTGCGTATCGCCTGCCAGGGGACGGAAAACACCATGCCGTACCTGCTGGACTGCGTGCGCGCCTATGCCACGCTGGGCGAGATCATTGGCGTGATGAAGCAGGTGTTTGGCACCTACACAGAACCCACTTGGATTTAATTCATAGGAGGCACAATGAAGATTTTGGTCTGTATCAAGCAAGTACCCGATATGGAATCCCGTTTTCGGGTCAACAGCGCCGGGACCTGGTACGAGGAACAGGACCTGGCCTTCCGCCTGAACGAGTACGACGAGTACGCCATCGAGCAGGCGGTGCGCGTCAAGGAGGGGCTGGGCGGCGCGGCGGACATCACCGTCCTCTCCATCGGCCCCGACCGGGCGGTGGAAGCCATCAAGAAGGGGCTGGCTATGGGCGGCGACCGCGGCGTCCACATCAAGGCCGACCAGCCGCACCAGATGGACGCCTGGCAGATTGCCTCGCTCATCGCCGCCTTTGCCCGCGATAAGAACTTCGATCTCATCTTCACCGGCTTGCAGTCGCAGGACCGCGGCTCGGGCCAAGTTGGCGGCATGGTGGCCGAACTGCTCGGTTTTGCCTGTGTCACCACCGTCGTCGGCTTCGAACTCAACGGCGCTGTGGCCGCCATCCGGCGCGAGATGGAAGGCGGCCTGCGCGGCGTGGTACGCCTCGCGCTGCCCCTCGTGGTGACCTGTCAGTTGGGACTGAACACCCCGCGTTACCCGACCCTGCCTAACATCATGAAGGCTAAACAGAAAGAACTTCTCACCTTCCAGGCGGCAGATTTCCCGGTCGGCGACAGCCTCGTGCAAACCGAAAAAATGTACCCGCCGGAGAAGAAAGGCCGCGGCCTGGTGCTGGAGGGCGATGTCAACGAACTGGCCGACAAACTGGCGGCCATTCTCAAAGAAAAAGCGCCCGCCTTGCGGTAGAAGGAGAGGAAACCATGAAAGCATTGCTTATTGCTGAATACCGTCAGGGGAAACTGCTCGAATCCACCTACGAACTGCTCGCCTTTGCCGAACGCCTCGGCGCAGAAAAGGCCTTCTTCTTTATCGGCGCAGAGGCCGAAGCCCCACATTTCGACGGCAAGGTTTACTTTGCCGAGGCCGCCAAGTACGGCGAATACAACCCAGACCTCCACAAGCGCCTTGTGCTGGAGGCCGTGCAGAAAGAGTCCCCGGATTACATTGTCTTTCTCCACTCCTCCTACGGCTGGGACCTGGCTCCGCGCCTCGCCGCGGCGCTGAAGATTGCCCAAGTGTCGGAAATTGTCGGGATAACGGCGGACGGGTTCGAGGTCCCGGCCTGCAACGCCAAGATGCGCCGCCTGCTGAAACCGGTGACGGCACAGGCTGTCCTGACCATCCAGTCTGGCGCTTTCTCCTACCAGGGCGAGCCGGGCGGGACCCCGAGCCTGGTTCCCGTCGAACTGGCCGATTCGGCCTCCCGGATAGAGTTCATCGGCTACGAAGCCGCGGAGAAGAAAGAAGTTGACCTGGCCCGGGCGGAGGTGATTGTCAGCGCCGGGCGCGGCGTCGGGAAGAAGGAGAACGTGGAGATCGTGGCCGCGCTGGCCCGCGCCCTGGGCGGCGAACTGGGCGCCACCCGGCCGGTGGTGGACGCCGGCTGGGCGGATCACAGCCGCCAGGTGGGCAGCAGTGGTCAGACGGTGGCTCCAAAGTTGTACGTGGCCTGCGGCATCTCCGGTTCGATCCAGCACATCGCCGGGATGAAGAAATCCGACTTCATCGTCGCCATCAACAAGGACAAGGATGCGCCCATTGGCGAGGTGGCCAACGTACTGGTGGTTGCCGACCTGTTGCAGTTCATCCCGGCGCTGCTTGCGCGGCTGTCGAAGTGAAGAGTTTGGGAGTCCGGGAGCTCGCTCCCGACATTTCGGACGGCAAGCGTCCGATAGATTAGAAAATGGATTGGCATGTACTTAGAACTGACCGAAGAGCAGAGACTCATCCAGGAAACCGCCCGCGAATTTGCCCGCGCCGAACTCGAACCGGTGGCCGCTAAACTGGATCGCGGCGAGGAGCGGGAGACCTTCTTCCGCAACCTGAAGAAACTCGCCGAACTGGGTTTCATGGGGTTGAACATCCGCGAGGCATACGGCGGCTCGCAGGTCGGCATGGTGGCGTTCAGCGTTGCCATCACCGAAATTGCTCGCGCCTGCGCTTCAACAGCGGTGACGGTCTCGGTCAATAACCTGGTCTGCGATGTCATCCAGACGGTCGGCTCGGAGGAACAGAAGAAGGCCTACATTCCGAAGATTTGTTCAGGCGAGTACCTGGCGGGGAGTTTTGCCCTCACCGAGCCGGGGGCCGGGTCAGACGCGGCGGCCATTTCCACGACGGCGGTCCTGGTCGGAGACCAGTGGGTACTGAATGGGATCAAACGCTTCATCACCAGCGCGCCTTACGCCGGGGTGTTTGTCACCTGGGCGGTGACCGACAAGAACGCGCCCAAAGGGAAGGGGATCAGTTGCTTCCTGGTAGAGGCGGGGACCAAAGGCCTGTTCATTGGCCGGGCTGAGGAAAAGATGGGACAGCATGCTTCGGCGACAACCGAAGTGATCTTCGATGATTGCCGCATCCCCAGGGAAGCGCTGATGGGCAAACTAAACGACGGCCTGCATACGGCCATTGTGGAACTTGCCGGCGGGCGAGTGGGGATCGGATCGCTGGCGCTCGGCGTAGGGCTGGCGGCCATGGATTACGCCGCCCGTTACGCCCAGAAGCGCGTCCAGTTTGGGCAGGAGATCGCCAAGTTCGAGGCCATCCAGTGGATGATCGCTGACGCGTACACAGAACTCGAAGCGGCGCGCCTGCTGCTGATGCAGGCCACCTTCCGCGCCGACCAGGGGCGCTCCTTCTACAAGGAAGCGGCTATGGCCAAGATGTACGCCACAGAGGCCGCCAACCGCGCCTGTTACGCAGCGATTCAGATAATGGGCGGCTACGGCTACTCGAAGGAATTCCCGGTCGAGCGCTATGCACGGGATGCCCGCGTCACCTCGATCTACGAAGGTACCAACGAGATACAGCGCATAATCATTGCAAAGGAGATGCTCAAAAGCCTCGCACAATCATAAAAACCGCCTTTCTTTGTGCAATCCGGCCGGCATGCTAACTGCCGCGCCAGAAGAGAATTATCCCGTGCTATGCCGCCTGGCATGGCAATTTAACAGTCAAAGGAAAAAGGAGGTACGTTTATGCGACCCGTCTATGCCGTTTCGGGAGGCGTTTCCAAGTTTGCCAAGGCGCGTCCCGATAAGACTTTCCAGGGCTTAGTGAAAGAGGCCTACGATTATGCCCTGGCCGATATCGGTATTGACCACCCACAGTTCTTAGAACTGGTGGACGGCACGATAGCATCCTATTTCTCCGACCACTTCACCCGCCAGTTGATGGCCGGAATCATGGCCCATGATTATCTGGGGATGTCTCCGAAGCCGTCGCACCGCGTGGAAGGCGGCGGGGCCACCGGCGGCATTTGCTTCCAGGAGGGCTGGAAAGCCGTGGCCTCCGGTTACATGGACACCTGCCTGACCTTCGGCTTCGAGCATATGAGTCACGTGGAAACCTGGAAGGGCAACGAGTTCATTGCCCTGGCGTCAGACGTCTCCTTCGATTACCCGGTGGGCGGTTTCTACTCCGGCTACTACGCCATGATGGTCACCCGCCACATGGCCGAGTTCGGGACGACCGTGGAGCAACTGGCACACGTCTCCGTGAAGAACCATATCAATGCTTACCATAACCCCTATGCCCAGAAACGCCAGCGCCTGACCGTCGAAGATGTGCGCTCGGCCCCGATGGTGGCCTGGCCGCTGACCCGCCTCGACATCTGCGTGATGAGCGACGGCGCCGCAGCAGTCATCTTGTGTTCGGAGGAGGGACTGGCGAAACTGGAGAAGGCTGCCGGGCGGAGGCTGCCGCGCGTCCGCGTGACCGGCATCGGGCGCGGCACCGATGCTATGCGCATGGCCGACCGACCGCACCAGTCGCTGGAGGATTTCTACAAGTACAACGCCCTGCCTAACGAACAGAACGATGAGGCGCGCGCCTACTACAAGGATTTGTGGGACAAAGGTTTCCGCTACCCCGGCGTCCACTCCTTCCGCGCCGGACGCATGGCTTCCTACGAAGCCTACAAAAATGCCGGGATTACTGACCCGCTGAACGAGATTGATTTCGTCGAACTGCACGACGCCTACACCTCGTCCGAGATCCAGACCTACGAGGACATGGGACTGTGCCGTTACGGCGAGGGCGGACCGTTTGCCGTCAGCGGCAAGACCTTCATGCCCGGCCTCGACTACGGCCTGAACCTGCCGGAGAAGCCCGCCTGCCCGGTCAACCCTTCAGGCGGACTGATCGCCTGCGGCCACCCCGTCGGCGCGACCGGTCTGATGCAGGCCGTCTTCGCCCTGTGGCAATTGCAGGGCACGATCGAGAAGCATTTCGGCGACCCAGCCCTCCAGGTCCCGGACGCCCGGCGCGGCGCGATCCACTCGCACGCCGGCACCGGCACGTACGTCACCGTCAGCATCCTGGAACAGGAGAAATAGGAGAGCAGCCATGACCAACAAGAAGGAATTCCCTAAGCGCATCGAAGACAACCTGGAAGGGACGATTGCTTTCAGCGTCCCGTTCCCGACCGGCGACGACCTGTCGGTGCTGAAGCAGATGTCGCCCATCGTTGTCAAGCAACCCTATTCGATTGACTACAATTACTCCTACGGCCAGGATTCGCCGTTCTTTGCCGCCCTGGCGAACGGGCGCTTCATCGTCAGCCGCAACCCGAAGAGCGGCTACACCTATGCCAACCCGCGCGGCCACGATATGTACACAGGCACCGAGAACGAGTGGGTGGAGATCAAGCCGGAGGGGAAAATTCACGCCTTCACCGTCTGTCACTTTGGCTCGGAGACCTTCCTGCCGGAATGCCCGTTCATCCTCATCCTTGTTGAGTTCGAGGGCTGCGACACGCTCTTCCTGGCGCGCCTGGTGGGCGTGGACCCCGATTCTGCCAACATTGGCTGGATTGGCAAAAAGGTCAAAGGTCGCTTCCTGCGCAACTCCAAACTCAAGCCGACCGACATCTACTTCAACTTGGCTGATTAGCCCTACCCCGCCCCTCTCCCATCATTGGGAGAGGGGCGAACCACGGAGAGAATGCATGAAAGATCCAATTGAAAACCTCGGTGAACTCATCGGCTGGCACGACCCCGACGAAAACCGCCGGTGGATTCGGGAAAACAAGACCAGGGCGATGGTGGACAAACGTACAACGGCGGCAGAAGCCATCCGCCGGTTCGTGCCAGACGGCAGCCTGCTGGCCATGGGCGGCTTCGGGCATATCCGCATCCCGATGGCGCTCGTGTACGAAATCATCCGCCAGCGCAAACGCAACCTGACCATGTTCGGTAAGACCGCCGTCCATGATATTGACCTGCTCATCGGCGGCGGGTGCGTCAGCCGGGTGGAAGTGGCCTACGCCTTCGGCCACGAACTGCGCGGCCTCTCCCCCTGCGGGCGGCGGGCAGTGGAATCCGGCCAGGTGCAGGTGACCGGCGAGATCAGCAACGCCGGTTACCAGTGGCGCTTCCTGGCGGCGGCCATGGGCGTGCCGTTTATGCCGGTGCGCACCATGCTCGGCACCGATACCCTCAAGCATAGTTCCGCCAAAGTCATCGAAGACCCCTGGAGCGGCAAACCCATCGCCCTCCTCCCGGCCTGTTACCCCGATGTGGCGCTCTTCCACGTCCACCGCTGCGACATGTACGGGAACGCGCAGATTGACGGCATTACGGTAGAGGACTTCGAACTGGCGCGCGCCGCCCGCCGGCTGGTACTTACCACTGAGGAAATCATCCCCCACGAAGAGATCCAGCGCCAGCCGTGGCGGACCGTTATCCCGTTCTACCTCGTGGACGCGGTGATCGAAGTACCGTTTGGGGCCCACCCAACGGAGATGCCGACGGTCTATTACTTCGACGAGGAGCACATCGCCCACTGGCTAGAGGCCTCGAAGACGCCAGAGGGCACGCAGAAGTATTTCGAGGAGTATGTCTTCGGCGTGCCGGACTTTGATGCCTATCTGGAGAAGATCGGCGGCAAGCGCCGGATGGAGGAACTAAAACGCATCATGGCCCTCCAGCCTCCTTCGACTGAGGAGGCAGCGCTATGACCGACAAGCCGCGCTACAACCTGACCGAACTGCTGGCCTGTGTGGCCGCCGGACTGCTGGAGAACGGCCGCTCGGCCTTCGTCGGGACGGGATTCCCCATCCTGGCGGCGATGCTTGCCCAGCGCACCCACGCCCCAGGCTTGCTCATCATCTTCGAGGCGGGCGGCATCGGACCCCAGGTGCCGGCCCTGCCCATCTCGGTGGGCGACTCGCGCACCTATTACAAAGCCTCGGCGGCCTCCAGCATGCACGAGGTCATGTCGGCCTCCCAGGCCGGTTACGTGGACTACGGCTTCCTGGGCGGGGCGGCGATGGACTGCTACGGCAACGTCAATACCACCGTCATCGGCGAATGGGAGCATCCCAAGGTGCGCCTGCCCGGCAGCGGCGGGGCCAACGATGTGGGTTCGCTGACTTGGCGGACGATCTACGTCATGCGTAAGCAGTCGCCGCAGACTTTCGTGAAGAAACTGGATTTCCTGACCACCCCCGGCTACCTGACCGGACCCGGGGCGCGCGAGGCCGCCGGTCTGCCCGCCGGGAGCGGCCCGTACCGGGTCATCACCCAACTCGGCGTCTATGGCTTCGACGAGGCAACCAAACGCCTGATGCTGCTCGCCGTCCATCCGGGTGTGAGCGTGGACGAGGTCCAAGCGGCGAGCGAGTTCGAGATTCTCATCCCGGAGCGGGTCGCTGTCAGCCCGGAGCCGACCGACGAGCAGTTGCGCATCCTGCGGGAGATAGATCCGCAGGGGCTGGTGATCGGGAAGTAGGTAAACGGGACGCGGACCGACGCGGAGGGACGCGGATTGCCATGATTTTGTTCCGCGTCGATCCGCGTTTGTCCGTATCCGATAAGGAGTTGCACAATGGATTTTCAACTGAGCGATGAACACTTGTTGATCAAGAGCATGGTGCGCGAGTTTGCCGAGAAGGAGATCGCCCCGCGCGCCGAAGAAATTGACGCCACCGACCAGTTCCCCGCCGACCTTTTCAAGCGCATGGGCGAACTTGGCCTGCTGGGTATCCCGTTCGAGGAGGCCTACGGCGGCTCGCACGGCGACTACATCAGCCTGCTGATTGCCCTGGAGGAGATCGCCCGCGTCTCCGGGACGATGGCCATCATCCTGGACGCGCACACCTCCCTGTGCTGCGAACCCATCTACCGCTTCGGCACGGAGGAGCAGAAAATGAAATACCTGCCGGGGCTGTTGAGCGGGGAGAAGATCGGAGCGTTCGGTTTAACGGAACCGGGCGCCGGGTCCGACGCCGGGGCGACGCGCACACGCGCCGTCCGCGACGGGGACGAATGGGTGATCAACGGGGAGAAAGTCTACATCACCAATGGTTCCCTGGCCGACGTGCTGGTGATCACTGCCAAGACCGACCCGGCGAAGGGCACACGCGGCATCTCCTCCTTCATCGTTGAGAAAGGCACGCCCGGTTTCCAGCCAGGGCGGAATGAGAAGAAGATGGGGCTGAAGGGGTCGGTGACCTCGCAGTTGTTCTTCGAGAACTGCCGCATCCCGGCCTCGCATCTGCTGGGGAAGGAGAACGAAGGCTTCAAGCAGTTCCTGGTGACGCTGGACGCCGGACGGCTGGCCATCTCGGCCATGGCGGTCGGGCTGGCGCAAGGCGCTTTCGACAAAGCAGTGGCCTATGCAAAGGAGCGCGAGCAGTTCGGCCAGCCGATTGCCCATTTCCAGGCCATCCAGTGGATGGCGGCCGAAATGGCGACCGAGATCGAGGCTGCCCGCATGATGGTCTATCGCGCCGCCTGGATGAAGGGAAAAGGCATGCGCTACACCAAGGAGGCTGCGATGGCAAAGATGTTCTGCACCGAGGTCTCAGAGCGCGCCTGCTATAAGGCCATCCAGATTCACGGCGGGGCCGGGTACGTGCGCGATTCCGCCGTCGAGCGCATGTACCGCGACCAGCGCCTGTGCGCCATCGGCGAGGGCACGAACGAGATTCAGCGGCTGGTGATTGCCCGGCACATTTTTGGGGAGTAACGCAAGGAACGCAGGACATTATCTTGCCCTACGCTCCCAAGATGAGTAAAGTGCGTCAAACAAGATGGACAGGATTTGTGGGATGATCCCCTTGAGATGAGAGTATCCTGTTTATCCTGTCCATCCTGTTAAACATTTTGCCCTACTCGTTCAACAAGACTTTCGCCGCCTCCCAGGGGGAAAGAGAACGGTTCACCACCCGTTCGACAACCTCCTTATACCGGCCATCGGAAATGCGGGCGCGGAACCGGCCAAGGAGGGCTTCCGTGACCAGCGCTTCGAGTTCGACCTCCAGCCTGGCGCGCTCGCGGCGGACCCAGTCCCCGCTCTGGCGCAGATGACCGGCGTGCCTGCCGATGGCCTCCACCAGCGTCTCGATCCCCGTCCCCTCAGTAGCAACCGTGCGCAGGATGGGCGGCAGCCAGAGAGGGGCGTTTTGCGCTTCCTCCCCGGCGACGCGCATCACCTGTCCGTGGTGGCGGAAAATTTTTGCGACGGGGTGGGCCAGGTCCAACATGCCGCGCAGGGCGCGCTCGGTATTCTCCGCGCCGGGCAGGTCGGCCTTGTTGACCACCAGGATGTCGGCGATCTCCAGGATGCCGGCCTTGATGGCCTGGATGTCGTCGCCGAAGCCGGGCGCTTCGACCACCAGCGTGGTGTGCGCCAGACGGGCGATGTCCACCTCGGCCTGACCGGCGCCGACGGTTTCGATCAACACCACGTCGAAACCGGCCGCGTCGAAGACCTGGGCAACCGCGGCGGTGGCGTGCGCCAGCCCCCCCAGCGAGCCGCGCGAGGCCATCGAGCGGATAAAGACGCCCGGGTCGCCTGCCAGGTCGCGCATGCGGACGCGGTCGCCGAGCAGCGCCCCGCCCGTGAACGGGCTGGAGGGGTCCACAGCGATAATGGCGACCCGCTTCGGGTTCGGGGCGCGGCGGTAGTGGAGGGCGAGGCGGTTGACGAGCGACGATTTCCCGGTTCCGGGCGCGCCGGTGACGCCGACCAGGTGGGCCTTGCCGGTATGAGGAAAGAGTTCGTCCAGCGCAGCGCGGCCTTCGGGGGAGTCGTTCTCGACTTTGGTAAGCAGGCGCGCCAGCGCCAGCGGGTTGCCGTTCAGGACGGAATCAGCCAGGGACATGCGTTTTCCTTATGAAGAGTTTGGAGTTCATCGGATGGCTGAACAAAGACCAACCACGAAGTCACAAAGCCACGAGGTCTCAATAAAAAGTTTGGAGACTTCGTGACTTGGTGGTAGGGGCTGCTGGTATTCGTGCGGCCCTCACGCGGCGCTGGAACCAAAGGCGGCGCGGATGTCGCTGACGATGACATCGGTTGAGGCGCCGGGACCGTAGATGCCCGTCACGCCCATTGCCTTCAGGCGCGGCGAGTCTTCGTCCGGGATGATGCCGCCAACAAAGACACGGACGTGCTCCTGGCCGTTGGCTTTGAGCAGTTCGAGGATGCGCGGCAGGAGCGCCATGTGCGCTCCCGAAAGGATGGACAGGCCGACCACGTCCACGTCTTCCTGCAGGGCGGCTTCGGCGATCATCTCCGGGGTCTGACGCAGGCCGGTGTAGATGACCTCCATGCCGGCGTCGCGCAGGGCGCGGGCGACGACCTTGGCGCCCCGGTCGTGCCCGTCGAGGCCGGGTTTGGCGACCAGCACGCGCAGTCTGTGGACTTGTTCGGAATTTGTTTTGCGTTTCGTCATGGCACCTCCAAATGAGAACGCCCCAAATTATACTGCATGGGAGAGGTAAGCAGATTGCATTGCTGCACACTGACGGTTCACTGCGCAAGGCAGTAATTATCTGGTTGTGGACATCGGCGATGATCTCTATGTCCGCTCTGCCAATGGACAAACAGGCTTTTGGTTTTGCGGCGCTCTGATACAACATAGCGCAGGCAAAAAAAAATAGAGGATGCCTACCGCACAAAATGCGGCTGTTTCCCACAATACGTGGCCCCGATGGTGAACCCGCAAGGGCGCTACGCAGCACTCAGTAACGCAAAAACCGCCTCATGGCGGTTTTTTGAGTGCCCCCACAGAGATTCGAACTCTGGTTTTAGCCTTGAAAGGGCTGCGTCCTAGTCCACTAGACGATGGGGGCTCGGCTTTTCGAGCGGGCGGATTTTACCACCCCCGCCTGCACAGGTCAAGCAATTGCTATTTGAGA
>DYKZ01000211.1 GCA_020722345.1 Anaerolinea thermophila | reverse complement strand
TTCCTGACGGTCTTCGCGTGCTGCGCGGTGCAATAGCCTTTTTGCAGGAGAGTCATGTATTTCTTACCAATCCCGTGCGGATGATTCGCCGGTGTTGCAGTGAGCCTGTCCCAAAGTTGAGCAGAAGGGCAAGTTGCATGCCTGTTGCTGCCAGATAGTGGACAGCCTGCGCGTCGTGGCGCGGATTCCAGGTCGAGACGGCCTTGGTCTCCACAATGAATTTCCCGTCTATGACAAGGTCGGCGATGTACTCCCCAACCAGCACATCTTTGTAATTGACGGCCAGTTTCTTTCGCGCCTCGAATGGAAGGCCGCGCAAAGTCAACTCGCGCTCCAACGCTGCCTGATAAACTGATTCCAGGAAGCCGGGGCCTAAAACCCTGTGGACTTCCATTGCCGCGCCGATGACTGCAAACGTCAATTCCTTGAAAAGCAACTCAGTCATAGGTTCTCCAAATGTTTGTCCGCGATAATCCGCGAAATCTGTTGCTAAAAGTTTTTCGCTTTGCTAAAACTCGACGCTATTGCCGCGGATAACCTCTGCGAACCAGCGCCCGCTATCCTTGACCGTGCGCTGCTGGGTTTTGAAGTCCACATACACCAGCCCGAAGCGCTGACTGTAGCCGAGTGCCCACTCGAAGTTATCCATGAATGACCAGTGGAAGTACCCCTTGACCGGCACTCCCTCCTGGATGGCGCGCCAGGCTTGGTAGAGATGGTTCTTCAGGTAGCGGATGCGGCGCTCGTCGCGGATACGGCCATCAAAGTCGAGGCCGTCTGGCACCGGCACGCCGTTCTCGGTGATCATCAGCATCGGCGCGGCCTCGCCCAGCGGGCCGAGATAATCGTTCTGGATACGCGTCAGCAGGACATAGAGGCCCTCGGGAAAGATTTCCCACATGCCGGAGTATTCGTTGCCTTCCGGGTGGACCTGCTCCACGTTGACAATCGGAATCTTGTTCGAGCGCTTCATCACGGCGCGCGAGTAGTAATTTACGCCCAACAGGTCGAGGGTACGGATCTTCTCCAGGTCGCCGGGCTGGATGAGGTTGCCGATTAGCGGCTTGATGAGTTTGTATTCCTGTATTGGCGTTGTCCCCTTGAGCAGCGGATCCAGCACAATGCGATTCATGATGGTGTCCACGCGCGCGGCGGCCTCACGGTCTTTCTTCGACTCTGTGGCCGGATAGACTGGGTTCAGGTTGAGGGTGATCCCAATCTGGATGGGATGCTTTGCCTCGGCGCGGATTGCTTCCGCAGCCAGTCCGTGCGAGAGCAGAATGTGATGTTGGGCTTTGAGCGCCGCGCCCAGGTCTTTCTGTCCGGGGGCGTGCATGTCCAGGAAATGCCCGGCAAAGGCTGCCACCCAGGGTTCGTTATGAGTGAAGATGACCTTCAGCCGGTCGCCGTAGTGCTTTGTCACCAGGCGGGCGTATTCGGCAAAATGATAAGCCGTCTCGCGCTTTGGCCATCCGCCCTGGTCTTGCAACACCTGCGGCAGGTCCCAGTGGAAGAGACAAAGGTACGGCTCGATCTTATGTTTGAGCAGCGTGTCAATCAGCCGGTCGTAGAAGGCGATGCCTTTCGGGTTGACCGGCCCGGTTCCGGTAGGCAGGATGCGGGTCCAGGCGGTCGAGAAACGATAATAGCGGAGACCCAGTTGCGCCATCAAAGCAATGTCTTCCTTGTAACGATGATAGTGGTCAATGGCTACATCGCCTGTCTCCCCATTGACGATCTTGCCGGGGGTATGAACAAAGGTGTCCCAAATCGAGACACCTTTGCCGTCTTCGTTCCACGCCCCTTCGATTTGATAGGCCGAAGCAGCGATGCCCCAGATGAAGCCTTGCGGAAAAGAAATCTTTGACATTTGGCGTTCCTGACAGGTGTGATGAAATGCATCAAGCATACAAGAGAATCTGATTTTAGACAAGCGGTATAATCGGATTCATGACTGATTCATCGAAACGCCTCCTCGACCCCGAACCGAAACCCGACGACCGGCTGGACACCACCCTGCGCCCCCAGGCGCTCTCCGACCTAATCGGCCAGGAACAGGTGAAAGAGAACCTTGCCATCCTGATCGCGGCTGCCCGTCAGCGCGGTGAGGCGCTCGACCATGTGCTCTTTTATGGCCCCCCCGGCCTGGGCAAAACCACCCTGGCGCACGTGGTCGCCAACGAGATGGGCGTCAGTATCAAGGTCACCTCCGGCCCGGCCATCGAGCGCGCCGGCGATCTGGCTGCCATCCTGACCAACCTGCGCGCCGGGGACGTGCTTTTCATTGACGAAGTTCACCGCCTCGGCAAGGCCGTGGAGGAAGTCCTTTACCCGGCCATGGAAGATTACGCTCTCGACATCGTCATTGGCAAGGGGCCCTCGGCGCGTTCCATCCGCCTGAAACTGCCGCGCTTCACCGTGGTCGGCGCGACGACCCGCCTGGCGCTGATGACCGCGCCCCTGCGGGCACGCTTCGGCGCGGTGTACCGCCTGGACTATTACGATCTCGCCGCAATGCAAGCCATTGTCCGGCGCGCCGCGGCAAAGTTGAACGTCGAGGCCGAGGATGGCGGCGTGGAGGAGATCGCCCGCCGGGCGCGCGGTACGCCGCGCGTGGCGCTGCGTCTCCTGCGCCGCGTGCGCGATTACGCCCAGGTGCGCGCCGACAGCGTCATCACCCGCCAGGTGGCGCGCGAGGCTCTCGACCTGCTCCAGGTGGACCCGCTCGGTCTCGATGACGTGGACCGCCGCGTGCTGATGACGGTTATCACCAAATACAGCGGCGGCCCGGTGGGGCTGAACACCATCGCCGCCGCCATCAGCGAGGAGCCGGAGACCATCATGGACGTGGTCGAGCCGTACCTGCTGCAACTGGGATTTTTGGATCGCACCCCGCAGGGCCGCGTTGCCACCAAGTCCGCGTATGAGCATCTGGGCGTGGAGTATAACGATGAGACGCAGCCGAGGTTATTGT
>DYKZ01000047.1 GCA_020722345.1 Anaerolinea thermophila | reverse complement strand
TCGTTGCCTTTGTGTCCTTCGTGTTTAAAAAGGTTTTTGCAGTGGACTCATTCTTTCATTCGTACGTTTGATGTATAATCCGGCAAGCCAATTCACGGAAAGGACCCCCTCATGCGCAAATTTCTCCCCTTCACATTATCAGTATTGACTCTCGTGCTTTTCCTGGCAGCCTGCGGCCCGTCCCTGGATGCCCCGGCGCGGGCGGTGGAAGATTACCTGAATGCCCTGGTTTCGAAAGATTCCGACCGACTCTCCTCCCTCTCCTGCGCGGACTGGGAACCGACTGCTATCCTGGAACTCGATTCCCTCCAGGCCGTGGAAACCCGCCTTGAAGGCCTGGCCTGTACGGCAACCGCCAACGAGGACGGCACTTATTCGGTCAATTGCACCGGCGCGATCCTTGCCACCTACAACGGGGAAGATCAGGAACTCGACCTGTCGGTGCGCACCTACAACGTGGTGGAGCAGGGCGGGGAATTTCTGGTGTGCGGCTACAAATGAAATCGCTTTTCTCGCGTGAAAACATCTGGGCGCTGGCCGTGGCGCTGATCCTCGTCGCCCTTGTCATCCTGACCGCCTCCAGCGCTCCTATCTGGATTTACCAGGGCTTCTAAATGACCCCGGTTTACATCGTTGTTTTCATCGCCGCCGCGGCCCTGCTCGGATTTGTGACCCACGACCGCTGGCGCGTGAACCTGCTCCTGGCAGTCAGCGCGCTGGCGGTCTACGCGCTCCAGCCGGCTTTGCCGGTGCGCGGCCTCGACTTTTACCTGCCTACCGTTACCCTGGCGCTGGCCGCCCTGACGTGGGTCCTCACCACCCCCCGCGAGATGCGTTCCTGGCGCGCCAACCGGACGGCTGCCGTCCTCCTGGGCGCGCTCGTCCTCGCCCTGGCGCTGACCCGTTACCTGGGCTTCTCCCTCCCGCTCACCGCCTCCCGCCCGCCGCAGACGCAGATGGTGCTGGCGCTGTTGACAGTCGCTGCCCTGCTGGGATTGCTCATTGCCCGTTTCACCAGCCCCGGCAAGGCAGTCCTGAGCGCGGCTTTTGTTCTTGTTATTTTGCTCTTTCTCCTCCTTAAGGTTCCGGCGCTCTCGCTCCAACTCAGCCTCTTCCTGCGCGGCCTGAATGAGCAATCACTGACCACCGCCTCCGCGCTGGACATCCGCTGGCTGGGATTTTCCTACATTGCCTTCCGTCTGTTGCACACCCTGCGCGACCGCCAGAGCGGACGCCTGCCCCCGGTCTCGCTGGCCGAGTACGTGACGTATATCGTCTTCTTCCCGACCCTGTCCGCGGGTCCGATTGACCGCATCGAGCGTTTCGTCGGCGACCTGCGCCGTCCGCCCGTCCGCGCCGCCGCCGACTGGGGCGAGGCCGGGAAACGCCTGCTGCTGGGCATGTTCAAGAAATTCGCCCTCGCCGACACGCTGGCCATCATTGCCCTGAATGGGACGAATGCCCTGCAGGTGCGCACGGCAGGCTGGGCGTGGGTTTTGCTGTATGCCTATTCCTTCCAACTTTATTTCGACTTCAGCGGCTACACCGACATTGCCATTGGCCTGGGGCGGCTGCTCGGTTTCAAATTGCCTGAAAACTTCAACGCGCCCTACCTCAAGCCCAACCTGACCCAGTTCTGGAACAACTGGCACATGACCCTCACCCAGTGGTTCCGCGCCTATTTCTTCAACCCGGTGACGCGGGCGCTGCGCTCCGGCAAAAAAACACTTTCCATCCCGGTCATCATCTTCACCACCCAACTGGCAACCATGGTGCTCATCGGCCTCTGGCACGGCGTAACGTGGAATTTCGTCCTGTGGGGCCTGTGGCAGGGGATCGGCCTCTTCCTCCACAACCGCTGGTCGGAGTTGACGAAGGCGCGCTTCGCCTCCCTTCCCCTGCGCTGGCAGAAGACCTTGAACGTTGGCGGCGCGCTGCTGACTTTCCACTTCGTCAGCCTCTCCTGGGTGCTGTTTGCCCTGCCCGAACCGGCAGTCTCTGTCCGTTTCTTCCAGACCCTCTTTGGAGCCGCCTGACATGGACGCCCGCTTTCTCCGCAACGTTCTGCTCAAGGGACTGCTGCTGTTCCTCGTCCTCGACCTGTTGGCTGCCGCGCTCCCTTCCGGCGTTGGCAAACTGTCCCTTTACAACCATCTCCTCGATGGCCGCCTGCGCTTCCCCTTCGGCGAAGACTCCGCGCGCTCCTACAACCTGAGCCTCTTCGACCTGGACGCCATGTTCGCCTCCCACATCATCGCCGCCGGCCCCAAGCCCGATGGCGAGTACCGCGTCATCGTCATCGGCGACTCGTCCACCTGGGGCACGCTCCTGCGCCCCGAAGAGACCCTCGCCGGTCAACTCGACGCGGCCGATATGCAAACCTGCGACGGACGACGCGTGCGCGTCTACAACCTCGGCTACCCGACCGTCTCGCTGACCAAGGACCTGATGGTGCTGGATTACGCCCTGCGCTACAATCCGAACCTGCTCATCTGGCCGCTGACCCTCGAATCTTTCCCCGCCGACAAACAACTCTCCTCGCCGATCGTCTCCAACAATGCCGCCCGCGTGGACGAGCTGATTGCCCGCTACGACCTGCCCCTCGACCCCGCCGACCCGTCCCTCGTCCGCCCCGACTTTTGGGAGCAGACCCTCATCGGCCAGCGACGCGCCCTGGCCGACCTCCTGCGCCTGCAACTCTACGGCGTGCTATGGTCGGCCACCGGCATAGACCAGACCTACCCTGCCGACTATACCCGCGCCCAGACCGACTTCGACGCCGACATCACCTTCCACGGCCAGAGCGGGCCAGACTTGGATGAGACCCAATTGGCTTTCGACATCTTCGAGGCCGTCCTGGCGGCTGCGGGCGACATCCCTGTCATTGTCGTCAACGAGCCGATGCTTATCAGCGCTGGCGAGAACGGCGACCTGCGCTACAACTTCCTCTACCCGCGCTGGGCCTACGACGACTGGCGCGCCATGATGCAGGCACGCGCCGTCTCCGAGGGATGGAATTACCTCGATCTGTGGAACCTCGTCCCGGCGGACCAGTTCACCAACAGCGCCATCCACATGAGCCCTGCCGGGCAGGCGCTGATGGTCGAACAGGTCAAACTCTCCCTTCAAAACCAAATATGTCCATAAAGAAAATTTCTCTTGCGTTTTGTTTATTGTTATTGTCCCTCGTCTCCTGCATGCCGGAGTGGGGCAACAACAGCGTGGCGGCGCCCACTTCCTCGGAAACCAGCCTCCCGGTCCAGGCCGGAACGCCGACCGATCCCCTGCCTCCCGGCGTGACGCCCTTGCCCACAGCCTCGCCCACGCCCACATTTTCTCCCGATTCTTGGCGCTCCCTGCCCATCTATCCGGCGGACGTTTCTCAGCGCATGATGGAGGTCTACCAGCGCGGGCTGGCGCGCGGCCGCGACCCGGCCCATTTCTCCAAATTCGGCGACTGCCAGAACATCAATCCTTACTTTCTGGCGGCGTTCGATACCGGCGATTACCGCCTGGGGGAATATGCCTATCTCCAGGCGACAATCGAACACTTTGCCGGTTCGTGGTCGCGGGATAGTTTTGCCGTCAAGGGCGGGCTGAATGTGGCGGCGGTGCAGACCCTCTACTATACCGACCCCGTCCACTGCGGGGCGGACGTATCGCCGATGGAGTGCGAGATCAACCTCCACAATCCCAGCATCGTGCTTATCAGTTTCGAGACCTGGTGGGCCGACAAGCCCGCCTCCGACTACGAGGCGCGCCTGCGCTCGCTGGTGGATTTTGTCCTCTCGCAGGACGTCGTCCCCATCCTGGCGACCAAGGCCGACAACTTGGAGGGGGACAACGGCATCAACACAGCCATCGCCCGCGTGGCCTACGAGTACGAACTCCCGCTCTGGAATTTCTGGGCCGCCGTCCAGCCCCTGCAGGATCATGGCCTGACCGATGACGGATTCCACCTGACCGGGCTGGGGACGCGCGCCTACTTCGACGACCAGATGCGCATGAGACTGGCGTGGCCCTGGCGCAACCTGACCGCCCTGCAGACGATTGACGCTGTTTACCGCGCCCTCAACAACCTGCCATGAAACGACTCTTTCTCTTTCTTCTACCGGTAATTTTCTTCCTGACATCCTGCGGCAGCGCGACCCCCGCGCCTACCGCAGTCGTCACCGATCCCGCGCCTTCCGCCGCGACAACCCCGACCTCGGAACTGGCCCCGCCTCCCACGGCTATCATCGCCCCGACTCTTCCCTCGCTTCCCACCGCCACCCCCGATACGCGCCTGCCTCCCGAACGCTGGCAGGAATGGCCGGTCGTTCCGGCGGCCACCGGGCGCGCCATCGAGATCTACCGCCAAGGGCTGGCGATGGGCAGCAACCCGCACGCCTTCTCCAAGGTTGGCGACTGCCAGAACGTCAAAGCCGCCTTCATGGGGTTCTTCGACATCCCCGAGCGCTACAACCTCGGCCCCGATTACCAGTATCTCCAGGAGACGATTGACAACTTCGCCGGTTACTTCGATACCGACGGGCAGGCCGTCAAGGGCGGCTTCAACGCTGCCACCGTCCTCTCGCCGCTGTGGGCCAACCCAGACGTGTGCCTGGCGGGGGAGAACCCGCTCGAATGTGAATTGCGCGTAACCAAGCCAAGCATCGTCTTCATCAGTTTCGAAGTCTGGTGGGAAGGCCGCACTGCCGAAGAATACGAAAAATACATGCGCCAGATTATAGAAACGGTCATCGCGCACGGCGCGGTGCCTATCCTGGCGACCAAAGCCGACAACGTAGAGGGCGACCACAGCCTCAACCTGACTACTGCCCGCCTGGCGCACGAATACGACCTGCCGCTGTGGAACTTCTGGCTGGCCGTCCAGCCGCTGCCCAACCACGGCATGGACCCGGTGCGCAACGACGGCTTTCACATCTCGACCGAGGCTTGGAACGTGCGCAGTTTTACCGGCCTGCAGGCGCTGGACAGCATCTGGCGCGGCGTGCGTGACGCGACTGCTGTTGCCTCCGCCTCGCCGACGCCCACGCCCGCCCCGTCCGCGGCCTCTGGCCTGCTCCCCACACCCTCCGCAGGTCCCTCGCTGATGGCTTCTTCTAATCGGCTGGTCTTTGGTATGGCAGTCCGGCAGGGGAGCGGGTACGAGCCCCAAGGCGTGTACCTGTTCGATTTCGAGACCGAGACCTCTGCTCCGCTTCTCGGCCCCGGCTGGGATTTCCAGGCCGCCTCCCCCGACGGCAAAACCCTGCTCGTCAACCAGGGCAGTCTGCTCTACCGCACCGACGGCCTGGCGCTGACCTTGCTCACCGACCAGTTTTATTCCTACGGCCAGACCGGCGCGCTCTACCTGCCGGATGGCGGCCTCCTCCTCCTCGTCCGGCAGGGGGGCGGCGCGGCCCTGGCGCGCGCCGCAGCCGACGGGTCCGGGCTGACCGTTCTCACCGGGCCGGGCGAAGCGCCCATCGAACTGTATCCCTCCACCGATGGCGTCCACATCTTCTGGGAAAGCGGCGTATGCAGCGGTTACGGTCTCTGCGAGCGTCAGGGCGCCTGGCTGACCGACCTTCAGACCGGCCAGAGCCGCTCCCTGACCGGCATCAGCCGCCCGCTGGTTGCCCCTGACGGCGCCGCGCTGGCCTACGAATACGTCCCGGAGGAGAACAAGAGCAACCTGGCTTTCGCCACCTCCGAGGCCGTTCCCACCCGCGCCTTCCCGCTCTTCGGCGACATCCTGGCCGATTACGCCTGGCAGCCGGGCGGCGGCTGGCTGGCCGTCCACATGGCCGTGCGCAGCGACTACTCCGGGCGCGTCACCGACGGCGTCAACTTCCTCGTCGACGCGCAGACCTTTGCTACCCGCCAATTACCCTCGGTGCTCCTGCTCAACCCGTCCCTGGTCTGGTCGCCGGACGGCCTCTCGCTGGCCTGGCTCGGCACCGACTGGCTGGAGAACCGCTATGTCATCCGCTTGTTCAGCGTGGAGGTGGAATCGGGGCAGGCCGCCAACCTGACCTCCCGCCTGGGGATTGGCGAGGCGCGTTATCTCTTTGTGACCAACAGCGCTTGGCTGGCAACCCCCTGAGTTTGTTGGACGACTCGTACGAGTTGTCTTACGCCAATTGCTGATGAAACATTGCGCCCTTTTGATCTTTTTTGTCATCCTGCTGACCGCCTGCGGCGGCGCGCCCGTTTCCTCGCCGCCGTCCGCACCGGACCTCGCGCCTGCCTCCCCGACCCCAGGCCTGGAGGTTTCCCCCTCGGCCACCTCCGCGCCCACCCTGACGCCGAATCCGTCTCTCACCTCCACCCCCGACCTGCGCCTGCCTCCCGAAGGCTGGCAGGAATGGCCGGTGGTGCCGGAGGTTTTCAGCCCGCGCCTGCTCGAAATCTACGCCCGCGGCCAGGAACTGGGCAACAACCCGCAGGCTTATTCCAAGATCGGAGATTGCGAGTCCACACCGGCCTGGTTCCTTGGTCCCTTCGACGGCAAACCGGAGGAGTATTCGCTGGGCGAGTATGCCTATTTGCAGGCGATGATAGATTACTTTCGCGGCTCACACGGACGCCTCAGCCTGGCTTCTGGGCGCGGCTACACAGCCGCCAATGCCCTCTCGCCGCTGTGGGCCGACCAGACGTACTGCGACTCTTCCGAGCCCCCCCTGGCCTGCGAGATACGCGTCCACCGGCCGTCGTATGCACTGGTCATGCTCGGCACGAATGACATCTATCACCAGGAAAGTTTCGACGCCAACATGCGCCAGATCCTCGACATGCTCATCGAGAACGGAGTCATTCCCATCCTGTCCACCAAGGCCGACAACCTGGAGGGCGACCACGCCGTCAACCTGGAGATTGCCCGCCTGGCCTACGAGTACGAGATTCCCTTGTGGAACTTTTGGCTGGCGGTCCAGCCGCTGCCAAATCACGGCCTTGTGGAGGACGGCTCGCATCTCACCTGGGCGGGGCCTTTCTTCGACGATCCCCTCCGCATGAAGGCGGCCTGGCCATGGCGCAACCTGACTGCCCTGCAGTCGCTAGACGCCACCTGGCGGGCGGTCGCTCCGCAGCCGTAAAAGTTTGATAAAATAGCCCCTGCCTTTGCCAACATAACCCTGCGGGTTAAATCACCGCAACAAGGAGACTCCCGTGAGCGACGAAGTTATCACCACCCTGTCGAAGTACATCATGACCGAGATTGTCGAACTGCCCAACCGCCTCCTCGACCCGGATGAACCCCTCCTGTCGAGCGGACTGATTGATTCGTTCCATCTCGTTGATCTGGGAATGTTCGTCGAGGACACCTTCGGCGTCCGCATTGATGACTCGGAACTCAATGCCAGTACCTTCGACACGCTGAACCAATTGGCCGCCCTGATCCGGTCGCGGCAGGCGTAACATTTCCCCATCCCATTTCAACGAGCATTCTTCCATGCCAACTTTCTCGGAAACCCTCAAGAGCCACTACGAAAAGACCCCCGATAAAATCTGTGTCACCATCCTGCACACTGGCCAGCCGGACCGGCCTGTCACCTACCGCGAACTGCTCCACGGCGCGGCCGGTTACGCCGAGACGTATCGCCGCAGCGGCGTCCAGCCCGGCGACGTGGTGACCATTATCCTTCAGCATGGCATTGACATGCTCTACGCCCACTTCGGCGCCATCCTGCACGGGGCCATCCCCTCGATTATGCCGTTCCTGACCGAGAAACTGCTGCCCGAAAAATACCGCGCCGAACTGGCCTCGCTGGTCTCCATCACCGAGCCGACCGCCATCGTCACTTACCCGGAGTTCGAAGCGGAGGTGCGGGCGGCGCTCAAACCCGGCGAGGACTCGGTCAAAGCCGTCATCGTCAGCGACCAGGCCGACGGTCCCGCGACGCCCGATTTCCAGGCGCTGGGCGGCTTTAGGCGCAAACCCGAAGATATTGCCATCCTCCAGCATTCCTCCGGCACGACCGGCTTGCAGAAGGGTGTGGCGCTTTCGCACCAGGCCATCTTCAACCAGTTGACCCACTACGGGGAGGTGCTCCATTTGACCGGCGAGGATGTTTTTGTCTCCTGGCTGCCGCTCTATCACGACATGGGTCTCATCGCCTGCTGGCTGATGCCGGTGCTGATGGGCAACCACCTAGTGATCATGTCACCGTTCGACTGGGTGCGCGCGCCCTACCGCTTGATGCAGGCGGTTTCGAAATACAAGGGAACAATGTCGTGGCTGCCGAACTTTGCCTATAATTTTTGCGCCCAGAAAGTGCGCGACCGCGATCTGGAGGGCGTGGACCTTTCTTCCTGGCGCGCCATCACCAACGCCGCCGAGCCGATCCGCTGGGAAAGCCATGTGGCTTTCTACGAGCGTTTCAAGAATTACGGCCTGCGCTTCGAGGCGCTGGTGGTGGGGTATGCCATGGCAGAGAACGTTTTCGCCGCGACCCAGGGCGGGATTGACGCCCCGGTGGTTTACGAGGATATTGACCGCGAGTCTTTGCAGGTCGAAAAGATCGCCCGCCCGGCGCAGGATGGCAGGGTCTCCATCCGCATGGTGGGATGCGGCAAGGCGATCCCCGGCACCCGCGTCCGCGTGGTGGACGAGAAGGGCCGCGACCTTCCGGACCGTCACGTGGGCGAGGTGGCGCTGAAGAGCGACTGCATGTTGACGGGCTATTACCGCCGCCCGGATGTGACCAAGAAGGCCTTCATCGGCGACTGGTACTTGACCGGCGACTATGGTTACATGGTGGACGGCCAGGTTTACATCACCGGGCGCAAGAAGGACCTGATCATTGTGGGCGGGAAGAACATCTATCCGCAGGACCTCGAGCAACTGGCCTACGAAGTTCCCGGCGTCCATCCCGGCCGCGCCTCGGCGTTCGGCGTGTTCAACGAGGCCATCGGCACGGAGGACGTGGTCATGGTCGCCGAGTTGGATTCGGACGATCCCGCCGAACGGCAGAAGATCGCCGACGGCATCCGAGCGGCGGTGACGCGCGGTTCGGCTGTCGCCCTGCGCTACGTACACGTGGTTGGCAAGCACTGGCTGGTGAAAACCTCCAGCGGCAAGACGGCGCGCTTGGCAAATAAAGAGAAGTTCCTGAAGGAGATGCAGGAGAGAGGGCAGGCGTTCTAGGAAGCGTCGCCCCGCGTTATTGGCTTTTCACTATCCCTTTGACTACCACCAGTGGCAAAAACCGGCCTTCTTGCATAGCCGGTTTGTCTATTATACACAGCAGGCGGGCGACCGCGGCGGGGACAATCTTCGGCATATTGCCGTTCGAGGAAGCGCCTCCATCCACAATTACAGCGCTAGTTTGCTTGGATGGCAATAACAGTGGCTGCATTAGAAAAGAGGGAATCGCAGCGTGCACAATACACAGTAAAATACGCTTGTGGACATCTCTGAACATCTCCAGGGTATCCTGGCTACCTTGCCTGCCAAACCCGGCTGCTACCTGATGAAGAATGCCGAGGGGAAGATCATCTACGTCGGCAAAGCCATCAATCTGAAGAACCGCGTCCGGTCGTATTTCCACGCCGACGCCAGCCACGATAACAAGACCCGTCGCCTGGCGCGTGAAATCGCCGACATCGAGTGGATCGTTGTCGGCTCCGAACTCGAGGCGCTCATCCTCGAGATGAACCTGATCAAAAAGCACCGCCCGAAATACAACGTCCGCATGAAGGACGACAAGCGTTACCCGTACATCAAGATCCACTGGCAGGAGGATTTCCCGAAAGTGACAGTCACGCGGCTGATGCAGGAAGACGGGGCGCGCTACTTCGGCCCTTACACTTCCGCCTGGGCGGTGCACCAGACCCTGGACGTGCTGCGTCGCGTCTTCCCATACCTGACCTGCGATCGGGAGATCACAGGCCGGGACCCGCGCGCCTGCCTCTACTACGACATCAAACTCTGCCTTGGCCCCTGCATTGGCGCGGTCAGCCGTGAGCAGTACCGCCAGATGATTGCCGATCTGCAATCCTTCCTCGATGGTCACTCCGAACCCGTACTGGCGCGCGTGCAGACGGAAATGGAAAAGGCGGCGGAGGAACTCAACTTCGAGCGCGCCGCCGCCCTGCGCGACAAAATCAAGGCGCTGCAAACCATCATCGAACGGCAGAAGGTGGTCTTCTCCGCCGACTACAAAGATTCCGATGTGCTGGCCCTGGCACGCGCCGACCACGAAGCCTGCGTGCAAGTCTTCTTCATCCGGGGCGGCAAACTCATTGGGCGCGAATACTTCGTCCTGGAAGGGACGGAGGATACCGCCGACTCCGAAGTGATGGCCCAGTTCATCCAGCAATTCTACGCGGAAGCCGCCAGCGTCCCGGCACAGGTGATGCTGCCGCAGGAGATCGAAGAGGCCAAGATCATCCAGGAGTGGATGCGCGCGCGGCGCGGCGGCGAGAAAGTGGAGATCTTCGTCCCGAAGGAAGGCCAGACGCAGGAACTCGTCCAGATGGCGGCGGAAAATGCCACCGAGACGCTCTCCGCTCTGCGTGCGCAGTGGCAGGCTGATACGCATCGCCAGGAGCAGGCGCTGGCCGAACTCCAGTCCGCATTTGGGCTGGCGGAACCCCCAAACCGGATCGAGTGCTACGACATCTCCCACACCCAGGGCGTGGCTACGGTAGGCAGCATGGTCGTCTTCAGCCGGGGCGTGCCCGACAAGAAACTCTACCGCCGCTTCAACATCGAGACTGCCGCCGGCGCGCCGGACGATTTCGCCTCGCTGGAAGAGGTGCTGACGCGCCGCTTTCGACGCTGGCAGGCGGCCCAAGAGGGCGCGGCAGGCCCCGGGTCCAGACCGGACGAATCGTTCTCGTTCCTCCCCAACCTGCTCATCGTGGACGGGGGTAAAGGGCAGTTGTCCCGTGCTGTGGAAGTTCTTGAAAGATTCGGGTTGGCCGAAAAAGTGCCGGTGGTGGGGCTGGCGAAGCAGGAGGAGGAGATTTTCTTCCCAAACCTTCCAAACTCGCTGATGCTGCCGCGCCACTCGCAAGGACTTTATCTCATACAGCGTATCCGCGACGAGGCGCACCGTTTTGCCATCACGGCCCACCGGGCGCGGCGTTTGAAGCAGGGTATGGCCTCGGCGCTGGATTCCATTCCCGGAATTGGACCGGCAAAGCGCAAGGCGCTCTTGAAGCATTTCGGCTCTGTGGATAAGATCAGGGAAGCCTCGTTGGAGGCGCTGTCTGCTGTGCCCGGAATCACGCCGGCCCTGGCGGAGAGCATCAAGGCCAGCCTAGATTGAAATAGAGTAAAATCATGCCAGAGGAACGCCGTGAAGCAGGTCTGGATCGTTGACGATGACGAGGAAATGAACCGCGCTGTGCAGTTGATGCTCCGGCTGCTCGGCTTTCGGGCGCGCTACTTCCTGGCTGCGCGCCCGGCGGCCAAGGCCCTGCTGGCCGGCGAACGCCCCGACCTGATTGTGCTCGACATCAACATGCCGGAGGTGACGGGGCTGGATTTCCTGGAATTCCTGCGCCTGCGCAAGGAGTTCAAGAACGTGCCTGTGGTGATGCTTTCGACCGAGGCTGCTGATATGCTGGTGGACAAGGCTCTGGCGCTGGGAGCGGATACTTATGTCACGAAGCCGGTGGCGTTGGAAGAACTGGAAGCGGCCATGCGCAAAGCGTTTCGCTCTCACGGCATAACAATCTGATTTTTGTGAGGAAAGATGACGAAAAGTAATAAACCCAAATTGACACAGGCGCAACGGAGAATCCGCCTGTATCAGATCCTGTTCATTGCTGTATCTGTCATTGTCTTGCTTTCGATGATCCTCTCGCTGGTTATCCCTTGACCTCGGCCGGCGCGGGAACTGGCATTCCCTTCGGCGCGGGGTTATAATCGGCGGGCGCTTTCAGCAGACCGGAGCGCAAAACCTGTTGACAGAAGGATGAGTCCACTGCAAAAACCTTTTTAAACACGAAGGACACAAAGGCAACAAAGGAAATTCAAGGATGCTTTGAAAATGTTGAACCACGACGCAGATTATCTTGAATAATGATTTGTGATTTTACATTTTCCTGGCAGTCTTCGCCTGTTGCGCGGTGCAACAACCTTTTTGCAGTAGAGTCAAGGATTGTTATGCTCGAGAAACTCGCCAGAATCGAAGAGCGCTACGAACAGATCAACCGAGAACTGATGGAAGTAGGTGGGGATTATGAGCGCGCCGCTGAACTGAACAAGGAACGCATTGACCTGGAGCCGCTGGTCGAGAAAGCGCGCCAGTACCGCCAGGTGTTGAAGCGTCTCGACGAAGCCCGTCACCTGCTCGAATCTGAGCGCGACCCGGAGATGCGTTCGCTGGCCGAACTGGAAATCTCCGAACTGGATCCCCAGGTTGGGGAACTTGAAACTGCCCTGAAATCCATGCTCGTACCCAAAGACCCGCGCGACGAGAAGAATGTGTATGTGGAAATCCGCGCCGGGGCAGGGGGGGACGAAGCGGCCCTGTTTGCCGCTGACCTGTTCCGCATGTACACGCGCTTTTCTGAGCAGCAGGGCTGGAAATACGAGATCGTCTCGGCCAACGACATTGGCATTGGCGGCTACAAGGAAGTTATCTTCGAAATCCGCGGCCGCGGGGCGTTCTCAAAACTCAAGTACGAATCTGGAGTGCATCGCGTCCAGCGTGTGCCGGTGACGGAGGCTTCGGGGCGCATTCACACTTCCACGGCCACGGTGGCGGTGCTGGCGGAAGTGGATGAGGTGGATATCGAGATTCCCGAGTCGGATATCGAGATCGAGGTCTTCCGCTCCTCCGGGGCAGGGGGCCAGAACGTGCAGAAGAACTCCACTGCTGTGCGCCTGTACCACAAGCCGACCGGTATGGTCATCACCTGCCAGGACGAGCGCTCCCAACTCCAGAATAAGATGCGCGCCATGTCCGTCCTGCGGGCGCGGCTGTTCGAGATCGAGGAGGAGAAACGGCGCGCCAGCATCGAGTCCGACCGCCGCTCGCAGGTGGGGACCGGCGAACGGTCCGAGAAAATACGCACCTACAACTATCCCCAGAACCGCGTCACCGACCACCGCATCGGCCATTCGATCTATAACCTGCCATTCGTCATGGCAGGAAACATTGACGAATTCATCAGCGAACTTTCTACCCGCGACGAGGCCGAGCGGCTGGCCTCCTCCAGATTCGATGACGAAGAATAATTCCTAACTCGGACAAGCCGAAAGAGATTCAAACACGAAGGACACAAAGGTTACGAAGGAAAACTTTAAACCCCCCTTTGTATACTTCGTGCCTTTGTGTTTAAAAATTCTTGCACAAACAGTAAGGTACGGTAGATCGCGGAGAGAATTGACCGACATCGCTTCCACGCTGAAAGAACTTGCCAGCCGCCTGCGGACGCACAGCGAAACGCCCGAACTGGATGCGCAACTGCTGCTGGCGCGGACCCTGAACCGGCCGCGTTCCTGGCTGGCGGCCCATCCCGAAGCGCGGCTGGACCCTGAGCCTGCTGCCGCGCTGGAAGCGTTTGCCCGGCGTCTGGAGGGCGGCGAGCCGCTCCCCTACATCCTCGGTAAGTGGGAGTTCTACAGCCTGTCCTTCGAGGTGACCCCCGACGTGCTCATCCCCCGCCCGGAGACAGAGTTGCTCGTGGAACGGGCGATCGCATGGGCGCGAAGGTCAAACGTTGCAGGCCAGGCGTTCCATGTCGCTGATGTTGGAACAGGCTCCGGCTGTATTGCTGTTTCGTTGGCGGTCAACGTGCCGGAGATTCAAGTCACAGCCACCGACATTTCAGCCGCGGCGCTGACCGTGGCGCAGCGCAACGCCGAAAAACATGGCGTTGCCGGCCGCATCACTTTCCTCAAAGCCGACCTGTTCCCTGATCCCTTGTCACCTTCTCCCTTCTCCCTTATTACCGCTAATCTTCCCTACATCCCCACCTCTGTCCTGCATAGACTGCCCATCTTTGGCCGCGAACCAACCCTGGCCCTGGACGGCGGAGAGGACGGACTGGCGCTCATCCGCCGCCTGTTGGAGAAAGCGCCGAGGTTACTCGCCCCCGGCGGGCTGCTGCTGCTGGAGATCGAAGCCTCCCAGGGCGCGGCGGCGCTGTCGCTGGCTCGCGGCGCCTTCGAGAAGGCGGAAATCCATCTTCACCAGGACCTTTCCGGGCGTGATCGGCTGCTCGAAGTCCGATTAACTTGAATGCCATGGAAACCAAAACCATTGCGGTCACGCATCCCGATTCCATTCCTCTAGCCCTGGAGATCCTCCGTTCTGGGGGGCTGGTGGCATTTCCCACCGACACCGTCTATGGCCTCGGCGCGCTGGCTTTCAACGCCGCGGCAGTCGAGAGCATCTACGCCGCCAAGGACCGCCCGAACGAGAAGGCCATCCCGGTGCTGCTTGGCAGCGCGGACGACCTGCCGAAGGTGGCAGAATCTGTCCCGGAGATGGCGCTGGCGCTGGCGGCTCGCTTCTGGCCCGGACCGTTGACGCTGGTCATCCCGAAGCACCCGCGCTTGCCGGAGGCCGTTTCGGCAGCCGCGACGGTTGGGGTGCGCGTCCCGGCCCACGCCGCGGCCCGGGCGCTGTTGCAGGCTGCCGGTCCGATGGCGGTGACCTCGGCAAACCTGTCGGCTTGGCCCAGCCCCTGCACCGCCTCCGAAGTCCTGGGACAACTCGGCGGCCGAATCCCGCTCATCCTGGACGGCGGCCAGACGCCTGGCGGCGTCCCCTCGACAGTGGTGGACTGCCTGGGCGCAGAACCGAAGGTCCTGCGCGCCGGGCCGATTTCAGAAGATGAGATTTTTCGTCTGCTTGGGCTTTCCCGTTGACCGGTTTTCCCCCGAAAAATTCTAATGCACATCTAACGGAGATTTCATTTGCTTTTTATCTCATTGCATATAATAACCGTTGCATTCTCCTCTTGCTAAACCGCCAGTGGTTTGGGACAACCACTGGCGGTTTAGTCTTTCTAGAGCGGCCAGGCGGGGAGAACGTCAATGTCCATCCCGTCGGTGTGGCCGAGTGCATAGCGGAAATATCCTGCCGCGGCGACCATGGCGGCGTTGTCGGTGCAATATTTCAGAGGCGGAATGTGGACTTTGAACTCGGCCTGAGACAGGAACGCCTCCCGCAGAGTCTTGTTGGCCGAGACGCCGCCACCCACGATGATATCTTTGACATCGTGCTTCCGGGCGGCCATCATCGTTTTCTCAAACAGAACCTCGACAACGGCGGCCTGGAAACTGGCAGCCAAATCCGCCACCGGCAGAGGGCTGCCCTGCGCTTCCAGTCGTTTGACTTCCTTCAGGACGGCGGTTTTCAGGCCGCTGAACGAGAAATTGTACGTTCCTTCCAGCCAGGCGCGCGGGAACTTGAAGGCAGCCGCATCGCCCTCCACCGCTGCTTCCTGAATGGATGGCCCGCCGGGGTAGGGGAGGCCAATCAGGCGTGCCACCTTGTCGAAGGCCTCGCCGGCCGCGTCGTCGAGAGTTGCGCCAAGGCGTTTGTAAGTCAGATGGTTTTCCATTAGGTTGAGTTCGGTGTGCCCGCCGGAGACCAACAGCGCTACGAGCGGAAACTGCGGTTCGGGCGGCGGGGCCTCGTTGGCGGCGTGCAACCAGGCGGCGTAGATGTGACCCTCGAGGTGGTTCACGCCGACGAGGGGCACTCCCGCGCCGAGGGCGAGGCCTTTGGCAGCGTTCAGACCCACCACCAGCGAACCGGCCAGGCCGGGTCCGCGCGTGGCGGCGACAGCGTCCATGTCGCCCAGGGTCATGTGGGCTTTGGCAAGCGTTTCTTCGATCACCGGCACAATGGACAACACGTGCTGGCGGGAGGCCACTTCGGGGTACACGCCGCCGTAGCGGGCGTGGACATCCATCTGCGAGGCGACGGTGGAGGCCAGCAGGGCGCGTCCGTTCTCGAGTACGGCGCAGGCGGTCTCGTCGCAGGATGTTTCAATGGCGAGGATGCGGGCAGGTTTCAGGTCGGTCATTGAAACGATTATAGCGTTATCCGCCCCGGCGTCAACATCCGGGCAGATGCTGGGCGCCTCGATATTTGGAACTCTCCGGCGGGCTGGACAAACGCAATTTTTAATGTTCCAAAAGCGGGTATCATTACGCCGTTTGTTTACAATGGCCATCGAAAGGATCACGGTTCGCCCAACAATTCCAATGTCATCTTACCGGTTTAGAATCGCTCTCTTGTACAACGAAGATTCATCTGCAACGCACGGGGATCGAAACGAAATCCTGGCAATTCAATCAACCACCCTCACAGCGGAGTCTGTATTCGCTGCCCTGGTAGAACTGGGGTGGAATGTGCACAAGGTCGCCGTTCACGGTTCCTACGAGGAACTGACTGCCGCCTTGGCTGCCTTCTCCCCCGACGATACATTCATCTTCAACAACTGCGACGGGTTTGGCGGCAGCAACCAGGCCGCTGCAGAGGTCGTCCGCCTGATCGAAGGCTTGGGCTTCCGGCATACCGGCTGCTCCACCGCCGCCGCCGAACTGTGTATTGACAAGCCGCGCGCCAAAGCCGTCCTGCTTGCCAACGGTATCCCCACCCCGCGCTACCAGGTCTTTCGGGACCCCTGCGACGAGTTTTGCCTCGCCTTCCCCGTCATCGTCAAACCGGCAGTGGAAGATGGCAGCATAGGAATCACCCTTGAGTCCGTCGTCGCCTCCCCCGGCCAACTTCGCCAACAAGTCGAACGGGTGCTGACCTTGTACGAGGAGCCGGCGCTGGTGGAAGAATTCATCCCCGGCCGCGAACTGGCCGTAGCCATGCTTGGTAATGGGAATATCGAACTCCTGCCCATCGCCGAGGAGGATTACAGCCGCATCCGTAACCCGCTCGAATGGCTGCTGACCTACGAAGCCAAATGGGACGCCACATCCTCCTACTACAACAACATCCTGGCCCGTGCCCCCGCGGACCTGACGCCTGCGGAGGCGCAAGCCGTCCACGCCGCGGCGGAGGGCGCTTTCCGCACCATCGGCCTGCGCGACTTTGGCCGCGTGGACATCCGCCTGCAGAACGGCATCCCCTACGTCATTGACATCAACGAACTCCCCGATCTCGCCTCGGACGCCGGTTTCTGGAACTCGGCCCGCGCTGCCGGGATGACTTACCCGCAAATGATAGACAAGATTATCAAGCACGCGCTCCGGCGCGAAGGATGGATTCCATGATCTCAACTCCCCTGCCCACCGATGGTGCCCGCATCCACGAAATCACTGCTGGCATTGACATCTTCAGCCCGGAGGAAATCCAGTGCGTGGACGAACTCTGGCAGGAGACCCAGGCCCAGGGTCCCGAACGCTCCGGCTACCACTGGCTGGTGGAGCGCGGCGAAGATGGGCAAGTCCTCGGTTACACCTGCTACGGCCCGCGCGCCCTCACCTCCGGGACCTTCGACCTGTTCTGGATTGCTGTGGACACGCGCCTGCAGCGCGGCGGGGTGGGTCGCCGCCTGCTGGCCGCCACCGAGGAGGAAATCCGCAAGTTAGGCGGACGTCTGCTCTTTGTGGAGACTTCCGGCCTGCCCAAGTACGAGCCGACGCGCCAGTTTTACCTCGGCATGGGCTACACCTGGGAGGCCGCTATCAAGGATTTCTACACCGAGGGGGACGACCTGGTGATATTTACCAAGCATTTGTAGTGTGGATAGTTTTCCGGTAAACCGTCAAGCCTTCTGTGGATAGACTTTAGCCACAGATTTCACGGCTTCCCACAGAAGGGCATTTTCTACTTCTTCAGCAACTCCCTTACCTTCTCCACATACGCCAGGGACTGATGCCGGAAGTAGGTGTTGTAGAGCGTGGCGTAGTGCCCGCCTTTGAGCAACAGGCCCTCGTGGTCACCTTCCTCGATGATCTTCCCCTTCTCCAGGACGATGATCCGGTCGGCGGCTTTGACCGTGGACAGGCGGTGGGCGATCAGGATGCTGGTAGCCTCCGCCAGAATGAGATTCAGCGCCTGCTGAATCTGCCATTCGGTAAACGGGTCTATGCTGGCGGTGGCCTCGTCCAGGATGAAGATGGCCGGTTTCTGTACCAGGACGCGCATCAGCGCCACCAGTTGGCGCTGTCCCATCGAGAGCATGCCGCCGCGCTCGCCCACCTTCGTCTCCAACCCCTGGGGCAAGGTTTCCAGCCACTCGCCGTCGCCGATGCGCCGCGCCAGGGAGAACATTTCCGCGTCGGTCACCTCCGGCCGGGCGTAGCGGATGTTCTCGGCCACTGTGCCGGAGAACAGGAAGGGTACCTGCGAAACGATGCCCAACTGCCGCCGGTAGGATTGCAGGTCAAAGGAGCGGATGTCTCGGCCATCAACGAGAATGCGTCCCTTCTGGAACTCGTAGAAGCGGGCGATGAGGCGGGCAATGGAGGTTTTGCCAGAGCCGGTATGCCCCACGAAGGCCAGGTTCTCGCCGGGGCGGATTTCCAGGTTGAAGTCGGTCAGCACCGGCTCGTTCTGGGCGTAACGGAAGGAGACCCCCTCGAAGCGCACCTCGCCTTTGAGCGCGGGAACAGGCTGACGGTCCGATTGAACGACCGCCGGTTCGGCGTCCATCAGGGCGAAGACGCGTTCGGCGGCGGAAAGCCCGCTCTGGATCTGCGCCCAGAAGGCGGAGAGGTTCATCACCGGCCACAGGAAGCGGTCGAGGCTGAGCAGGAATAGGTACCACGCCCCGGCTGAGATGAGCGCTTCGGCGGAACTTAGCCCGCCGAGATAGACTAAGACGGCGGTGAAGATGCCGGTCACGGCGTTCAGCACCGGAAAGACAAGCGAAAGGATGAAGCCGCGCTGGATGTTGAAGCGGTAGGACTTGCGGTTGGCGGCGTCGAACTCCTGGAAGATGGTCATCTCCTGGCGGAAGTTCTTGGCGATGGCGATGCCGGAGACGGTCTCTTTGATGGCTGCATTGACGTCTGCCATGGCCTGCATGCCCTTCTTTGTGGTGATGCGCGCCAGTTGGCGGAAGCCCATGGCAATGCCAAAGATGACCGGCAGAAAGGAGAAGAGAATCAGCGCCAGTTTCCACTCGATGCGCATCAGCACCACCCCCAGGATGACGGCCTGGATGAACTGGGCGGCTACGTCGGTGACGATAATGACCAGGTTGCTCAGGTCGTTGGTGTCGGAGTTGATGCGTGAGACGATGCGCCCGGAGGAGAACTGATCGTAGAAGGATAAATCGTGCTCGGCAGCCGCGCGGAAGGCGCGCGTGCGCAGGTCGAGCACCACATCGCCCAGCACGCGGACCGTGAGGCTGCGCCGCGCCCAGTTCAGCCCCCAGTCGGCGATACCCACGAGGGCAACCGCGCCGGGGAGGAGGATTAGCGCCACCCACGGATTAGGGTTCTCCAGGAAATCAATGGCGCGCCCGGCAATGATAGGTGTGACCGCCCCTACCAGCGACATGAGGATGGTCAGCAAGGAAATGTAAGCCATGCCTTTGCGGTAAGGCTTGAATTGGGCAACGATGCGCCGCACCAGTTCGCGATCCTGATACTGGCGGTCGTATTTTTCGTCGTTGAGACCTTCGAAGAAGCCCATAGAAAATCAGGTGATTAGGGATAAGGAATTAGGAACTTAGAAGTGAAATGCTTGTTTTTTGTGCAAGAATTTTTGAGTCCACTGCAAAAACCTTTTTAAACACGAAGGACACAAAGGCAACGA
>DYKZ01000046.1:18353-19767 GCA_020722345.1 Anaerolinea thermophila | reverse complement strand
CCGACTATACCGCCATGATGATGTTGGAAGAGGGTAAAGAACGCACCGGCACGGTCATCGAGTTCGACGAGACCAACAAAGTCTTTACCCGGCCATCTGACAAACGCACCGAAGATTACGTGACCGGGCGCTTTGGATAGGAGAGACTCCATGCGAAAAACCTTTGAATCCGAAATCCAACAGTTGAAAGATGAAATCCTGCTCTTGGGCAGCATGGTTGAGCAGGCCATCCTGGGCAGCGTGGAGGCCCTGAAGAAGCGCGACCTGGAGGCCTCCCGAAGCCTGTATGCCGCCGACGCCGAGATCAACGCCAAGCGTTTTGCCATCGAGGAGCAAGTCATGGTGGCGATTGCCACCCAGCAGCCGATGGCGCACGACCTGCGCCTGCTGGCCTCCATCCTCGAGATTGCCGGTGAACTTGAACGCATGGGCGATTACGCCAAAGGTATTGCCGCGGTCAACCTGCGTATGGGCAATTCCCCCCTGCTCAAGCCGCTGATTGACGTGCCCGCCATGGCGCGCAAAGCCGCCGGCATGCTCCACCGCGCCCTGACCGCCTTTGTTGAGGAGGATGCCGCGGCCGCCTCGTCCATTCCCGCCGAGGACGACGAGGTGGACGCCCTCTACAACCAGGTGTACCGCGAACTGATGCTTTGCATCATCCAGGACCCGCGTTCGGTCGAGCGCGCCAACTGGCTGTTGTGGGTGGCGCACAACCTGGAACGCGTTGCCGACCGGGTGACCAACATCTGCGAGCGGACGATGTTCGTCATCACCGGCGAGATCAAGGAAATCAACTCATCGGACGATGAGCAGAAGGTGAAATAATCATCCCCCCTTCATTGGCAAAAACTGGAAAACAGGCTCTCCCGTTGCTGGCGGAGAGCCTGTTCGATTTCAAGCGCCTGGCAACTTGCCGGCGGCGCGCGCCGTCTCCTTGCAGTTCTGCGCCACGCCGTCTTCCAGGTCGAGGCAGATGCAGTCCGCGCCGAAGGTGAGCGCCTTTTCGATCTTATGCCGGTCATCGCCGGGGACGTAGAGCAGGGAGCGTCGCGAGTGCATGTTCCTGTTTTACGCCAGAAGATGTAAAATTGCCCGCATGTTGCCAACCCCCAGCCAACTCTTGCGAAGGTTTCATCCCCAGAAGAAACTTGCCGGCAAATGCGCTCCGCGGCCGTTTCTTTCTTTCTGGCGGAGGCTGACCTTCGCAAGGCTTACCCTTGCAGCATCTGTCGTTTTTTTCTTTTTCTCCGCCTGCTCCCTGCCTGTGACTACGCCTGCGCCTGCCGCAGGGACGGCTACTTTCACTCCCTTCCTGCCCGGGACGGAGACTCCCACCCTCGCCGCCGACACGCCCCTCCCGGACCCGCCGACGGCCACGCCTCTGCCCCTCGAAACGGCAACCAGCACCCCG
>DYKZ01000046.1:10944-18253 GCA_020722345.1 Anaerolinea thermophila | reverse complement strand
CCCGGACCCGCCGACGGCCACGCCTCTGCCCCTCGAAACGGCAACCAGCACCCCGATCCAGACCCCGACCGGCACCGCCCTGCCTGCTGAACTGGCCCTCGCCCCGGACGACTGGCACAACTGGCCGGTGATCCCGATCGTGACCGAAAACATGCCTCTTATCTACCAGTTCGGGCAGTCGCTGGGCAACGACCCGCATGCCTTCTCGGTCCTGGGTGACTGCCAGTCGGAGCCGGAGGTGTTCTTGGGCATCTACGAGACCGACCCGGCGGCCCTGGCCGCCCTGCCTCCCACTTTGCAAGAGACGGTCGCCTGGTTCAGCGGTTCGTTCGACCGCGACGGCCCGACCATCCGGGGCGGGACGACGACGGCGGCCATCCTGTGGACGGCCTGGCACCAGAACCGTTACACCTGCACGACTTACGAGACGCCGCTCCAGTGCGAACTGCGCATCCACAAGCCGTCATTTGTCATCATCCACGTGGGGACGCACTACGAGAATAACAACGATCTTTACATGCGCCGCATCCTCGATCAGTTGCTTGCCGCCGGGGTGGTGCCGATCCTGGCAACCAAGGCCGACAACCGCGAGGCCGACGAAAGAGTGAACCACTCCTACGCCGCGCTGGCGGTGGAGTACGACATCCCCTTCTGGAATTTCTGGGCGGCGGTGGACCACCTGCCCAACCGAGGCCTCTACACCCGCCCCGACGCCGTCTACCAGGGCGACCTGTACCTGACGGAGGAGGCGGCGGCCATCCACCGGCTGAGCGCCCTGCAGGCGCTGGATGCCGTCTGGCGGGCGGTGAGGGAGCCTTCTCCTTAACTATCTCGCTGTGCCAGTGCTTGTTCCAGTTCGGCGCGGATGCTTTCGAAATCCAGCCCCTGTTCTTCGCAGTAAAGATTCACTCGCACGGAGGGATCGGGCATCGGCGTGCCGATGATCTGCTCGATGACCTCCTGCGTCAGGCCGAGATCGAGCAGGTCCTGGAACGTGGTACGGCCGCGCACCATTTCCGCCGCTTCGTCCCCGGACTCAACACCTGCTTTGCCTCCCTGACCATAGCCGCCCCCGCCGCCTTCCGTGTTCCAGTAGCCAAGCGCCGAGGAGATCGCGATCCCGCCGAACACGACAACGAGGATAAGAATGCCCAGGATTTTCGAGTTGAGTTTCATTTGACGCCTCCGGCAGAGAAAACGACCGTTTCGCGCACCGGGCAGGAGGCCTCAGATGTGCATTCCATGCAGGCGATGCACTGGTGGTCGCGGATAACGTTCTTCTGGCTGACCTGGATATTCATCGGGCAACGGATATCGCACGCCCCGTCGTTGCGGCAGGCAGCGGCCACGCGGCGGATCTTGAAGATGCGGAACAGGTTGGTCAGCCCAAGCACCGCTCCGTAGGGGCAGGCATATTTGCACCAGGGGCGTTCCACAAACAGGCTCAAGACTAGGGTCAGACTAAGGATGATGAAAGCAGAAATGGTCACTTCGCCGGTCCAGAAATTAAAGAGGGCGTAGTAGGGATCGTAATCCTGGAAGAGTAGTTTTCCGCTGGTGATGGTGATGTATAGTATCCAGGCCAGCACACCATAACGGGCATAACGCAATACTTTATCCAGTTTAGATGGGATAAAGTGGTTGTAGCGTTTACTTTTGAATATCTTGCGTCCCAGTTTCCCCACCCATTCCTGGACTGTCCCCAGCGGGCAAACCCAACCGCAGAAGACCGGCCCAAAAAGGATGGCAAGCAGAAAGACAATGTTCATCAGCACGAAGGATGACTCGCGTACTTTCTGGACAAAGGAGCCCTCGGCAATGAATTGGTAGAGGCTCTCCACCCCGCCAAAGGGACACACAGCGTGCAGGGTGACATTGGGCAAGAAGGAGAGTCCCGCGCCGCTTTTCATCAGGGTATGGTTGATGGAAATGAGCGCGATTAGTGCAAAGAAGAACAGTTGCAGGAGGGTGCGCGGCCAGATGCTGCGCTTACGGAAGAGTTGGATCTTTGGGAGTTTCATGATGGCCTTCTTGGGGGAGGATTAAAAATCCGGCGGCTTGTGCCACCGGATTCGACGCCTGGTCATGGTCGCCCGCCCCGGTACCCGTTCCCATTACCGCCGGCGGAGGCGAGGCCGAGGGCTTGCTCGTAGGCTTCCTGGGTCATGTACTGAGGTACATAGGTTTCACCGGTCTGCTGCAGCAGGGTGGAGGTGAAGGCAGACAGATGGTTGTGGGAGCCGGAGAGCAGGTTTTCATAGGCAATGCGGATGTTATCCGGTAGGTCACCGGCAAGGCGGGTTTGCAGGTCGAGGATGTCGATTTCCTCAATGGCCGCGCCCACCTTGAGCGCTTCCGCCAGGCTCTGGCTGCCCTGCGCAGTCAACTGGTTGTAGAGCGCCTGCAGGTCGGCGTTGGTGAATTGACCTGGCCCAAGATCCGCCGCGGGATCGGGCAAGCCGTAGGTTGCGAGCAGAGACTTAACCGTGTCGGTGTGGGTCTGTTCGCTTTCAGCAATGTTCTGGAAAACTTGCACGCCCCATTTTTTGTACAGGAAGACATAGACATCGTGTGCCAGTTTTTCCTCTTCACGCACATAGGCAAGACTATCTTCTACGGTCTGCGCGGCGGGTGCGGATTCGGGAACGGCAGGTTCGGGAACAACGTCGGCTTCTGTAACGGGGACAGGTTCATCGGTCTCGATGGCGACGGGTGTGGTTTGGGTATTGCATGCTGCCAGCACAATGGCGGTCAGGAGCAAGGGGAAGATCAGGAGTTTCTTCATGGTTCGTTCCTTTCAAGTTTGGATTGCGCCAACTATAAAGGGTGAACGTAAAGCAGAGTTGAACGAATCATGAAGATTTGGTAAAGAAAATGGGCTGTCTCTGGCAGACAGCCCATTGCTTGCAGGGAGGTTCTCCCTTAACACCCGGCCGCACGCCGGTCGCGCAGGCGCAGGAAGAACTTGGTAATCTCTTCGGCAATGGCCGGGATGATGGCCAGCCCGATGACGATGCCCCATTCGTGGGCGGCAAGGAAGTGGGTGTTGAAGATGGGGCGCAGGAAGGGAACAGCCGTGACCACGATGAGCAGGAAGATAGACAACCCCACCGCGTACTGCATCCACTTGTTCGAGAAGACGCCAATGCGGAAGATAGACACCTTCTCGGAGCGCACAGTATAGGCGCGGAAGAGTTCGCACAACGAGAGGGTGACAAAGGCCATCGTCTCGGCAGTCTGCACGTCCACGCCGCGCCAATCGTGCTGGATGATGTAGAGGATGGGGTTAGCACCCTGCGGGATAATCGCCCCGGCTTCGAGGTGCCACAGCAGGCCGAGGGCAAAGGCGGTCAACACCGCGCCGGTCTGGGCGATGGTCTGGATGATCAAACCCGTCCCCATGTTGCGGTTGATGATTGGCTCGCGCTTCTTGCGCGGCTTCTGCTTCATGATGTCGGGGTCGCCCTTCTCCATTGCCAGCGCCAGGGCCGGCGCGCCGTCGGTAATCAGGTTCAGCCACAGCAATTGGATGGCTGTCAGCGGAGCGGGCAGGCCGGCCAGTGTGGCCAGGAAGATGATCATGATTTCGGCCACGTTGCTGGACAGCAGGAAGAAGACAAACTTGCGGATGTTCGAGTAGATGATGCGCCCCTGCTCGACAGCCGAGACGATGCTGGCGTAGTTGTCGTCGGTCAGCACCATGTCGGCGGTCTCTTTGGCCACGTCGGTGCCGGTGATGCCCATCGCCACGCCGATGTCGGCGCGCTTGATGGCCGGGGCGTCGTTGACGCCGTCGCCGGTCATCGCCGCGACTTCATCATTGGCCTGCAGGGCGTCCACGATGCGCATCTTGTGTTCGGGCGAGACGCGGGCGAAGACATCCGTCTCTTCGATGACGGCCTTGAGTTCGTCGTCGGACATGCGGTCAACTTCCGCGCCGGTGACGACCTTGTGGCCGGGACGCAGCAGGCCGATGGACTCGGCGATGGCGCGCGCCGTGTTGGGATAGTCCCCGGTAATCATGACCGTGCGAATGCCGGCCGTCGAGGCTTTGGCGAGCGCCGGCCGGATCTCAGGCCTGCCCGGGTCTATCATGCCTATCAACCCGATGAAGACGAGGTCGCGTTCCACATCCTCCAGTTTTATCTCGCCGTTGGGCACGTCGCGCTCGACGCGCCCGGCCACGCCGAGCACGCGCAGGGCGTCTTTGGTCATGGCGTCGTTGGCGTCCAGGATGCGCTGGCGGGCGGCGTTATCCATCGGGCAGGGCTGGTTATCCATACCAAGGTACTGGTTGCACAGGTCCAGCACCACGTCCGGCGCGCCCTTGACGGCAATCACGTCCCAGCCTTTGTACTGGTCAGTGTAGAAGGGTGAAATATCCTCCGGGCGTGGGTTTTCCACGCTGTGGACGGTGATCATCCGTTTGCGCTCCGAGTCGAAGGGAATTTCGCTCTCGCGCGGGTAGGCTTCTTTGATCTCGCCATACCAAGCCCCGGCTTTGGCGGCGGCTACGAGGAGCGCCCCTTCGGTTGGGTCGCCGACGATGCGGTAGGTCTTTTCCTCGTCCCGCTCACCGGTAATTTCCAACTGCGAGTCATTGTTGAGAACGCCTCCCCACAATGTCGTCAGGATGGCCGGATACTTTTTGATCTCAACCGGCTGCCCTTCGACGCGGAAGTCGCCGACGGGCGCGTAGCCCGAGCCGGTGACCTCGATGAACTGTCCGTCGGCCCACAGCCGGGTGACGGTCATCTCGTTTTGCGTCAGGGTGCCTGTTTTATCCGAGCAAATGACGGTGGCCGAGCCGAGCGTCTCCACCGAGGAGAGTTTGCGGATGAGGGCGTGACGGCGCACCATCTCGGTCATGCCGAGCGCCAGGCTGATGGTGACCACGGCGGGCAGTCCCTCCGGCACAGCGGCGATGGCCAGGCTGATGGCGATGATAAACACATCGGTGATCTCTTTGGCGTAGGTCCTGAAGTAGGCCAGCGGGCCGGTGAAGAGTTCGCCGATGGCGGTGTAATTGATGAGCGCCACCACGAAGACCACTGCTACCAGGATGAGCGAGCCGATGGAGAGGGTCTTCCCCAACTGGTCGAGACGGCGCTGGAGCGGGGTTTCCTCCTCCTCCACCGACTGGAGCATTTCGGCAATCAGGCCCAGTTGTGTGCGCATCCCCGTGCCGGTGACGACGCCGCGCCCGCGCCCGTATGAGATGGTCGTGCCCATGAAAGCGGTATTCTTGCGGTCACCGAGCGGGACGTTCTTCTCCATGATGCTGGCGGCGTTCTTCTGGACGGGGAGCGATTCCCCGGTCAGCGAGGCTTCCTCGACCCGCAGGTTGACCGCCTCCAGCAGGCGCACGTCCGCCGGGACGAAGTTGCCCGCCTCGAGAAAGACGATGTCGCCCGGCACCAAGTCCCGCGCCGGGACGGTGGTGCGGTGGCCGTCGCGCAGAACGTGGGCGTCGGGGGCGGCTAGTTGCTTCAGGGCGGCCAGGGCTTCCTCGGCGCGCCGTTCCTGGATGATGCCCAGGGTGGCGTTCAATACAACGATGGCCAGGATGGCTCCCGCCTCGATGAACTCCGCGCTCTCGCCGGTGTGGCGGTACTCGTTCCAGCCGATCAGGCCGGAGACGACCGCCGCAACGATGAGCAGCCAGACCACGAAACTGTTGATCTGCTCCCACAGCATTTTGAGAAAGCCCGGGCGCGGCTTTTCGACCAACTGGTTGGGCCCGTATTGGACGAGACGTTCGGCAGCCTCGGCGCTGGTCAGACCATTGTCGCGTACTTTGAGATGTTCCAGCACTGCTTCGGCTGACAGACTGTGCCATTCGTTGTTAGTCGGCAAGGCGCTGACCCCGTTTTTGTTCTTGTTTTCCATGGTGTGAATGTTTCTCCGTTGTGATTAATTTGCAGGCGGTGAAGTCCGCGTGAATGCTGTCAGGCAGATGGCTCGATGTGCGTCCCGCAGGGAATCATGGCGTTCTTTGGGACGACAACGATGCCATCCTGGACAACCCAGTTTTCGTTGGTGAATTCCACGCCGCGCGGGAACGGGCGGATGACCACGTTTGCGCCGATGCGGGCGTTCTTGTCAATAATGGCAGCCTCGATGTGGCAGTTGGCGCCGATTCCGATGGGCGGCAGGTCGGGCATTTCGGCTGCGTAGTAGTCGGCGCCCATCAGGATGCTGTCACGGATGACCGTCCCGGCGGCAATCACTGAGCGCACGCCGACGACCGAGTGGGTGATCTCGGCTTTCTGGATGCGGCAGCCTTCGGCCAGCAGGACATCTTTCAGCAGACTGTCCTCCACGGCCGAGCCGGGCAGGAAGCGGGCATGGGTGTAGATGGGATGCTCGCTGTCGTAGAAATTGAAGGGCGGGTTGGCAGTCGTCAGGTCCAGGTTGGTTTCGTAGAAGGAGCGGATCGTCCCGATGTCGGCCCAGTAACCGTCGAAGTCGTAGCCGCAGACGGAATAGTTCTTGATGGCGTGGGGGATGATGTCCGAGCCGAAGTCGTCGAAATTGGGGTTGTCGGTCAGCAGTTCGATCAGCACCTCGGTGTCGAAGAGATAGATGCCCATCGAACCGAGGAAGGGGAGGTTCTCATCGTCCCGGCTGACAAATTTCTGTTGAATGGCCGGGTCCCTGGGTTTTTCGACGAAATCGGTGATGCGACCGTCGGGGCCGCGTTTGAGAATCCCGAAGCGAGGGGCATCTTGGCGCGCCACCGGCTGGACGGCGACGGTGATGTCCGCCCCATGATTCCAGTGGAATTCCGCCATCGGGGCGTAGTCCATGCGGTAGAGGTGATCGCCGGCCAGAATAAGCACGTATTTTGCCCGCGCCGAGCGGATCTGGAACAGTTGCTTGCGGACGGCGTCGGCCGTGCCCTGATACCAGTCTGCCGACTCAGGCGTCTGCTCGGCGGCCAGGATCTCGACGAAGCCGAGGTGGAAGGCGTCGAAGTTGTAGGTCTGGGCGATGTGGCGGTGGAGGGAATGCGAGTTGAACTGGGTCAACACATCAATGCGGAAGAGGCCCGAGTTGATGCAGTTGCTGAGGGGAATGTCAATGAGGCGGTACTTGCCGGCAATTGGCACTGCCGGTTTGGAGCGCAGTTTCGTCAACGGGTAGAGGCGCTGGCCGCGCCCGCCGCCCAGAATGACTGCCAGGATATCACTCATGCTAGGCATTGTATTTCTCCGCATCCAGAAGTGGGATTTTCTTTATTTTATCCCAACCGGGATTTTATCCCAACCGGGATTTTATCCCAAGCCGGGAAAAACGGGCCGGAGAT
>DYKZ01000046.1:5936-10844 GCA_020722345.1 Anaerolinea thermophila | reverse complement strand
GGGATTTTATCCCAACCGGGATTTTATCCCAAGCCGGGAAAAACGGGCCGGAGATTACGGTTTTGTACGGCCATGGAAGAGGCGGCGGAAGAAATTGGCAAACAGGGCCAGCCCATAGCCGGCGACCATCAAGATATCGAGGATCAGGAAGATAAAGTGAAATTTCATCATATACTCCTTTGCAGGCGGGGCTGCCGCCGGTAAGACAAAAAGAAACGAGACCACCACATGGCGGTCTCGCGGGCGCTCAGAGCGCACAGGCAACCGGGATGAAATCCGTCTTGACGATTGCCTGTCCCGCCGAAAGGCGGTCGCTACTCCCCGACAAAGGGATTTTTCTTGATATAATGCCGAAGGAGGGAATCGAACCCTCATACCCTTCCGGGTACACGATTTTGAGTCGTGCGCGTCTGCCAGTTCCGCCACTCCGGCATAGTGCAAATGATGAATTTGCGTAACCGAAAAAGCGCCCAAATTTTACCACAACTATAAGGATAAAATGAAACTCGGCATTATTGGCTTTCCCCAATCCGGCAAGACGACCATTTTCAACGCCCTAACACGCGGCCACGCCCCGACCACCGCCTCGGCCGGCCGTATCGAGGTCCACACCGCAGTGGTGGACGTGCCCGACCCGCGCGTGGACGCTCTCTCGGCCATGTTCAAGCCGAGGAAGACCATCTATGCCAAAGTGACTTATGCCGACATCGCCGGCCTGGAAGGCGGCGCGGCCAAATCCGGGCTGGCCGGCCCCCTGCTGAACCAGTTGACGCAGATGGACGGACTTATCCACGTTGTACGCTGTTTCCCCGACGAGAATGTTCCCCATCCGTTCGGCAGCCTGGACCCGGCGCGGGACGCCGCTTCGATGGAGGCGGAACTGCTCCTCAACGACCTGATCGCCGTCGAGCGCAAACTGGAACGTCTCACCGAGGAGCGCAAGAAGGGCGGCACCGACAAGGTACTCAACGAACGCCAGACGGCGCTCTTCACCCGTTTGCACGAGGCGCTCGCCGCCGAGAAACCCCTGCGCGGGGTGGAAGTCTCCGCCGAGGAGGAGAAGTTCCTCTCCGGCTTTGGCCTGCTGACGCGCAAACCGCTGCTCGTGCTGCTGAACCTCGGCGAAGGCCAGAGCAGGCCCGAGGTCCAGACCGATTCGCCCATCGTCGCCTTGCAGGGCAAACTGGAGATGGAGATCGCCCAACTGCCGCCGGAGGACGCATCCATTTTCATGCAGGAATACGGTATCACCGAACTCTCGCTCGACCGCATGATCAAGATTTCCTACGACCTGCTCAACCAGCAGCCTTTCTTCACCGTTGGCGAGGACGAAGTGCGCGCCTGGACAACGCGGCGCGGCGCAACGGCGCTGGAGGCGGCAGGCGAGATCCACACCGACCTGCAGAAGGGTTTTGTGCGCGCCGAGGTGGTGGCCTGCGCCGACCTGCTCGAACTGGGCAGTATGGCCGAGGCCAAGGCCAAAGGCAAATTGCGCCTGGAAGGCAAGGAATATATCGTCAAAGATGGGGACATCGTCCACATTCGGTTTAACGTTTAACTTCAAAACCCATAAGGAGCCTCATGACCTACCAACTCTCCCCCTGGTCGCTTGCCGACCTCTACCCCGGCCTTGACAGCCCGGAACTGGAAGCCGCCTTCAAGAAACTGGATGAGCATGTCGCCGGTTTCGAGAAACTGCGCCCGCAACTGAAGCCGGAAATACCCGTCAGCAGTTTCCTGGAGGTAATGCAGGACCTCGAAGAAGCCACCAAACTGGCGAACAAGATGTACTCCTACGCCGGCCTGGCCTTTGCCGCCGACACGCAGGACCAGCGCATCCAGGCCCTGCTGGGACGCATCCAGCAATTCATGGCCGAGATGGAAAACCGCACCCTCTTCTTCAGCCTGTGGTGGAAGGATCTCGACCAAGCCAACGCTGCTCGCCTGATGGACGCCTCCGGCGACTACCGCTACTATCTCGAAGTGATGCGCAAGTTCAAGCCGCATACCCTCACCGAGCCAGAAGAGAAAATTATCAACCTAAAAAATGTGACCGGCAACAACGCCCTCGTCACGCTCTACGATGCCATCACCAACCGCTATGTTTTCAAGGTGGAAGTGGACGGCGAGACGAAGGAACTGACGCGCGGCGAACTGATGTCTCTCGTCCGTCAGGCAGACCCAGACCTGCGCGCCCGCGCCTACCAGGAACTGTACCGCGTCTACGCCCAGGACGGCGCCATCCTCGGCCAGATGTACCAAACCCTCGTCCGCGATTGGCGCAACGAAAACCTGACCCTGCGCCGGTTCACCAGCCCCATCGCGGCGCGCAACCTCGGCAATGACATCCCGGACGAGGCCGTGGATGTCCTGCTGAAAGTTGCCGAGGAGAACGCCGCTATCTTCCAGCGTTTCTTCCGGCTCAAGGCGCGCCTGCTGGGAATGGAGAAACTGCGCCGCTACGATATCTACGCCCCTGTGGTCAAATCGGACAAGAAATACGATTTCGGCAAAGCCGCCGAAATGGTGCTTGAGTCCTTCTCATCTTTCCACCCGGACTTTGGCTCCAAAGCCCGCCGCGTCTTCGACGAAAACCACATGGACAGCGAAGTGCGCAAGGGCAAGCAGAGCGGCGCCTTCTGCGCCAGCGTTGTGCCGGGCATGACGCCATGGGTCAAACTCAACTACCAGGGCCGCGCCGAAGATGTTGCCACCATGGCGCACGAACTTGGCCATGCCATCCACTCGATGATGGCCGAACACCACAGCGTCTTCACCTTCCACTCCTCCCTGCCGCTGGCAGAGACTGCCTCCACCTTTGGCGAGATGATGCTCATTGACAAACTGCTCGCCGCCGAGACCGACGAGGCCGTCCGCCGCGACCTCCTCTTCCGCCAGATTGACGATTCCTACGCCACCATCATGCGCCAGGCATTCTTCGCCCTCTTCGAGAAGCAGGCGCACGAGATGATCCAGAACAATGCCTCGGTAGATGAACTGGCCGCGGCTTACCTGGAGAACCTGAAAGAGCAGTTTGGCGATGCCGTGGAAGTGGGGGACGAGTTCAAGTGGGAGTGGGTCTCCATCCCGCACATCTACCACACGCCCTTCTACGTCTATGCCTATGCTTTCGGGCAACTGCTCGTCCTGGCGCTCTACCAGCAGTACAAGGCTGAGGGCGAGGCCTTCAAGCCGCGCTACGTCAAGATTCTCTCGGCGGGCGGCTCAGAAGCCCCGGCCAGGATTTGCGCCGAGGCCGGCATAGACATCCGCTCCGAAGCCTTCTGGCAGGGCGGCTTCGACGTGCTGTCGAAACTGGTGGATGAGTTGGAGAAGTTGGAATAACCCGCAAAGCGTAATGCGTAATGCGTAATGCGTAATGCGTAAAAGGCGCGCCGACATAACTGCCGACGCGCCTTTGCTTTTTACTCTTTGACGTTTTGCGCTTAACTTTTTAAGCCTCGTATTCCGCCTGTTCCTCCTCTACGGTGGCAACCGGTTCCTCTTCCGGCTTTCGGTCCAGCATCTGCATTAGCAAGGCCACCACCTTGGTGTAATACTTGGTCTCGCCCTTGTCCTCGTACTTATCGGTCTTCAGGCGGCCTTCGAGGTAGATGAGACTACCCTTGTGCAAGTACTGCTGGCAGATTTCACCCAGTCGTCCCCAGGCTTCGATGTTGACCCATTCGGTGTATTCCTTCATTTTCCCATCGGCGTCCTTCCAGCGGTTGCTGACAGCCAGGCTGAAGTGCGCCACCTTCTTCCCGGTAGGCGTGAACTTGCTTTCGGGTTCCCTGCCGAGACGGCCGATTAACTGGACACGATTGAGAGCGGGCATTTTTAGTCTCCTTTTCCCGTAAAGTTTGTTATCATTAGTGTAATGCTGTTCAGACAATTGTCAAGTAGGAGATTCGGACTGTCATGCAAACTATCATTACCCTCGAAGAACTACGCGCCGCCCGTGCGCTCCTGCCCGGACCGGCGGGCTTCGTCCCCACCATGGGTTACCTGCACGCCGGGCACATTTCACTGGTTGAACGCGCCCGCGCCGAATGCGCCAGTGTGGTTGCCAGCATCTTCGTCAACCCCGCGCAGTTCGGACCGAACGAGGACCTGGCCAAATACCCGCGCGACCTGCCGCGCGACCTGTCCCTGCTCGAGGCCGCCGGCGTGGACCTGGTCTGGACGCCCACGCCCGAGGTCATGTACCCGCCCGGTTTCCAGACCTGGGTCACGGTCGAGGGGCTGACCGCCCCGCTGGAGGGGGCGCAGCGACCGGGTCACTTCCGCGGCGTGACGACCGTCGTCGCCAAACTATTCAACGCCGTCGCGCCACAGAAGGCTTATTTTGGGCAGAAGGATGCCCAGCAGGCAGCCGTCATCCGGCGCATGACGCGCGACCTGGATTTCCCCATCGAGATTGTCGTCTGCCCGACGGTGCGCGAAGCGGACGGGCTGGCCATGTCCAGCCGGAACACCTATCTGAACCCGCAGGAACGCAAAGCGGCGACAGTCCTGTTCCGCGCCCTGAGCGCGGCGAAGGCGGCCCATGAGCAGGGGGAGCGGGAGGCGGATGTTTTGCGCCGCATCATGGCCGAGACCATCACCGCCGAGCCGCTGGCGCGCCTGCAATACGTCTCCTGCGCCGACTACGATACGCTGGAAGAATTGGAGACCGTGACCGGCAAGTCCCTGCTCTCGATGGCGGTGTTTGTAGGGAAGACCAGGTTGATTGACAATTTCGTGATTGGGTAGTTTTCGCCAACGGGATCGGGATAACCCGCCGGCGACGCTTCGGCTCCCCGCTGAGAACGATGGGACGCGGCTGCGACGATTTATCCAGCGGCGGCGCAAAATGCGACCCTGATGTGGACGATGGCTGCATCGAAGCGCGGCGCGATCCACGCC
>DYKZ01000046.1:0-5836 GCA_020722345.1 Anaerolinea thermophila | reverse complement strand
TGGCAGGTTGCGGCTACGACTTTTCAAGACTTTTGTTAAGGTTCAGGTATACGACTTTATGAGGCTTGACACTACGCAATTGGCTTAAATCTGTGGGCAATCATGCTCGCCAGAAGCCGCGCCGCAGGGGGCGCACATCTTCGGCGATGACAAAGGCCTCAACGTCCATCTCGCGGACAATCCCCTCCACCCTGGCGACATCCTTGCGTTTGACGGATACGCTCAACATGCTGACCATGCCGTCCTTGCCGCGCGCCGGGATCTCGGTGACGGCAAAGCCGGCCTCGCGCAGCGCCTGGGACAGGGCCGGGCCGCGTCCCGAACTGACGATGCTCACTTTGACATGCCCGATGGCCAGCCGTTCCTCGATCAACATGCCGACAACGTTGCCGGTGGCAAACCCGGCCGCGTAGCCGATGATGTTCAGGGGGTTGTCCAGGTTTTGCAGTACGGAGGTGATGGCAATGACGAAGATGACCGATTGGCAGAAGCCGAGCATCCAGGCGACCCCTTTCCTGCCGCGCACCACAAACAGCAGGCGCAGGGTGTCGAGGCTCATGTCGCCGACGCGCAGGGCAAAAATGACCAGGGCGCCGAGCCACGCAGCGGGGGAGAGAAAGACATCGAACATTTGACCTCCAAAAACATGGGCTGTCTAAAAAAGTAGGGCGAGATACAATCTCGCCGCTACATTTGCCAAAACAGGCGCTTTAGACAGGTCTCCGAAAATCAGGTTATTTGCTTGCCGGAAGATAGAGCCTCTCGACGTATTCCTTGACCATGCGCCGGGTGCTGAACTGCGGCGTCACTGTGCGCAGGGACTCTTTGATCTTGGCGACCCAGCCGAGGGGAATATTCTCTGCATTGCGGCCGGTATAGTACAACGGGATGATCTCCTTTTCCAGCACCTCGTACAGGCTGGCAGCATCCGACTCGTCCTGGATATCAGAATCAAGATCCGCGTCTTCGCCGATTGCCCAGCCGTTGGAACCGTTGTAGGCTTCGCGCCACCAGCCGTCCAGCACCGAGAAGTTGAGCACGCCGTTCATGGCGGCTTTCATGCCCGAGGTCCCGGAGGCTTCGTTGGGGCGGCGCGGGTTGTTCATCCACACGTCCACACCCTGGACGAGGTAACGCGCCAGGTTCATGTCGTAGTCTTCCAGGAAGACCAGCCGCCCGCCATTCTCGGCGCGTTTGACGATGCGGTAAACCTCCTGGATGAGCAGTTTGCCGGGTTCGTCGGCAGGGTGGGCCTTGCCGGCAAAGATGATCTGCACCGGGTAGTTCGGCTGATTGATCAGACTCAGCAATCGCTCCAGGTCACTGAAGACCAGGTTGGCGCGCTTATAGGTGGCAAAGCGGCGGGCAAAGCCGATGGTGAGCACGTAGGGATCGAGCATGGCGCCGGAAGCGATAGCCTGGATGGGGTGGTAGCCGCCTTTCATCCAGCGCTGGCGCGTGCGCTCGAGGGCGTAGAAGGCCAGTTTGCGCTTGAGGTGCATTCGCACTGCCCATAGTTCATCATCCGGGATGTGCTCCGCTTTGCTCCAAACAGCCGGGTCATCGAGGCGTTCCAGCCAATCTTCGCCCAGGTATTTGTCAAACAGGACACGCATCCGGCGCGCCAGCCAGGTGGGCGTGTGGACGCCATTGGTGATGGAGGTGATCGGCACATCTTCCACGTCCTCGTCCGGCCACAAGAACTGCCACATGCGGCGGCTGACGCGTCCATGCAGTTCGGAGACGGCATTCCGGCCTTCAGACAATTTCAGAGCCAGGATGGGCATACTGAAGGTCTCGCCCCAGGCCTGCTTGCCGCGCGCCAGGTCCACGAACTGGTCGCGGCTAATGCCTAGTTCGCCCCAGTAGTTGGAGAGATTCTTGTCTATCAGCCAGAGCGGGAATTCGTCGTTGCCCGCCGGGACGGGCGTGTGGGTGGTGAAGACGTTGTTCTTCCTGATTTTCTGGATGGCCTTCTCGAACGGGACGCCCTCCGCGACGAGTTCGCGCGCCCGTTCCAGGGTCAGGAAAGCGGCGTGTCCCTCGTTCATGTGCCAGACGGAGGGGGTGTAGCCAAGTTTCCGCAGGGCGCGCACGCCGCCGACGCCGAGCAGCACTTCCTGGGCGATGCGCAGGTCAATGTCGCTCCAGTAGAGGCGGGCCGTAAGTTTGCGGTCATTGGGCGTGTTCTCGTCCAGGTCGGTGTCGAGCAGGTAGAGCGGGACGCGCCCGACGCGCAGTTCCCAGATGCAGGCATTGACCGACCGGTCCGGGAAGTTGACCGTGATCTTGACCAGGTTACCTTCCTTATCCAGCACCGGCAGCACCGGCAGGTCGTCGAAGTTGAGCGGCTGGTTGATGGCCTCCTGCCAGCCGTCTTCCGAGATGCGCTGGGAGAAGTACCCTTCGGCGTACATCAGGCCGATGCCCACCAGCGGCAGGCCGAGGTCGGAGGCTTCTTTCAGGTGGTCGCCGGCCAGCACGCCCAGGCCGCCTGAGTAGATGGGGATTGTCTCGTGCAGGCCGAATTCCATCGAGAAGTAGGCGGTCAATTTCTTGCAGCGGTCGTTGTAGGTGTGGGAGCACCAAGTAGCCGCGGCTTTCAAGTATTCGTCGAAATCGGAGAAAACGCGCTCATACAGTTCGAGATAATACTGGTTCTGGGCGGCGGCGTTGATCTCCATCCGCCCCACCTGCCGCAGGAAGAGCAGGGGGTTGTGGTTCAGCCGTTCCCATAGTTCATTGTCAATGCGGTTGAACAGGCGCTGGGCGTAAGGGTTCCAGGTCCACCACAAGTTGTAGGCGAGTTCGCCCAGCCGCCGGATGCGGCGCGGCAGGTCAAAATGGTTGGGGGGGGTGGTGAGAAAATTTGTCATCATAAAGTCCTTCCAAAAGTGCAATCATACCAAAAAAAGCACACATCCGGGTCGGAATTCACAGGTTTGTGAAGTAAAATCTCGGTGGAGAAACCATGCCCGATACTGTCCAACTTTTCGTTACCTGCCTGGTCGATTCCTTCTTCCCGCATGTTGGCGAGGCGGTGGTGCGCGTGCTGAACCGCGCCGGCGTGCGGGTGGACTTCCCCGCCGCGCAGACGTGCTGCGGCCAACCGGCGTTCAATGCCGGCCTGCGCTCCGAAGCCCGACCGATGGCCTGCCGCACCATCCAGGTCTTCGAGAAAACCCGCGGCGACATCATCATCCCCTCCGGCTCGTGCGCGGCAATGGTGCGACACGGCTATCTCGAACTATTCAAGGACGATCCGCATTGGCTGGCGCGGGCGCAATCCCTGGCGGCGCGGACGTACGAATTCACCGAGTACCTGGTGGATGTGCGCGGCGTGACCGACTTAGGATCTTCCTGGCCCGGACGCCTGACCTATCACCCGTCCTGCCACCTCCTGCGCGGCCTGGGCGTGGACCGGCAGCCGCGCGCCCTTCTGGCTGCGGTCAGAGACGCCGAGATCGTGGAACTCCCCGAGCGGGAGGACTGCTGCGGCTTCGGCGGCGTCTTCTCGGTGGAGCACCCCGAACTCTCGGCGGAACTCCTGAAGCGCAAGATCGCCAACCTCGAAAAGACCGAATCTCCCACATTGGTGGTAGCCGACACAGGTTGCCTGATGCACATCCAGGGCGGGCTGACAAGGCAGGGCAAACCCCAGCGTGTGATGCACATTGCCGAAGTGTTGGCGAACCAGAAGGGGTCGGCATGAGCAACCAATTCCGCGCCCGCATCCGCCAGTCCATTGCTGACAAAAACTTGCAAATCGCGCTGGACAACAACGCCCGTCGCCGCACCGCCGGCCGGCTGGCCGCCTTGGAGACCCTGTCCGACCACGAAGAACGCCGTCAGCGCCTGCATGCCGTCAAAGCCGATGTAGTCGCCAATCTAGACCGGTATCTGGCGCACTTCATCGGACAACTGACCGCCAACGGCATCATTGTCCACCGCGCGGCGAATGCGGACGAGGCGATACGCATTTTCCTTGAGATTGCTGAAACGCAAAAAACAAAAAATCCGCATTTCTCCGCCTCCCCATTATTGGTTGCCAAAGCCAAGTCCATGGTCTCTGAGGAACTCAACTTCAACCACGCTCTCGAAGCGGCTGGACTCCGCGTGATGGAGACCGACTTGGGCGAATACATCGTCCAACTGCGCGGCGAACACCCCAGTCATATCATCACCCCCGCCGTGCACCTGCGGCGCGAACAGGTTGGCGAACTCTTCCACGAGAAACTCGGCATCCCCTACACCGACGACATCCCCACCCTCACCCAGACCGCTCGCCGCGTTCTGCGCGAAATCTTCCTGACTGCCAACATCGGCGTCTCGGGCGTCAACGTCGGCGTGGCCGCAACCGGCACACTGGCCATCGTCACCAACGAAGGCAACGGGCGCATGTGCACCACGCTGCCGCCCGTCCACGTGGCGCTGATGGGTATCGAACGCCTCGTCCCCTCCATGGACGACCTGGCGCTCGTCCTCTCGCTCCTGCCTCGTTCTGCTACCGGTCAGAAACTCAGCGTCTATACCAGCCTCATCAACCGTCCGCTCCCCAACCAAACCCGCCACATCATCCTGGTGGACAACGGGCGCTCCGCCCTGCGCGCCTCGCCGCTCTCCGACATCCTGCTCTGTATCCGCTGCGGCGCCTGCCTGAACGCCTGCCCCGTCTTCCGCGAGACCGGCGGCCACGCCTACCTCGGCCGCGACGGCGCCAACCCGCCCTACACCGGGCCGGTCGGGTCGGTCGTCTCGCCGGGGTTGTTCGGCTACGAGAACTTCGGCCAACTGGCCCAGGCCTCGTCCCTGTGCGGGGCGTGCAAGGAGGCCTGCCCGGTGGACATTGACCTGCCGGGGCTGCTGCTGCGCGTCCGGGCCGGCGAGACGCCGGATCACGGTCCGGAAGGGAACGGTCTGCCCGCGCCCGTCAAACTCGGCCTGCGCGGCTTCCGTCTCGCCGCCGGGACCTCGAGCCTGTTCGCCGTTTTCCAGACTTTGGGCGGCCTCTTCAGCCGCTTCTACTCCCCGCGCCGCGCCTACATGCGCCTCCCCGCCTGGACCGGATGGGGCTACAGCAAAGACTTCCCGCGGCTGGCGGTGCGTCCATTCCGGGCGCGGTGGAAAGAAATAAAGCAGGTGATTGGGAATCAGGTAATTAGGGATCAGGTGATTAGGAATATGGGCTCATCTCGGCCCCTGATTGCCCAATCCCCAAGTACCGAAGCCTTGATTGCTCAATTCACCCAAGAACTGACGGCGCTTGGCGGGCATGTATATCGCGTTATGGAAGCGGAACTGCCCGAAAGACTGACCGAGTTTCTGCACTCGAAAGGCGCCGACCGCGTGGTTGTGGATGACTTCGCCGCCCGCTACGTGAAGGGCCTCCCCGCCTTGCGCGAACCCGACCCCTCCATCCGCTGGGGTGTGACCGGCTCCCTGTGCGGCATTGCCGAGACCGGGTCGGTGGCGCTCGTCAGCGGGGCGGGCGAAACCCTGACAGCCTCCCTGCTGACGGAAGTCCACGCCGCCATCCTGAAAGCGTCTGACCTGCTGCCCACCGTGGCCGACGCGTTGGGCAGGCCCGAGGTCCGCGCCGCTGCGGCAGGTGTCCTCGTCACCGGTCCCAGCCGCACGGCAGACATCGAAATGGCGCTCACCATCGGCGTCCACGGGCCGAGGGAGATCCATGTCTTTTTGATTGACGATTTGTAAAACTGTGATAAAATCTCGCCCGCATTCGATGTCGCCCCCATCGTCTAGCGGCCCAGGACGGGGCCCTCTCAAGGCCCAAACAGCGGTTCGAGTCCGCTTGGGGGCACTGTGTATATGGATA
>DYKZ01000210.1 GCA_020722345.1 Anaerolinea thermophila | reverse complement strand
GACTAACGACTAATGACTAACGACTACCGACTCTTCTCCGGCATCTCCAGCACCTGGTCCACAATACCGTACTGGACCGCCTCGGGGGCAGTCAGGTAGAAATCGCGGTCGGTGTCGCGCTTGATGGTCTCCAGCGGCTGGCCGGTGTGTTTTACCAGGATGTCGTTCAGCAGGGTGCGCAGGCGCAGGATCTGCTTGGTCTGGATCTCGATGTCGGTGGCCTGTCCCTGCGCGCCGCCAAGCGGCTGGTGCAGATGGATGGTGGCATTGGGCAGGGCGTAGCGGCGGCCCTTCGTACCGGCGGTCAGCAGCACGGTCCCGAACGAGGCGGTCACGCCCACGGCCACGGTGCTGATCGGGTTGGAGATCATCTGCATCGTGTCGTAAATCGCCAGCCCGGAGTAGATGACGCCGCCCGGCGAGTTGATGTACATCTGGATTTCCTTCTCCGGGTCTTCGCGGTTCAGGAAAAGGAGTTGGGCCACAATCACGTTGGCCACCTGGTCGTCAATCGGCGTGCCGACGAAGATGATGCGCTCCTTGAGCAGGAGCGAGTAGATGTCGTAGGCGCGTTCGCCGCGGCCCGAGGATTCGATTACCATCGGAACGACATTCTTGAAATTGGGAATGGACATGGGGTCTCCGTAGTTGAAAAACAGGAAAGTTACTTGGCTTTACTGCCGGAAGCCTTCTTCGCTCCGCTCCCGGACCTGGAGCCTGCGGCGGTGGAAGCGGCTTTCTTTCCGCTGGAGGCTTTCTTCGCTGCCGCGCTTTTTCGGGCGGGTTTCTTCTCGCCTGCCTCTCCTTCTGCGGCGGCTTCGGCCGGGAGTTCGGGGGCGTTCCCGGAAGCGATCAGTTTGATCCGTTCGAGCGTCTGGCGCACGTAGGCGCGGCTGGCCGACTCGAAGGTCAGCGCTTCCGCCATCTGCTTAGGCAATTTGGTCTTGCCGCTCAGGTATTTCTGCATTTCCTCGCTGCCGCTCATCTCGTAGAGCAGGTTATTGAAGGACGATTTGAGTTCCTCTTTGCCGATTTCAATCTTCTCGGCGTTGGAAAGTTCCTCCAGCAGCAGGGTGCGCTCGAGGCGCCTGATTGCCGCCGGGCGGGCCTCCTCGGCTTTGAATTTCTCTTCATCCATCTCGCGTGACTTGAGATAGGCCGTCAGGTCCATGTTCTGCGCCGCCAGCCACGACTTGATGTCTTCCATCACGTGTTCCACTTCGTGGTCGAGAGTCTGCGGGGCATACTTGATGACCGCGCCGGCTTTGATGGCCTCCAAGACCTTGTCGAAGAACTCGTCGTCGTATTCGGTTTTCGACTTCGAAGCCAGATCGGCTTTGACGGCCTCGCGCAGGGCTTGCAGGTTTTCGAACGGGCCGACTTGCTTGGCAAACTCGTCGTCCAGGGCGGGCAGCGTGGAGCCGCGCACCATGCGGATGGCGGCTTCGAACCTGATCGTCTGGCCTTTCAGGGCCTCGTTTTCATGATTCTTGGGAAATTTGTGCGTAAAGACCTTCGTCTCGCCCGGGGCTGCGCCGACCAGTTCGGCGGCGAACCCCTCGAACGGCCACTCGTCGGCCTTGGCCGGCTTGCGGACGAACACCGGCAGGTTGGTGCGCTCGATGACCGGCGCCTCGCCCTCGGCGGCTTTGGCTTTTACGCCTTTCAGGTCCAGCAGCACGAAATCACCCATCTGGATGGGGCGCTCGACCGTTTCGGTCTTGGCATACATCAGGCGCATGTCTTCCAGCGCCTTGTCAACCTCGGCCTCGCCGGGCGCCTGCCACTCGTAGGGGACGCGCACGGCGCGGTAATCGCCCAGGTCCACCTCGGGGACCAGCGGCACGGTAAAGGTGAAGACCGGATCCTTGTCCAGGTTGTCCATCTTCTCCAGCGAGCCGGAAGCGGCGGGGTCGATCTTGGCTTCCTCCAGCGCTTGGGGATAGACTTCGTCCAGCAGCAAGTCCACCGCTTCTTCTATGATCGCGCCTTCGCCGAAGGTGCGCAAGGCAATCTCGTAGGGCGCTTTGCCCGGGCGGAAGCCGGGCACCGAGCGGCGCTCCGAAATCTTGCGGGCGGCGCGGCGCTTGGCGCTTTCCATCTGCGCCTGTTCGAGGGTCACAACCAGGGTTGCCTGGTGGTCGTCACGGAGTTGGGTTTCGATTTTCAATGCGTTTCCTTGCCTTTATGGTCACAGGGAAATTCCTGTTCGGGTGTCACAGGGGTCTCCCTGTTCGGGTGTCACAGGGGTCTCCCTGTGCAGGTGGGGAAGAGGGGACTTGAACCCCTACGCCTTGCGGCACATGATCCTAAGTCATGCCTGTCTGCCAGTTCCAGCACTTCCCCGGATGAAAGTCGGCGGCTTGCAGTACAGCGGCGGAATTATAGTCGAGAGGAAAAGGCTAGTCAATAAAAACCCCGGCCCCGTTAATCTCTTGCATACAGGGTATAATCGCTGCCAGCCCCTGCAGAACAGGGCGATTTTTATCCCAGGAGAAACCATGAGCCGCATCATCAACGCCGACAGCGTTGGGAAGGAACGCACCCGCCTCACGAAAGCAGTGGTACTCGCTGTGCGCCAACTGGCGCTCCAGACCGAACCCGGAGCCGAAGCGCGCGATCTGGCAGCCTTCATTGTCCTGGCGCTGGAAGCCATTGCCGCCACGATAGACGAATCGGTGGCCGCCTGGGAGAAACGCGGCTACTGGGTGAAAGCCGACAAATTCCGCCTGGAGTGGGATTGGGCCGGTCAGGTCGCCGGGAGGATGAGATCCGCCCTCCTGGCAGACGATTGGGCCGCGGTGGCCGCAGCCGCCTCCCAGGCCGCCGGGCGGCTGAGCAGGATCACGGTCCCGCCCGGGCACCGCCTGGGGACGCCCTGGGTGGGCGCGTGGCAGGCGCTCCGAAAGCATTAAGAGAACTCCCGAAGGTTGTCTTCGGGAGTTCGTTTTCCTAACCCGGACAAGCCGGAAGAGAAAAACCTTTAACCACGAAGGTCACAAAGGA